>JBKJOM010000073.1:0-3542 GCA_046595775.1 Ramlibacter sp. | reverse complement strand
TTCACCGAGTCGGCAATGGCGCCGGTGATGTCCTCGGTCACCGTGGCTTCCTGTGTCAAGTCGCCCTCGGCCACTGTCTGCAGTTCGTTCATCAATCGCAAAATGGCCGCCTGGTTGGCGTCGTTCACGCGCTTGGCTTCCTGCTCCTGATTCTCGGCTTCCAGCCGCTGATGTTCGGCCACCGTCTGGCGCTTGCGGCTGTCTTGCAGCTGAACGTACGCCAGACCGACGGCGCACAGGATGGCAAAGAACGCGGACAAGCCCAGGGTGGTCAGGGCGCCGGCGCCCAGGCCGGTTTGCGCGGAGAGCTTGCCCTGCAGTTCTTCCATCGAACGCCGTAGCGGCTCACTGTCCGCAATGATCGCCGCCTGTGCTTCACGCGCGGACACCAGGCCCTGCAGATTGCCCAGAATGGCGCCGGCCTGCGTACGAGTCTGCTCGTAGAGCTTCATCAGCGCTTCCAGGCGCTCGCGCGTCTGCGGGTCCTTGGAGCCGGTCAAGCGCAGCTCGGGGCTGCCGTCCAGCAGGCCCTGCGCAATTTCTTTAAAGGAGTTCAAGTCCTTGCCCAGCAGGAACACAGCCTCGGGCGACACGCCTTCCATCGTCAGGAATTCGTTGGCGGATTTACCGATGCGCTGCGTCAACATCACCAGCTGGCCGGCAGCGGAAATTTCTGCCGGTGCGGCGTTCTGCTGCAGCTTGAGGGACGAGACCGTCTCGGCGATTTCCAGCAGGTCGGACGACTGGCGGTTGATGGTGCGCAGCGCGGTGCCCACTTGCGTCAGGATCTTCTGCTGGCCCATCACCGTAGCGGCGTTCTTTTCGGCGCGCTCCATGAGGGGCGTGATCTTCTCAACGTCTTCTTGAAGTTCGACGACCACCGGCTGCAGGCGCAGCGATTCATCGCCGACCTTCAGGCCGCGCACCGTCTTGGCCAGCACGTCGGCCGACTCTTTCACGTCGGGGAAGGCCTGCGGGCTGCCCACCAGCGCCTGGGACACCGACTTCGCAAGACGCTGGGACTGCATCAGCGACTGGCCGGTACCGGCCACCTGCTGGGCAACCTTCTCGGCCTGGTTTACGGCGAGGAATGCCACCGAGCCCAGCACAGCGAGTGCGACGGCCAGCAAGGTAAACAGGATGCGCTGATGGGTAACGATCGAACGGCGGCCCAGCCCTGGTACCGAGATGAGTTCTGCTTCTTCAGCCGCATCAATCGGGGCGAGCGAGTCGTCGGTGACGCTGTCCTCCGCCGAATTCATTGCGACCGTCTGGTTGGACTGCATCGAACCCGTGGCCATTGGGTCTAACGTGACGTCCGGTGTTCCCAGGCTGAGGTCACCGCTGGTTTCCGTAGAAGGTGCTTCGGGTTTTCTGGAGAACAGTTTGTTCAGTTTCTCAACGACGGACATGATGCGGGCCTTCCGGGTACGGTGCTTAAGCGCTGATGCTCAGGAACTGGGGTTGTTGCGACAGCGCCTGCAGGTTGATTTCCTGCCAGTAGGCGCCAGCGGCATCGGTATAACCGCTGCCGAAATAACCAGGCGAGCCCTCTGGGGGCTCACTGGAGGAGGAAAAGGCGTCGAGGTTGCGCAAGCCCGCCAGCCGGTCGATGAGCAGGGCGCAATTGACTTCGAACAGCGCATTGAGTGCCACCAGGCGCGACTCGGCGCGCGTAGCGTCCGATCGCATGCTGGGGGCCTGGCCGCCGACGAAACTCGCAAGGTCGACCACGCCAAAGAGGCCACCGCGAAGGTTGGCAACTCCTAAGAACCACGTCTGCGTATAGGGAACAGGCTGCGCGCTGGCGAAAGGAAAAATCTCGCCGGATTGCGCGAGCGGAAACAGGTACTTCGCGCCGGCCGATTCCACGGCCAGCCACGAGGCCTGCACGCCTTCGGTTCGGGCGGCCTGAAGCCGGGTTGCCAGCCGGCTCTGGAGTTCTCGGAGGGCTTCGCGGTTGGCCATGAGCTAGTTTCGTCAGAAGCTCAACTGAGCGCCCTGATCTTGGCCATAAGCTCATCAGCATCCACGGGTTTCGTGATGTAATCACGGGCTCCCTGCCGCATGCCCCAGACTCGATCGGTTTCCTGGTTCTTACTGGTGCACATAATGATCGGCACGTCGGCATAGAGCGGGTCCCGCGTGATGGCCCGCGTGAGCTGGAAACCATTCTGGCCGGGCATCACCACATCCATCAGGATCAGGTCGGGCTTCTCTTCGGCCAAGCGCCGAAAAGCGTCTTCCGCGTTCTCCGCGGTCTTGACGCGAAAGCCGTTTTTCTGCAACAGGTCCGTCATGAACATCAGCTCTGTTTTGGAATCGTCCACAACGAGCACTTTTTGTATTGCCATCAACTCACTCCTTCTTGGGCGGCCCCGAACTGCTGCACCGTCTGCAACAGCTGGTCCTTGGTAAACGGTTTGGTCAGGTAGTCCTGCGACCCCACCATGCGGCCGCGCGCCTTATCGAATACACCGTCCTTCGAGGACAGCATGACGACCGGGACCGAAGCGAACTTCGCATTGCGCTTGATAATTGCGCAGGTCTGGTAGCCGTCGAGCCGGGGCATGAGGATGTCGCAGAAGATCAGGTTGGGCTGGTAGTCGTTGACCTTGGCCAGCGCATCGAAGCCGTCCTCGGCCAAGAGCACGTCATGCCCACCCTGCTTCAGAAAAATCTCTGCGCTGCGCCGGATCGTGTTGCTGTCATCGATCACCAGCACCTTGAATCCAGTCGTGCTCACTTGACGCTGCTCCTCATATTTGTAACTGCACTGGGCGCGGCATCATCCGAAGATGTAACAAGGGGTCGCCCTTTAAATCTGCACCATCTCAAAATCTTCCTTGCGGGCTCCGCATTCGGGGCAAGTCCAGTTCATCGGAACCTCGGACCACAAGGTGCCGGCGGCGATGCCATGATCAGGGGCTCCGGCGGCTTCGTCATAGATCCACCCGCAAATCAGACACATCCAAGTTTTCGCTTCAGTCACAGCTTAAAGGGCCTTCGAATAGAATGCAACGATTGTATCGAGGCCCTTCGCAGCACTAACGCCGAGCGTGCCAATCGGCTGGAAGAATCAGGCCTATGACAAACCCCACTCCCCTCCACAATGCCGATCCGTCAGAGGCGGTTGAAGACGACGCCGGCAACCCCGCCTGTGTCATCGTGTTCAACGCGAGCGACCCAAGCGGCGCCGGTGGATTGGCTGCAGATGTAACAGCAATCGCATCGGTGGGCGCACACGCGCTCCCAGTTGTAACAGGCGCTTATGCACGCGATTCGGCCGAGGTGTTCGACCATTTCGCCTTCGATGACGAGGTGATTGCGGAGCAGGCGCGCGCGATCCTCGAGGATGTTTCGGTGCAGGTTTTCAAGGTCGGCTTCGTCGGCAGTCCGGAAGCCATTAGCACCATCGCAGAGATCGCGGCCGACTACGCTGAGGTGCCTTTGGTGGCCTACATGCCTAACCTGTCCTGGTGGGAGGAAGGTCAGATTGACCTCTATCTCGACGCGTTTCGCGAGCTCATGTTGCCGCGGAC
>JBKJOM010000038.1:0-12275 GCA_046595775.1 Ramlibacter sp. | reverse complement strand
CCATCGAAGAAATGCCGTTTATCGTCGTCGTAATCGACGAGTTGGCCGACCTGATGATGACGGCGGGCAAGAAGATCGAAGAGCTGATTGCACGGCTTGCGCAGAAAGCTCGCGCGGCGGGCATCCACCTGATTCTCGCGACGCAGCGCCCATCGGTTGACGTGATCACGGGATTGATCAAAGCCAACGTACCCACGCGCATTGCGTTTCAGGTCGCGAGCAAGATTGATTCGCGCACCATCCTCGATCAAATGGGCGCGGAGGCGCTGCTCGGCATGGGCGACATGTTGTACATGCCCAGCGGCACCGGTTTCCCGATTCGCGTGCACGGTGCTTTCGTCAGTGACGACGAAGTGCACCGCGTCGTGGGCTACCTCAAGGCGCAGGGCGCTCCCAACTACATCGAGGGTGTGCTCGAGGGCGGCACCGTCGACGAGGACGGTGACTTGTTGGGCGGCGAAGGGGGTTCGGGTGGCGAGAAGGACCCGATGTACGACCAGGCCGTCGAAGTCGTGCTGAAGAACCGCAAGGCCAGTATCTCGCTGGTGCAACGGCACCTCAAGATCGGCTACAACCGCGCCGCGCGCCTGGTCGAGGACATGGAGAAGGCGGGCCTGGTGAGCGCGATGAGCGGTAGCGGCCAGCGCGAAATCCTGGTGCCCGGGCGGCTGGAATAACAGCTGGTCACAAAGTCAACCATTCGTCGGCCCGGGCCTACCTGGGCTACGCGCGCCGCAAGCCACAATGGCGGCATGAAAAAGTTCGTGATCGCTTCCTTGTTGGCGGCAAGCGCCTGGGCGGCCCAGGCCTCGGGGCTGGACGCCCTGGAAAATTTTGTGAAGACCGCAAAGAGTGGCCGCGCTGAATTCACCCAGGTCGTGACCGCGCCTTCGCGCGAAGGGCAGGCCGCGCGCAGCAAGACCTCGACCGGCACCTTCGAGTTCGCCCGACCCAACCGTTTCCGCTTCAACTACAAGAAGCCCTTCGAGCAGACCATCGTCGCCGATGGCCAGACGCTGTGGCTGTACGACGTTGACTTGAACCAGGTGACGGCGCGCAAGCAGGCATCCGTGCTCAGCTCGACGCCTGCAGCGCTGATCGCATCGGCGCCGGACCTGGCTGCGCTGCGTCGCGACTTCGATCTGCAGGCCGCCGGCGAGAAGGACGGGATTCAATGGATGCAGGCCACGCCGAAAGTGAAGGAAGGCCAGTTGCACGACATGAAGCTGGGCTTTCGCGGCAATGACCTCGCCGTGCTCGAAATGCTTGACAGTTTCGGACAGCGCTCCGTGCTGACCTTCGCGAAGATGGAGTTGAACGCTGCCGTGCCAGCCGAGCAGTTCCAGTTCAAGCCGCCGCAGGGTGCGGCTGTGATGCGGCCACCGCAATGACGTGAAGGTTCCCTTCGCGGGCCATCGCGGAACCGGCTCCGCCGGGCCGCTGGGGACGCCCCCTTGAGGGGGAGGCGCCGGAGACGCTTCGGGGGTGGGTCAAATTTCCCGCGCGATTTTCTCCAGCTCCTTGCGCTCGATGAATTCGTCCATGCGCGAGACCAGGCGCCACCACTCGCTGCCATCGTCACGGTAGACGCGCATCGCGCCGGCGCGCACCAGGATCTTGCGCAGTTCGTCGTCCTGGAAGCCTCCGAGGTGGCCACGAAGCGTTTCGAATGAACGGTCGGTGAAGGACTTGTGGCGCAAGAGCGCCCGCGCGGTTTCCTCCGCCATGAACTCGGTGCGGTGCGCTTCCTGCGCCAGCTTCAACTGGTTGGCGAACTGCTGGCGGTTGAGCATGTAGCTGATGCCGCCGCCCACCAGGGCGCCGAACAGCGCGGAGAAGGTCGACCAGAGTTGAGCGTCCATGGTGGCGCGAATATAAACTGCCCGCATGCCTCCCCCCATTGCCACCGCCCTGCAGCCCCTCGCCGAACGTCTGCGCCCCCACACCCTGGGCGAGGTGATCGGCCAGCAGCACCTGCTGGGCGAAGGGATGCCGCTGCGCATCGCTTTCGAATCGGGGCAGCCGCACAGTTGCATCCTGTGGGGGCCGCCGGGCACCGGCAAGACCACCATCGCGCGGCTGATGGCCGATTCGTTCGATGCGCAATTCATCCAGATCAGCGCTGTGCTCGGCGGCGTGAAAGACATCCGCGACGCGGTGGAGCGGGCGCAGATGTCGCAGGGAACAGCCCTCGAGACCGCCGCGGGCGCGGGCGGGCGCCGGACCATCGTGTTCGTCGACGAAGTGCATCGCTTCAACAAAAGCCAGCAGGACGCCTTCCTGCCGCACGTCGAGTCGGGCCTGTTCACCTTCATCGGCGCGACCACCGAGAACCCGTCGTTCGAAGTGAACTCCGCCCTGTTGTCGCGCGCGGCGGTGTACGTGTTGCAGCCACTGGGCGAGGACGACCTGAAGCAGATCGTCGGAAAGGCGCAGTCCATCGGTTCGGTGCCGCCGGTGGAGGAGGCCGCGCTGGAGCGGCTTGTGGCCTATGCGGACGGAGACGCGAGGCGTCTGCTAAACACTTTGGAGACGCTGTCGGTCTCGGCCAAGCAGGAGAAGATCGCGGAGATCACCGACCCATGGCTGCTCAAGGTGCTGGGCGAGCGGATGCGTCGCTACGACAAGGGCGGCGAGCAGTTCTACGACACCATCAGCGCGCTGCACAAATCGGTGCGAGGCTCGGACCCCGATGCATCGCTCTACTGGTTCATGCGGATGCTCGATGGCGGGGCCGACCCGCGCTACATGGCACGGCGCCTGATCCGCATGGCGGCCGAGGACATCGGTCTGGCAGACCCGCGCGCACTGCGCCTGGCGCTCGATGCAGCGGAAGTCTACGAGCGCCTGGGCTCGCCCGAAGGCGAGCTGGCGCTGGCCGAGTGCGTGATCTACCTCGCGCTGGCGCCGAAATCCAACGCGGTATATGCCGCCTTCAACGAAGCCAAGGCCTTCATCAAGCAGGACGGCACGCGCCCGGTGCCCATGCACCTGCGCAACGCGCCGACGAAACTGATGAAGGATCTCGATTACGGCAAGGGCTACCGCTATGCGCATGACGAGGAAGGCGGCTTCGCGGCCGGCGAAACCTACTTTCCGTCCGGTATGGAAGCGCCGAATTTCTACCGCCCCGTGGAGCGCGGGCTGGAGATCCGAATCGCCGAAAAGCTGCGCGAGCTGAAGAAACGCAACGATACGAAGGAGTGAGGGCCGCTTTCAAGGGAAAACCCCGCCGGGTTCCGGGGCGGGCACGCATCTGGCATGGCTACCATCCCAAGCTGAAGAAGAGCGCCGCAAAGCCACCGGCGGGGCGCGAAGAAACCGGAGAAGATTCTTATGGAAACACTGCTGCAACAGATCATCAACGGTCTGGTCCTCGGCAGCATGTATGCCCTGGTGGCCCTGGGTTACACCATGGTCTACGGCATCATCAACCTGATCAATTTTGCGCACGGCGAAGTGCTCATGGTGGGCGCGCTCACCAGTTGGTCGATCATCACCACGGTGCAGGAGTCCATGCCGGGGATGCCGGGCTGGCTGCTGCTGATGATTGCGCTGGTGCTTTCGTGCTTCGTCGCGGCGGCGCTCAACTTCATCATCGAGAAGGTGGCCTACCGGCCGTTGCGCAACAGTCCCAAGCTGGCGCCGCTGATCACTGCCATCGGCATGTCGATCCTGCTGCAAACGCTGGCGATGATCGTCTTCAAGCCGAACTACAAGCCTTATCCCACGCTGCTGCCGCCGATTCCTTTCGAAGTGGGCGGCGCGGTGATTACCACCACGCAGATCATGATCCTGGGCCTCACCGCCGTCTCGCTAGCGGTGCTGATGTATCTGGTGAACTACACCAAGCTCGGCCGCGCAATGCGCGCCACCGCGGAGAACCCGCGCGTCGCGGCGCTGATGGGCGTCAAGCCCGACACCGTGATCTCGGCCACCTTCGTCATTGGCGCGGTGCTGGCCACCATCGCCGGCGTGATGTACGCGTCGAACTACGGCACGGTGCAACACACCATGGGTTTCCTGCCTGGCCTCAAGGCCTTCACGGCGGCGGTGTTCGGCGGCATCGGCAACCTGGCCGGGGCGGTGGTCGGCGGCATCCTGCTGGGTTTGATCGAGTCGATCGGATCCGGCTACATCGGCGCGCTCACGGGAGGCGTGCTGGGCAGCCACTACGCCGACATCTTCGCGTTCATCGTCCTGATCGTGATGCTCACGCTGCGGCCCTCCGGCCTGCTGGGTGAACGCGTCGCGGACCGTGCCTGAAAGGGATGGGGATGATGAACTTCATCAACCGGCAGAACAAGTACGCGGTCTATGCGCTCTCGGCGCTGGCCCTCGTCATCCTGCCACTGCTGCTGCAATCGGCAGGCAATTTCTGGGTGCGCATCGCCGACATGGCGTTGCTCTATGTGCTGCTGGCCCTTGGCCTGAACATCGTGGTGGGTTACGCGGGCCTCCTGGACCTGGGCTTCGTCGCTTTCTTTGCGATCGGCGCGTACATGTACGGGCTGATGGCATCGCCGCACTTGTCCGAAACCTTCGAGTGGTTCAGGCAGACCTTTCCGACCGGGTTGCATACGTCGATCTGGCTGGTGATCCCGCTGGGGGCGGCGGTCGCGGGCGTCTTTGGAATCCTGCTCGGCGCCCCCACGCTCAAGTTGCGTGGCGACTATCTCGCGATCGTCACGCTCGGCTTCGGTGAAATCATCCGGGTGTTCCTGAACAACCTGGACCATCCGGTCAACATCACCAACGGGCCAAAGGGGCTTAACCAGATCGAGCCGGTGCGGCTGCTTGGCATCAACTTCGCCAAGCCGCTCGAAATCGGCAGCATCACGATCAACTCGGTCACCTGGTACTACTACCTTTTCCTTGCGCTGGTGGTGTTGAGCGTGGTGGTCTGCCATCGTCTCGAGCTTTCGCGCATCGGCCGCGCCTGGATGGCGATCCGAGAAGACGAGATCGCGGCCAAGGCCATGGGCATCAACACCCGCAACATGAAACTGCTCGCCTTCGGCATGGGTGCCACCTTCGGCGGTGTGTCCGGCACCATGTTCGCCGCATTCCAGCAATTCGTGTCGCCCGAGTCCTTCAGCCTGATGGAGTCGGTGATGATCGTGGCGATGGTGGTGCTGGGCGGCATCGGTCACCTTCCGGGCGTGATCCTCGGCGCGGTGCTGCTGTCGGCACTGCCCGAAGTGCTGCGCTGGGTCTCGGGCGTGTTCGACCTGCAGTCGGTCACCGGCGGGCGGCTCGATGCATCGATCCTTCGCCAGTTGCTGATTGCACTGGCGATGATCATCATCATGTTGTGGCGCCCGCGGGGCTTGTGGCCCACGCCGGAACACGGCAAGGCCCTGCCGCAAACTGCGAAAGAGGCCTGAGCATGGCCGACATCGTCCTTCGCGTGTCCGGCGTCTCCAAGCGCTTCGGCGGGCTGCAAGCCCTGTCGGACGTGGGCCTGGCCATCGAGCGTGGCCAGGTGTATGGCCTGATCGGCCCCAATGGCGCAGGCAAGACCACCTTCTTCAACGTGATCACGGGCCTGTACTCGCCCGACAGCGGTACCTTCGAGCTTGCCGGCAAACCGTACAAGCCTTCTGCGGTGCATGAAGTGGCCAGGGCCGGCATCGCGCGCACTTTCCAGAACATCCGCCTCTTTGCCGAAATGACGGCGCTGGAGAACGTGATGGTGGGCCGGCACGTTCGCACCCACTCGGGCCTGCTCGGCGCGGTGTTCCGCACGCCCGGCTTCAAGACTGAGGAGCGGGAGATCGCAGCGCGCGCGCATGAACTGCTCGAGTACGTCGGCATCGCGAAATACGCCCCCTACAAGGCCCGCACCTTGTCGTATGGCGACCAGCGGCGGCTGGAGATCGCGCGGGCACTGGCCACCGATCCGCAACTGATCGCGCTCGACGAACCCGCGGCGGGCATGAACGCCACAGAGAAAGTGCTGCTGCGCGAACTGATCGACCGCATCCGCAAGGACAACCGCACCATCCTCTTGATCGAGCACGACGTGAAGCTGGTGATGGGCTTGTGCGACAAGGTCACGGTGCTGGACTACGGCAAGCAGATCGCGCAGGGCTCGCCCTACGACGTGCAGCGCGACGAGAAAGTCATCGAGGCTTACCTGGGCCACAACCACGGCAACGTGCCTTCGACCGGGGACAAGCAATGAGCCCGGTTCTGCTGAAGGTGAGCGGCCTGAAGGTTTCCTATGGCGGCATCCAGGCTGTGAAAGGCGTGGACTTCGAGGTGCGTGAAGGCGAGCTCGTCACGCTGATCGGCTCCAACGGCGCCGGCAAGACGACGACGATGAAAGCCATCACCGGCACGTTGCCCGCGAACGGCGGCGAGATCGAGTACCTGGGCCAGAACATCAAGGGCAAGGGCGCGTGGGACCTGGTGCGCCAGGGGCTGGCGATGGTGCCCGAGGGCCGCGGGGTGTTCACGCGCATGACCATCACCGAGAACCTGCAGATGGGCGCGCACATCCGCAACGACAAGCCCGAGATCGCGGCCGACATGGAGAAGGTGTTCGGTATCTTTCCGCGGCTCAAGGAGCGCCGCAACCAGTTGGCGGGCACCATGTCCGGCGGGGAACAGCAGATGCTGGCGATGGGGCGCGCGCTCATGAGCCGTCCCAAGGTGCTGCTGATGGACGAACCTTCGATGGGCCTGTCGCCAATCATGGTCGACAAGATCTTCGAGGTGGTACGCGAGGTTTATGCGCAGGGCGTGACGATCCTGCTGGTGGAACAGAACGCGAGCCGCGCACTGCAGATTGCCGACCGCGGCTACGTGATGGAGTCAGGGCTTATCACCATGAGCGGCGACGCCAAACAGATGCTCAGCGACCCGAAGGTGCGGGCTGCGTACCTGGGCGAATGAAGTCGAAGCAGCTCAATACCGAAGCTGCAGGCCGAGGCTGGTCGAGCGCAGGGGGCCGCTGGACAGGCGCATGTCGTGACTGTCCCACTCGAAGGTTGCAGACAGCTGCGGGGTGATGTTGTAGCTGACGCCACCACCGAAAGACAGCCCAAAGCCCGGGTCCCCGCTGAAGGCGGCGTTGTTGCCCAGCACGCTGGTGTCGCTGCGGCCGTAAGTGGCGCCGACCTTGCCGAACACGCCGAAAGACGAAGCAACCTGCGCGCGGCCCACAAAACTGAGGTTCACGCCAGAGGCCCGGCTCTCGATGCCGTTGCGCCACTGACGACCCGCATCAACGTAGCCGACCTCGGCGCCCCAGTATTTGCCGAGCATGGTGCCGGCATACAAGGTGGCGGGCCGTTTTTCGCAAACGAGCGCGGTGCCGGCGCAATCGAAAGTGCCATGGGCCAGGTTCAATCCAAGGTAGGTGCGGCTGCCGGGAAGCGGCATGACCTGGGCCAGCGTGTTCGCGCTACAAGCTGTGAAAGCCAGAAACAGAAGGATCCGCGCAGTAGCCATGCCGTGCCCCTGTTGCCCAATGGAAGAGCCAATGTACCCACGGGTGAGCTGGGGCGCCTGTCAGACAAGCCGCACAGGCGCTGTAGGACTGTGCGGTGACGCGCTCAGTCGACTTTTGCGCCGGAAAGCTTCACTACCTTTTCGTATTTGGCGAGCTCGGATTTCATGAGGTTGCCGAAGTCTTCCGGCGAGGTAGGCACAGGCTCCGCCATCAAGCCGGCGAATCGTGTCTTCGATTCCGGCGACTGCAGCGCGGCCACGAAGGCGCTGTTCAGTTTGACAATCACTTCGCGCGGCGTCCCGGCCGGCGCGACCAGGCCCCACCACGTGTCGATCGCAAATCCCTTGAGCGTGTCGGCCACCGGCGGCACGTCCGGCAGCGCCGGGGAGCGGGCGAGCGTAGTGACCGCGATGGCCTTCAGCTTGCCCGAGCGGATGTTGGGCGCGGCCGTGGCGAGGTTGTCGAAGTTGAAATCGACCTGGCCCGACAGCAGGGCGAGCTGCGCTGGATTGCCCCCGTTGTAAGGGATGTGAACGGCGAAGATGCCGGCGTTGCTCTTGAACATCTCGCCGGCGAGGTGGCCCGCGCTGCCGTTGCCGCCGCTGCCGTAGTTGAGCTTGCCGGGATTGCCCTTGCCGTAGGCGATGAGGTCCGCCAGCGTGTTGATCTTCAGTCGCGCAGCGGTGTCGGCGTTCATCACCAGCACATTGGGAACGCGGACCATCTGCGTGATCGGAGCGAAATCCTTCGCCGCGTCATACGGCATCTTCGCAAACAGCCAGGGATTGATCGCGTGCGTGGCCACCGCAGCTATGCCGATGGTCAGCCCGTCGGGCGCGGCCTTGGCCACGGCATCGGCGCCGATGTTGCCGCCGCCGCCCGGGCGGTTGTCGATGATCACCGTGCCCAGCGAATCCTTCACCCGCTCGGCGAGCAGGCGCGCCGTGACGTCGATCGGGCCGCCGGCGGCGTAAGGCACGATCAGCCGGATCGGGCGCTGCTGCGCATGAGCCGGCAGGGCGACTGCAGTTGCCGCCAGGAAGAATGCGAGTGCAATCGTTCTGCGTTTCATGCTGTCTTGCCGTGCTTGTCGGCTTCGCTGGTGAACGAGTCGGCGTAGAAGTCTTCCGGTGCCAGCTTGGCCAGCGCGCTGTATTGCTCGCGCGCGGAATCGACGACGATGGGGGCGCCGCAGGCATACACCTGATGGCCGGAGAGATCCGGAACGTCTTGCATCACCGCCTGGTGGACAAAGCCGGTGCGGCCAGTCCAGTTGTCCTCGGGCAGCGCGTTGGAGATCACGGGCACGTATTTGAGGTTGGGCATCGTGGCCAGTTGCGCTTGCACCCAGTCGTCCAGGTACAGGTCCGAGGGGCGGCGGCCGCCCCAGTACAACGTGGCCTCGCGCTGGATGCCCTTAAACTGCATGTGCTCGATCAGCGCCTTGATCGGCGCGAAGCCCGTGCCCGAGGCCAGCAGAATCATCGGCTTGTCGGAGTCCTCGCGCAGGTAGAAGCTGCCATACGGCCCTTCGACGCGCAGGATTTCTTTTTCCTTCATCGCCGTGAAGACATGGTCGGTGAACTTGCCGCCGGGCATGTGCCGGATGTGCAATTCGATCGACGGGCCGGTGGGCGTGGGGCCATCGTTGCGAATCATCGTATGCGGTGCATTGGCCATGGAGTAGCTGCGGCGCGCGCCGTCGCGCAGGATGAACTCGACGTACTGGCCGGCGTGGAAGCGCATCGTGTCGTTGGCGGGGAGCTGCAGGCGCACCACCATCACGTCAGGCGACTTCTTCTCCATCGCCAGCACGCGCGAGGGCATCTTGCGGATCGGGAAGGCGCTTTCGTCGGTGACCTGCTTCGACTCGATCACCACGTCGCTGTGCGCAACGCCGCAGCAAGTGAGGATGTAGCCGGCCTCTTCTTCCTCGTGGCTGAGGGCCTTGCTCTGGTGGACGCCATGCACGACCACGCCTTCGAGCTTTTTGCATTTGCAGGAGCCGCACGCGCCGTCCTTGCAGCCATAGGGCATGCCGACGCCCTGCCGGATGGCCGCGGGCAGGATGGCTTCGCCGGCATCGGCGGAAAACGAGCGGCCGCTGGGCTGCACCGTGATTTGAAACGGGCCCGCAGGGGCTGGTGCGCTCGTCATGGGTTTGAGTATCCTCGGGGGCTCTTTGTTGGAATCTTCACAGCCGATTTTGCCCTCAAACCAAAACCCCCTCGGCGCACTGCCGTCGCGCTTCCGGCGCCAGCGCGTGCTGATCGTTGGATGCGGGGACGTGGGGTTGCGGGTTGCCCGTGACCTGCCATCGCGGGTGCGGGTGCTGGCCTTGACGTCGTCGCGCGAGCGCATCGAAGGGCTGAGGGCACGTGGCATCGTGCCTCTGCCCGGCAACCTCGATCAGCCGGCGACCTTGCGCAGGCTGGCAGGAATGGCCACACGCATCGTGCACCTGGCGCCGCCCGAGTCGCAGCCCACCGGACAGTGGTGGCGCGACAGGCGCACCCAGGCATTGGTGAGGGCCTTGCGATTGCGCACCGCTCCCCTCGCACTCGTTTACGGCTCCACCAGCGGCGTGTATGGCGACTGCCGGGGCGAACTCGCAAGTGAAAGCCGACCCGCACACCCGAGGACCCCACGCGCGCAGCGGCGCGCCGACGCCGAGCGATTGGTGCGACACCTGGGCCGAGCCTGCGGCACGCGAAGCTGCATCCTGCGCATTCCCGGCATCTACGCCGTCGATCGCGAAGGGGGCACACCGCGTGAACGATTGCAAAAGGGCACGCCCGCACTGCGGCCCGAAGACGACGTCTACACCAACCACATCCACGCCGACGACCTGGCCCGCGCGGTCGTGTCCGCGCTGTGGCGAGGCGCTCCCGGACGTGTCTACAACGTCAACGACGACACGGTGCTGAAGATGGGTGACTACTTTGACCTGGCCGCAGACCTGTACCACTTGCCTCGCCCGCCGCGCGTCGCGCGTGATGCTGCGCAAGACGCGTTGCCGCTGTCGCTGCTGAGTTTCATGCAGGAATCACGACGCCTGGACAACACCCGGTTGAAGCGCGAACTGCGCGTGCGACTGGCGCATCCGACAGTCCGGACCGGTTTGCTCGTGTAGCTAGGGCGTATTACGCATGACGCAGTACGTTTAAAGGCCACAAAGGCCCAGTGAGAAGTATTGCCTGAGCTTAGGCATTCGTTCCGAGTTTGTAACAGATTGTCTGGCGTTTCTCCTTTGATAAGGATACATTTGAAGCTATTTGTAAATGAATGTAGTTTTCCGGAGCAGGGCATCGGGAGGGCTGCCCGGTGGCGCACGAAAGGTGCACCGCTGGGCGCCACCTATTCCTGCGACGACTTGACCGAGAGCACGTAGCACCATGGCAATCTTCACTTTCACCGAAGCTTTTTCCGTCATCACCACCACAACGCCGGCGGGGAAAGAGCAGAACAAACACGACATCGACCTGGGTGCGGCGATCGCGGGCGTCACGGTCCAGGACACGGTGAGTGTCTCGGGCGGCAGTTTCAGCGGCAACGACGTGTCCGCTATCGGCCTGCAGATCGGCGGCCAGAAGTACTTCGGATGGATCAGCCGGCCGGTCAAGATCCAGGGCGACGTCATCGCGTTCTACTTCTGGAGCGACAGCGACTGGAACCTCAGCAGCAACAGCGACGCCGTGAACCTGGCGATGGCCCAGGCCGACGGCAACTCGGACGGCGACGGCAACGCGGCTGACAACGTCGGCTTCATCCTCGTCGTCGACCCGGTGGCTTTTGCTAACGCCTATGGCTCTTCGCCGTTCGGCACATCCAGCATCGTCCAGGTCAGCTCTTCATCGGACCGTGTCGATACCGCGCTGAACGCGATTGTCGCGTCGACCAGCGTTGCGCCGGTGGCGAATGCGGACACGGCATCGGTGAGCGAAGCGGGATTCGTGGCAACCACCACCAACCCGGCAGGCAACGTGATCACCGGCACGATGACCTCGGGCACTGGCACGTCTGTCGCCGACACCGACGCGAACAGCGACCCGCTGACCGTCGTGAACATCAGCGGTACAGGGGGCGCGGGAACGATCGGCGGCTCGACCACAGGCAGTTACGGCACGCTGACGATGAGTTCAGCGGGTGCCTACACCTACACGCTGAATAACGCGAACACGACTGTCAACGCGCTGCTGTCGGGATCGCTGACTGACACCTTCACCTACACGATCTCGGACGGCTCGCACACCACGTCGACCACGCTGACGGTGACGATCAATGGCGCGAACGATGCGCCGACGGCGGTCGCCGACTTCAACATTGCCAAAGAGGCCACGTCCTCGCCCGTCTACGCCGGTATCTCGGCTACCGGCAACGTCCTGACCAACGATACGGACCCTGACACGGGGGATTTGAAGAGCCTCAGCGCGTCGAACGTGACGACGACGACCGGCGCAGCGACCAACAACACGATCGTTCTCGGGACAACGACCAGTGTCACCTTGGGTCGATACCTTTACCAGTACTCCGGTTCCGTGGGCAGTGCATTGCTCGATACCACCGGTGCCACCCTGACTGTCAGCGCCTACAACGCCACCACCAAGACCATTACGCTGAGTGGCGTGCCCAATGCTGCGGCGATCGCCTACTTCAACGGCACCAACGACTTTGCGTTCACGGCCGCGGCGAACGGTGGCGGCGCGAACAACACCTACACGGCGAACGACTACAGCCTGGGCAGTTCCGTTGTCACGCTTGCTTCAGTAGCGGGCATCTCGGTAGGCGCGGCCGTCACAGGTGTCGGCTCGGGGCT
>JBKJOM010000301.1:0-9098 GCA_046595775.1 Ramlibacter sp. | reverse complement strand
TGCTGGATATCGGCTTGCCGGACGTGGATGGCTATGAGCGCGCCAGGCTGCTGCGCGAACAGCCGCACGGCCGCGAGCTGAAGCTGGTCGCCCTCACGGGCTACGGCCGCGACAGCGACCGTGCGCGCACCCGGGCGTCGGGCTTCGACGAACACCTGGTCAAGCCGGTGGCCATCGAAAGGCTGCTGGAGGTGTTGCGGGAGATGATGGCGTAGCATCGGAACGCGCCTTGCCGTTTGCGGAGGGACGCCGCGTCCGGTTCCCGCTTTTAGAAATCCGAAGACGCCTTGATATTTGAAGCCGCCATCGCCTGCGCAGAGGCAAACGCGCTGGCCCAGGCCCACTGGAAGTTGTAGCCGCCCAGCCAGCCGGTCACATCCACTACCTCTCCGATGAAGTACAGGCCCGCCTGTTTCGACTCCATGGTTTGCGACGACAGGTCCCGGGTGTCCACGCCGCCGGCGGTCACTTCAGCCTTTTTGTACCCCTCGGTACCAGCGGGCACCAGTTCCCAGCGGGTCAGGCGCTGCGCGAGTGCGGCCAGCGCCTTGTCGCCGGCTTCGTTCACCGGCCGTTGCCAGGCGGCATCCTGCTGGACCCATGCATCGGCCAAGCGGGTCGGCACGTGGGCCGCGAGCAGGTTGGCGATCAGCTTGCGCGACGCCATGGCTTTGGCGTGGCCCAGCTCATCCAGGATCTGCACCTGGGGCGCCAGGTCGATCCGGATCGGCGTGCCGGGACGCCAGTAACTGGAAATCTGCAGCACCGCGGGGCCACTCAGGCCGCGGTGGGTGAAGAGCAGGTCCTCGTTGAACGCAGCGAGTTCCTTTTTCTGGCCGGTCTCGATCGTCACCGGAAGCGACAAGCCCGCGAGCTGCGCATAGGGAGCCCATCCCGCACCGTCGAAGGTGAGGGGCACGAGCGCAGGTCGTGTTTCGACAATGCGAACGCAGAACTGCCGAGCGATGCGGTAGCCGAAGTCGCTTGCGCCGATCTGCGGGATCGACAGGCCACCCGTTGCGATCACCAGCCGCGGCGTGCCCACGCTGCCCCGGCCGGTGTCGATGCGATACGCGCCTTCTTCGCTGCCCACGCCATCCACCTTGCACGGTTGCCAGCGTGTCACGCCGCCGGCATCGCACTCGGCGATGAGCATGCGGATGAAGTCGTCCGAGCTGCGGTCACCGAACAACTGCCCCTTGTGCTTTTCATGGAACACGATGCCGTGCTTGCGCACCAGGTCGATGAAGTCCTGCGGCGTGTAGCGCGAGAGGGCCGAGCGGCAGAAGTTCGGGTTCTCGCCCAGGAAGTGCTTCTGCGGCGCCCGCGGGTCGAGGTCGCGGTTGGTGAAATTGCAGCGGCCGCCGCCGGAGATCCGGATCTTCTCCGCAACCTTCGCGCCGTGGTCGATGAGAAGCACCTTCAGGCCCAGCTGGCCCGCGACCCCGGCACAGAACAGGCCCGCGGCACCGGCGCCGACGATCACCGCATCGAATTGCATGCGGCGAGTGTAGTGAAGTAAAGGGCCTAGCCTTCCAGCTTCGCCTTCAGGAATCCGCCCGTGCCGTAGCGCGTCACCGCGCTGTAGAAGCGGTCGGTCAGGCGCTCCACCATCGCCGAATAGCTTTCCACCAGCGGCGGCAGGATCGTGAAGTTGTCGTAGTTGACGACCACCGCCACCTTGTCCTCGGCCGAGTGCACCAGGGGTTCGAGCAGGCGCTGCACGGCTTCCTCGATCTGCGCGATGTCCTGCGCGCTGTCGATCGCCATCCCCTCGAAATTGATGAACAGCATGCGCTGCTCGCGGTCCAGCTCGAAGCGCCTGGCCAGCGGCATGGCGAGCAGGCGCTCGCGCAGGCCCAGGGGCTCGTCGCGGAAAAGTGCGGCGTCCATCAGCTTGAGATGCGGGCTGATCGCGGGACGGAATTGCATTCGCTCCAGGATGTCGCGCTCCAGGTCAATGCCGGGCGCGATCTCGATCAGTTCCAGCCCGCCTTGCGGCGCCAGCTGGAACACACAGCGTTCGGTCACGTACAGCACGCGCTGGCCGCGGCGCAGCGCCTCGCGGCCACTGAAGGTGCGGTGCTCCACGTTTTCAAGGAACTTTGCCGACGTGCCTTCGCTGTCGATGTGGATCTTGCCGCCTTCGACACGCACGGCGAGGTCGCCGGCCGTGAAGGTGCCCACGAAGATCACCGTCTTGGCGTTCTGGCTGATGTTGATGAAGCCACCCGCGCCTGCAAGACGGGGCCCGAACTTGCTGACGTTCAGGTTGCCCTGTGCGTCGGCCTGCGCCAGGCCGAGCACCGCGAGGTCGAGCCCGCCGCCATCGTAGAAGTCGAACTGGTTGGGCTGGTCGATGATGGCCTGCGCGTTGACCGCAGCGCCGAAAGACATGCCGCTGGCGGGAATGCCGCCGATCACGCCGGGCTCCGCCGTGAGGGTGACGAGGTCGATCACGCGCTCCTCGGCCGCCACGGCGGACACGCCTTCGGGCATGCCGATGCCCAGGTTGACGACGCTGTTGGCCTTGAGTTCCAGCGCCGCGCGGCGAGCGATCACCTTGCGCTCGCTCATCGGCATGGGCACGAGCGAATCCATCGGCACGCGAATCTCGCCGGCATAGGCCGGGTTGTATTGCTCGCTGAAGGTCTGCATGTGGTGCGCCGGGTCGGTCGCGACCACCACGGCATCGACCAGAACGCCGGGCACCTTCACTTGTCGCGGATTCAAGGTGCCGCGCTCGGCGATGCGCTCGACCTGCGCGATGACGATGCCGCCGCTGTTGTGCGCGGCCATGGCGATAGCCAGGGCTTCGAGCGTGAGCGCTTCGCGCTCCATGGTGAGGTTGCCGTCGGGGTCGGCCGTTGTCGCGCGGATGATGCCCACCGAGATCGGGAAGGCCTTGTAGAACAGGTAGTCCTGGCCGTCGATCGGCATCAGGCGCACCAGCTCCTCCGTGGTCTTCGCATTGATGCGCCCGCCACCGTGCCGCGGGTCGACGAAGGTGTCCAGCCCGACGCGCGTCAAGGTGCCGGGTTTGCCGGCTGCGATGTCGCGGAACAGGTGGGCGATCACGCCTTGCGGCAGGTTGTAGGCCTCGATCTGGTTCGCGACGGCCAGTTTTTGCAGCGCCGGGACCAGGCCCCAGTGCCCGCCGACCACTCGCTTGATCATTCCGGCATGGCCCAGGTGGTTGAGGCCGCGCTGGTTGCCATCGCCCTGGCCTGCGGCATAGACGAGTGTCAGGTCGCGCGGGGCGCCCTGGCCGGTCTCGGTCTGAGTGGCCAGGAATCGCTGCTCCAGCGCAATCGCCACTTCTTCGGCGAAACCGATGCCGACGAAACCCCCGGTGGCCACGGTGTCGCCGTCATGGATCAGCCGCACGGCCTCCGCAGCGCTCACGACCTTGTTGCGCTTGGCACCCGCCTGGGCATGCTCGGTGAGGTTGGTATGCATGAGCACCATCATCGCCAACGCAGGCGATGCGGCGCCTAGAGGAAAACCATCAGGCCGTGCGGTACTGCGACGGTGCTTCCGCGGCAGCCGCCACGCCGGAGATCACATCGCCCACCACGATCACCGACGGGCTGCCCATGCCGGTGCGCAAGATGGCGGCAGAGAGGTCGCCCAGGGTGGTGACGACTTCCCGCTGGCGCGGCAGGCTGACGTGCTGGACGACGGCCGCCGGCGTGCTGGCCGGCAGGGCCGTGAGCAACTCCTGCTGGATGCGAAGCGCACCACTGACGCCCATGTAGATCACAAGGGTGAGCCTGGCATCGCGCGCGGCAGTGGCCAGCGCCCGCCAGTCCGCGCCTTCCGAGCCGGGGTGGGCGTGGCCGGTGACGAACACCACCCCATGCGCATGGTCGCGATGGGTGAGGGGCACGCCCAGCGAGGTGACGGCCGCCAGGCCCGAAGTGATGCCATTGATCACCTCGACCTCGATGCCGGCCTCGCGCAGGTGCTCCATCTCCTCGCCGCCTCGGCCGAAGATCAAGGGGTCGCCGCCCTTGAGGCGCACGACGTTCTCGCCTTCGCGCGCCGCCATCACCATGAGTTTTTCGATGAACGCCTGGGGGGTGCTCTTGCAGCCCCCGCGCTTGCCGACGTGGATCACGCGGGCAGAAGGCGGAGCGATAGCAAGGATTTCGGCGCCGACCAGGTCGTCCACCAACAGGACGGTGGCGGCCCGGATAGCCTTCACCGCTTTCACGGTGAGCAACTCGGGGTCGCCAGGACCCGCGCCCACCAGCGTGCACTTGCCCGAACCGTAGCTCTTGTCGTTGTGGGCTGTCATGGCCTTGTCTCCTGCGATGTCGTCGTCCTTGCCAAACGCAAGATATGTTCCACCTGCACGGCCATCGACGCCGGTACGGGCTTGTTTCCCGCGAGAACATCACGGATATAAGCGGCCGTTGTGTCCGGGTCGATCTCCTTGGGCAAATCGGGCAGGTCGGTGAGGGTGCCCTTACGGCCTTCTTCCATAGTGATGCGGCGCCCGGCGATGAAGCCATCCATCTGTGGCAGGCGGCGCGCGTCGGCCACCACTTCGCCCTCCGTGCCGCGAAGCAACAGCGCTGTCGCGCCCATCAGTTCGAACACGGCGGCCATAGCCTGCGCGTACTCCGGGTGGGTGTAGCTGCTCACGATCACCGCCGGGCCGGCGGCCGGGTTCATCAGCTTGACCAGGCTGTGGGCGGAGTTGCGCAGTCCGATCAGGCGGCGGGCGTCGAGCAGGCGCTTCAGGCCCGGGGAGAGCAACTCGGTCGGCGCATAGGCCGCTTCGCCGTTGGCAATCGCGCGGACCTGTGTCAGCGGGTGGATGTCCAGCGCTTGCAGCACGTGCGGCACGAACACCCGGCTCGACTCGGTGGCCGTGCCGTGGATGAGGACGGGCAGTCCTTCGCGTGCGATGAGCAGCGAGAGCAGGGGCGTGAGGACCGGGAGTTTGCGGGCGCCGTTGTAACTGGGCAGCACGACCAGCGGCGCATCGCCCGCGGGAATGAGGTTGAGTCGCGCGTAGGTAGCGTCGAGAAAGCCCGCCATCTCGTCGGGCGTTTCGCCCTTGATGCGCATGGCCAGGCAAAAGGCGCCGATCTCCAGGTCGCTGACTGTGCCATCGAGCACCTGCCCAAACAGGTCAGCCGCCTGCGCGCGGTCGATCGGACGCGCCCCTTGCTTGCCGCGGCCGATTTCCTTGATGTACTGGCTGATGCCCATGGTGAAGCGGCGATTGTCCCAGAGCGCAGATGACTTTCGGCTATAAGCCGAATGACGGCGCCTACGCGGGCTGGCGCACGGGAACGACATCGCGGACCATCCGCTTGAGTTCGGGAACGCACGAGCCGCAGTTCGTGCCGCATTTCAGGTCCGCTTGCAGCGCCATGAAGCGAGCCGCCTCCGAGCCCGGAAGGCCGGCGAGGCAACTGGCGATCTGCCCATCGGTGACGTTGAAGCAGGTGCACACCTGTTTTCCGCGAGACCGGACGGCCACTGGCGGCTTCGCACCCGGTGCGAGCAGCTGGCGGCCATAGGCCTGGGCCGGCAATTCGTCTTCCAGCAAGGTGCGAATCCACGCCTGCGCGCTGGTGTCGCCCGCAAGCGCGAAAGCCTCGAGGTGGGCATCTGCGCCGTTGCGCGCCAGGCGCATCGCGCGGCGCTGTCCCTTCTTGCGATCGGCGTAGCGCAAAGTTTCGGGGCCCGACAGGCCCAGCAGTGCTTCGACGCTGGTAAGCCACTCTTCGGGCGGCGCTTCGTACGCGGCAGCCCTGAACAGGACGCCGCTGCGCTCGCGCCCGAACGGCACGCAGCTCGCGAACGGGAACTTGTTCATCAAGCGGCGTAGGCCGTCCCGTGCCTGTAGCGCCTGGTCATCGGGCAACCACGCAGCACCCAGCATCGACCAGGGCAATTCGGCCCTGAGTATTTTCACTGCAGCGTGCTTGAGCTCGGGCTGCTTCGAGGTAGGGCAGAAAGCGGATGTGGTCAGCGCGTTGACGCCGGCCAGCGGCTCGCCGGCGCCCGAGACGCCCGAAAGGTATTCCGAGCCCCAGTGCATCGCCATGAAGGCCTGGCTCAATCCCACCTGCGTGCTGCCCTGCACCGGCACCACGATGGAGCCGCGCTTGCTCGTCACGTGCACCAGGTCGCCGTCGGCAAGCGCACGCCGCTGCATGTCCTGCGGGTTCATCTCGATCGAAGGTTCCGCGGCATGCCCGAACAGGCGACCCAGCGTGCCGGTGCGGCTCATGCCGTGCCACTGGTCGCGCAGGCGCCCAGTGGTCAAGGAGAAGGGGTAGCGAGACTCACGTACTTCGGCCACCGGCCGGTAGGCGACGTTGGCGAAGTTCGCCTTGCCATCGGCCGTGGGGAACACGCCGTCTTCGTAGAGCCGCGCCTTGCCCGCGGTGGCGCCTTCGGGCATCGGCCACTGCAGCGGATTCGCGTCGAGCAAGGCGTAGTTCATACCTGTGATGTCAAGATCGCGCCCTCGCGTGCTCTCGCGATGCTCGTTCCAGATCGCTTCGGCCCCGGCGGTTTCATCAGCCAGCGTGTAGGGAAAGAGCGACGCCAGGCCAGGGCGCAACTCGCGTTCCAGACGCCGCGCAAATTCGACGCCGATCGCCCAGTCGTGTTTCGTGCCGCCGGGTTTGTCGATGGCAGGCCGCACGCGGCTGATGCGCCGCTCGCTGTTGGTCACGGTGCCGGTCTTCTCCCCCCACGTCGTGGCGGGCAGCAACAGGTCCGCGTAGTCGCAGGTGGCGGTGGTCGCGAACGATTCCTGCACGACGACAAACTCGGCCCGCTCGAGCGCACGGCGCACCGTGGCCTGGTCGGGCATCGACTGCGCGGGGTTCGTGCACGCGATCCACAGCGCCTTGATCTCGCCGTCGGCCGCCGCCTGGAACATCTCGACCGCGGTCTTGCCGGGTTTGTCGGGCACCGAGGGAACGCCCCACAACGCGGCGACCTCGGCGCGGTGTACAGGGTTGGCCATGTCGCGGTGCGCCGACATCAGGTTGGCCAGGCCCCCGACTTCGCGGCCGCCCATGGCGTTGGGTTGGCCCGTGAGGGAGAAAGGACCCGCGCCGGGCTTGCCGATTTGCGCGGTGGCCAGGTGCAGGTTGATGAGGGCTGCGTTCTTGGCAGTGCCACTGCTGGACTGGTTCAGGCCCTGGCAGTACAGGCTGAGTGTCGCGGGCGAGGTGGCGAACATCTTCGCGGCCGACAGCAGGTCTTCCTTGCGGATGCCGCAGACCTGCGCGACGAGGTCGGGCGTGCACTCGCGCACCGTCGCCTTCAGTTCGTCGAAGCCCGTGGTGTGCGCCGCGATGTAGTCCGGCCTGATCCAGCCTTCCCACAGCATCAGGTGCAACATGCCGTGGAACAGCATCACGTCGGTGCCGGGCTGCAGGGGAAGGTAGAGGTCGGCGATTTCGGAGGTGTCGGTCTTGCGCGGGTCGCAGAAGATGATCTTCATCGACGGCTTCTTCGCCTTGGCATCCTCGATGCGGCGGAACAGGATCGGGTGCGCCCACGCTGTGTTGCTGCCGACGATGAAGATGCAGTCGGCATGGCCCACGTCGTCGTAACAGTTGGGCGGCGCGTCGGCGCCCAGCGTCATCTTGTAGCCGGCCACCGCGCTGCTCATGCAAAGCCGCGAGTTGGTGTCGACGTTGTTGGTTCCTATGAGGCCCTTGGCCAGCTTGTTGAAAACGTAGTAGTCCTCGGTAAGCAACTGGCCGGAGATGTAGAAGCCCACCGAGTCGGGGCCGTGGTTGCGGATCACCTGCGCGAACTTGTCCGTGGCCAATCCCAGCGCAAGGTCCCATGCCACGCGGGCCGGCCGCTCGCCGCGATGCTTGCGCAACATCGGGTGCAGCAGGCGCGCCTGGTGCGTGATCGGCGCCGATGCGGTCAGGTGCAACGTCGAGCCCTTGGTGCAGAGCCGCCCGAAGTTGGCCGGGTGCTCCGGGTCGCCGCGCACGCCTGTGATCTGGCCGCCTTGCGACTCGATGATCACGCCGCATCCCACGCCGCAGTAAGGGCAGGTGGACTTCGTTTCCTGGGTCATCAAGGGGTGTGCGCGCCGGTGGAGGCGCAGGGCCCGGCACGAGGCGGCGTCGCGTCGATCGCCAGCGACGCGAGCTCCACCGGATTGAGCATCACCTCGTCGCCTTCGACCTTGCACGCAAACTTCACGGCGCAGCCTATGTCCGGCGCCTTGGCGCATCCGTCGTCGAGGCTGATGGTCCAGTTGTGCAACGGGCAGGCCACGCTGGTGCCGAACACGATGCCTTGCGACAACGGCCCGCCCTTGTGCGGGCAACGGTCCAGCAGCGCGAAGACCTGGTCCTGGTCGTTGCGAAACACGGCGACGTCCATGCCGCTCGCGCGCTCGACGCGGCGTGAGCCCAGCACGGGAATCTCGTCGACCTTGCAGATCACGGTCCATTCGTTCATGTTCATGCCACCTCTCCGACGGGCGTGATCTTGATGAACTGCCTGGTGTCCACCGATGCCTTGTCATGCTCGAACCACGGATCGGGTTCGCCGTCCAGGCTGAACTGCAGCCGCTCCCACAGCGCCCTGCGGCCTTCGTGGTCGTCGAGCACCTTCTTTTTCACGTAGTCGAGGCCGACGCGGCTGACGTAGTGCACCGTGCGCTCCAGGTACCAGCCTTCCTCGCGATACAGCTGCAGGAAGGCGCCGCTGTATTCCAGAACCTCCTGTGCGGTCTTGAGCTTGCAGAAGAAGTGCGCCACCTCGGTTTTGATGCCGCCGTTGCCGGCAACGTAGATTTCCCAGCCGGAGTCGACGCCGATCACGCCGACGTCCTTGATGCCGGCCTCGGCGCAGTTGCGCGGGCAACCCGACACCGCCAGCTTTACCTTGTGCGGCGCGTACATGCGCCACAGCGCGCGTTCCAGGTCTTTTCCCATCTGCGTCGAATCCTGCGTGCCGAAGCGGCACCACTCGCTGCCCACGCAAGTCTTAACCGTGCGCAATGCCTTCGCGTAGGCGTGACCCGAGGGCATGCCGATGTCTTTCCAGACATCCTTCAGGTCTTCCTTCTTCACGCCCAGCAGGTCGAT
>JBKJOM010000189.1:0-32811 GCA_046595775.1 Ramlibacter sp. | reverse complement strand
ATTCCGATCGACGAAGAGGCCGCCTCCGGCACGCTGATCACTTTTGAGGAAGACCTGAAAATGGAACAAGCCGTCGTCTCCGGCATCGCGTTCAACCGCGACGAAGCCAAGATCTCGATCCTGAGCGTGCCCGACAAGCCCGGCATCGCCTACAACATCCTGGGTGCGGTGGCCGACGCCAACATCGAAGTCGATGTCATCATCCAGAACATCTCCAAGGACGGCAAGACCGACTTCAGCTTCACCGTGCACCGCAACGATTACGCGCGCACCGTGGACCTGCTCAAAGCCAAGGTGCTGCCGGCGCTAGGCACCGACACGCTCGAGGGCGACACCCGGATCTGCAAGGTGAGCATCGTGGGCATCGGCATGCGCAGCCACGTGGGCATCGCCGCCAAGATGTTCCGCGCGCTGTCGGAAGAGGGCATCAACATCCAGATGATCTCCACCAGCGAGATCAAGACCTCGGTGGTGATCGACGAGAAGTACATGGAATTGGCCGTGCGGGCCCTGCACCGGGCCTTCGACCTGGACCAGCCACCGGCGCGTTGAGCCGGCGGAAGAGCTATCTGTTGGGGCATAATTGCCCCTCAGCCAGGAAACGTGACCGAGTGGCCGAAGGTGCTCCCCTGCTAAGGGAGTATGGGGTGTAGAGCCTCATCGAGGGTTCGAATCCCTCCGTTTCCGCCAATGACCAAGCCCGCCTCGCGCGGGCTTTTTCATTGGGTGGTCTGTAGCGCATGAACGCTTGGACTTACCGGTGTGGTTTGGCTGAAAAGCAGCGGCGCCGGGGTGAGGCTGTCGCCATAAAACTTCTGCCCGGTGAGTAGAATGGCATTGCTTAGGTGGCACCAGGAAGTGAACTTCGCCCTGGCGCCGCGGCGGCCAAGAATTCGTCGCGGTTTCACCCATTTCAGGAGGAGTATCCATGCGTGTTCCCACTGCCATTGCCACCGTAACCGCGGAGTTGGTCGCGTCATGAGCGTTGCTCTAGGCGGGGCCGCCACCGATCCGTTCGCGAGGGAATTGGCGACGCTGGTTATCGACGGGCTGGGGCTGGAGGACGTCGATCCCCAACAGGTGGACCTTCTGGCCCCGCTTTTCGGCGGCGGACTCGACCTCGACTCGCTGGACGTGCTCGAAATCTCATTGCTCGTGCAGCAACGTTACGGGGTCAAGCTGAAAGCCGACGATCCCAATAACGAGGCGATCTTCGCATCGCTGCACAGCCTCGCGGAGCACATCGGGGCCGCGCTGGCGCAGCGCTGAAACGCAGGGTGAGCGGCATGCCGCTGGATGGGGCCACTGTGTGGCGAGCCTTCTCCGTGCTGGTGCTTTGCTGGCTCGCCTTCTTCTTCGGTCGCACCTTGCTTGCAGGGCAGGTGCCTCTCATCGAGCGCATTGCACGCGTCAGCGACCCGGACATGCCTGAGCCCGTGCTGCGGTATACCCGCCACCTGACCGCGATCTGGGCGGTTTATTTTGTCTTGGCCGCCATGCTTACCTTGCTGGGCGGGTTGCCCGCGGGGGGCGGGGCCTGGGTGGCGATCGGCAGCATCTTCCTTTTTGTTGGCGAGCATCGGCTGCGGCCGCGGTTTTTTCCCGGCCGGACCTTCCCGGGCCTCGCGCAGCAGTTGCGCGACACCTGGCGCGTATGGAATCCATGAACGATTCGCCGCTGCTGGCCGCATCATCCCGACTGGATGATGCGGCCCTGATCGGCGAGACGACATGGACCTGGCGCGAAGTCCACGCGGCGTCGATCGCCCTCGCGCAGCAGATTCATCCCGAAGCGACCGTCTGCAACCTGTGCGGCTCACGGATCGGTTTCCTCATCGCGTGGCTGGCCGTCCTGCGGCGCGGCTGTGTCCAGTTGCTGCCTCCTTCGGGCGGGCACGGCGACCTTGTCTCCATCCTGCGCACCTGTGCACGGCCCGTGATCGTGGCCGATGAGAAGGCGCAGCTCCAGCCTGAATGGAAGGAACACGCCAGCTGCATCGTGCAAACGCCACTACATGCCATGCACGAAGGGCCTCACGCGGTCCTTGATTGGCAGCCCGGCTGGGAGGCGCCGCTGGTACGCCTGTATACGTCGGGCAGCACTGGTGCTCCCGAAGCGCAGCAGAAGACGCTCGGGCAACTGGCGCGTGGCGCGCAAGTGCTGGCTGCCAGGCTCGCACGCGAGCAGGGCGACGCGCTGCCCGCACTCCAACGGATCGTCAGTAGCGTGCCGCCGCAACACATGTTCGGGCTCGAAACCTCGGTGATGCTCTCCCTGGTCACTGGCATCCCGGTACAGGACGGACAGCCGTTGCTGCCCGCGGATATTCGCCAGGCCATGCTTTCGGGCACTGGACCGGCTGTCTGGATGGCGACGCCGGTGCACCTTCGCGCGCTGGTGCAGGCCAATGAATCGCTGCAGGGTTGCCATTTGGTGATCGCCTCCACGATGCCTCTGGCGCCACTGCTGGCGGCGCAGGCCGAAGCCGCAACTGGTGCAACCGTCCTGGAGATTTACGGCTCGACCGAGACCGGTGCAATCGCGATGCGCCGCACCAGCGTCGACACTCTTTGGCGCCTGCTGGACCATGTTCGGGTGGAACCCGTGCCTGATGGGACGCAGGTGTGGGGCGAACACTTCGGGTCGCCGCAGCGTCTGCTCGATGAAGTGGAACTCGATGCGAGCGGCGGCTTCCGGCTTGCTGGCCGGCATGGCGACATCGTGAAGATCGCCGGGCGTCGCGCATCGCTGGCGGGGCTCAACCTGGTGCTGCAGGAAGCACCCGGACTCACCGATGCGGTGTTCTACCTGCCCGCGACCGGATCGCCGACTGAACGACTCGTGTTGATCTACGGCGGCGACCGCGTCGACCGCGCCGTGCTGCTGAGCTGGTTGCGGGAGAGAATCGACCCCGTGTTCCTGCCCCGTTCGTTGATCCGCCTGGACCGCTTGCCTCGCACCGCGTCGAGCAAGCTCCCGCGCGCTGCGCTCGACGAAGTCTTTGCAGCATGGAAGGCACGGGGACGCACCGAATGAGCAGCTTCTCTTTTGATTTCCATGTGCCGGCCGACCATCCTTGTCTGTTGGGACACTTCCCGGGCCAGCCGTTGGTGCCGGGCGTGCTTTTGCTCGATCACGTGATCCAGGGCTTGCGGCGCCATGCCGGCCGCCAGGTCGCGCGCGTGCCTCGCGTGAAGTTCGCATCGGTGCTGTGGCCGCAGGAGCACGCGCGTGTCGACTGCGAAGTGGATGGCGACCGCGCCGCGTTTCGCGTGACCGCACGCCGGGGTGGTGACAGTGTCATCCTGGCCGAAGGCGTCGGCATCCTTTCGGTGGGGTCAGCCCCATGAGTCAATGGGCCGCGAAAGCGGAGGGCGGCAGTGAGTGGCTGATCCGACTCATCGTCTGGCTCGCGCGCGTCGTGGGCCGGCCCCTGTGTCGCGTGTTGCTGCATCCGATCGTGCTGTATTTCCTGCTCACCGACGCGGCGGCGCGTCGTGCGTCTGCGGAGTTCCTGGGCATCGTGCGCGGGCGCCCCGCGCGCCTGCGGGAAATCTATGCGCACATCTACTCGTTCGCGGCAACCCTGCTCGACCGCGTGTACATGGCGCAAGGTGAGTTCGACCGGTTTGAGGTGACGATCGAAGGGCTGCCGCTCGTCGATGCGGCGCTGGCACGCGGACTGGGGTGCATGTTGCTGGGCTCGCACCTGGGCAGCTTCGACCTGATGATGCTCGCCAACCGCGCGATGGACGGCCGGCCGGTGACGATCATGATGCGCGTCGATCCGCGAGCGCGGCTGCGCCGAATCGCCGGCATCGACGACGGCCTGAAGTTGATCCAGACAGGCCGGCCGGACAGCTACCTGCGCGCGCACGAAGCGCTGACGCAGGGCGGCATCCTGGGCATCCTGGCCGATCGCGTGGATGGAGCCGCGCCTTGCCTGCCGGCGTCGTTCTTCTCGCGGCCGGTCCCCATGCCGATAGCGCCGCACGTGCTCGCCGCGCGCAGTGGCGCTGCGGTCCTGCTTTGCTTCGGTCTCTACGAAGGCGGCAACCGGTATCGCATCGAGTTCGTCGACTTTGGCGAAGCTGCTCCGCGCAGCAGCCGCGGCGCGCAACTGCAGCCCGCCGTCGATCGCTACGCAGCGCTGCTCGAGGACTATGCGCGCCGCTACCCGTTGAACTGGTTCAACTTTTATTCGTACTGGAAGACCGCGCCATGAAGGCATGGACGTCGCTGGCCTCGGTGGTGTTCGCGCTCGCGGCGGGTGTGACAGGCACTTGCCGCGCGAGCACGTTCACGATCGTGGAACTGCAGCGGCTCATCCAGGCCAACCCGGTTCGATCGATGAAGTTCGAGGAGCTGCGCGAGTCGCCGTGGCTTCCTGCACCTGTTGTCTCGCGCGGGACCATGCGGGTCACGGAAAGGGCGCTGGAGAAGCGGGTCGATTCGCCGCGTGCGGAGGCTTTGCGGCTGCTCGCCGACCGCATCGAGTGGACCGGCCCCGACGGCGCCACCAAGCAGGTACTCTTCAGCCAGGCGCCTGCGCTTGCGCCGCTGGCGGATGTGATGCGCCTTGCCGCAGCGGGCGATCTCGAGTCCATGCAGCGCGACTTCCGAATCGAGCTGAACGGCGATGCGCGGGTCTGGCGCGCGCAACTCATGCCGCGCGGTCCGGAAGTCGCGCGGCTGATAGATCAGGTCGAACTCCAGGGCACCGCGGGCCGGCTGCAAGTCATCATCGTTACCGAGCGTGGAGGCCAGCGGACGACCACCCGGCTCTTGCCGTGAAACAGGAACAGGCACCCATGTACGAAAAGGATCCCCTCACGGCACTGGAGGCGATCAGTGCCGCCCAGCGGCTGGCATTCGCGCCCCTGGCATTCCAGGCGACGGCGGCGATGCGCGACCGCGGAGTGCTCGCCGCCCTGGCAGAACCCAGTGTTGCCTCGGGGCGCACCATCGATGAGGTCGCAGGCGTTACGGGACTCTCGGTCTATGCCACGCGCGTGTTGCTGGAAGCGGGCCTGGGCCTGCACATCGTCTGGCGGCGCGAGGACCGTTACTTCATCGGCAAACTCGGTCGCTTCCTGCTGGATGACGAGATGACCCGCGTCAACTTCGACTTCACGCGTGACGTCTGCTACCAGGCGGCCGCGCACCTGAGCGAGTCGTTGGCCGAAGGACGGCCTGCGGGACTCAAGACGCTCGGTCCCTGGCCCACCCTGTACGAGGGCCTGTCGGCGATGCCCGAGCCGGCGCTATCGAGCTGGCACGCCTTCGACCACTTCTATTCGGACGCCGCGTTCCCCGTCGCCTGCGAGAAGCTTGCTGCAAATGCGCCGCGGCGCCTTCTCGACATCGGCTGCAACACGGGCAAGTGGGCGCAGCTGTGCCTCGAGCGTATGCCGGACCTTGAAGTCGGACTGGTCGATCTGCCGCCGCAACTCGCGCGCGCCCGTGCACGCCTCGACGAGGCCGGCGTTGCAGGTCGCGCACACCTGCACCCCATCAACCTTCTTGACGAGGCCGATGCATTGCCGCATGGCTACGACCTGGTCTGGATGAGCCAGTTCCTCGATTGCTTTTCGGAGGAGCAGATCGTCGACATCCTGCGCCGGGCACGCGACGCCGTTGCGCCAGGCGGTCGAATCTGGGTGCTCGAATTGTTCTGGGACCGCCAGCGCTTCGAGGCCGCAGCGTTCAGCCTGCAACAGACATCGCTTTACTTCAGCTGCGTAGCCAACGGCAACAGCCAGATGTACGATTCCTCGTTGTTCCTGAAGTTGGTCGAGCGGGCGGGCCTGGAGGTTTGCGCGACGAGTGATGCGGTCGGCGGCTATCACACCTTGCTGGAATGCCGGCCCACCGCTGCCCGCAAGGAAAAGGGCGAATGAACACAGAGCTCGGGATTTCCGCCACCACCATCGTGCACCCCGCGGGGCACGGCGCGTCAATGTTATGGGCCGCGGTGGCGGGGGCGCGCAGCGGGCTGCGGCAATCGCCTTTGACCTGGTGTGAACTTCCTTGCTGGCTGGGCGCAGTACCGGGCGCCGATGACGACAGGCTATCCGCGCAACTTGGGGCCTGGGATTGCCGTAATCACCGGCTTGCGACGCTGGCACTGGACGACGGACCCTTTCGAGCCGCTGTCGCCGCCGAATCGTCGCGGCATGGCGCGCACCGCGTGGGCCTGGTCCTGGGTACCAGTACCTCGGGCATCCGCAGCACCGAGATCGCGTATGCGCACCGCCTCGAAAGCGGGTCCTGGCCCGCGGATTTCGACTATCGCCGCCATCACTCGCTGGACGCCCTGTGCCGTTTCAGTGCCGAAGTGCTCGGGCTGCAAGGGCCGATGGCCACGATCTCGACGGCGTGTTCCTCGAGCGCCAAGGTCTTTCTCACGGCGCAACGCTGGATCGAGCTCGGGCTCATCGATGCAGCGGTGGTCGGGGGGGTCGACAGCCTTTGCCTGAGTACCTTGCATGGCTTCGACTCGCTGCAGTTGCTGTCGGACGATGTGTGCCGCCCGTTCGATGCTGCGCGCAAGGGCATCTCGATTGGTGAGGCTGCGGGCTTCGCCCTCTTGTCGCGCGCACCGGCAGCGGTGCTCTTTGCCGGTGGCGGTGAGTCGAGCGATGCGTGGCACATGTCGACGCCTCATCCGGAAGGCGAGGGCGCGCAAGCCGCGATGAAGATGGCCCTGGCCGCCGCGCGCCTTTCGCCTGCTGATATCGGTTACTTGAACGCGCACGGGACGGCGACGCCGGCCAACGACCGTTCTGAATCGGCTGCGGTCCGGGCGGTGTTCGGCGCGCAGGGCGTTCCGCTGTCGTCCACCAAGGGAGTCACCGGTCATGCGCTGGGCGCGGCGGGCATCGTCGAAGCGATCATCACGATGCAGGCACTCGAACACCAGATGTTGCCGCCCACCACCAACTGGCAGCAGCGCGATGATCAACTGGACGTGAACCTTGTCACGCAGGCGCGGCCGGCAAAATTCCGGCACGCGTTGAGCAACAACTTCGGCTTCGGCGGCAGCAACTGCTCGCTGGTGTTCAGCCTGGCGCAATGACATGAGCGTCTTCGAGTTCAACCTGCATGCCGCCGCCGCCCTGGCGCCCGGCGTCGCGTCCGTCGCGCAACTTCGCGCAATCACATCCGGCGCCGAGCCTTATGTTCATGCGCCCCTGGTCCTTGCCCCTGCGGCGATGCTGCCTTCGCAAGAGCGGCGGCGGTCCAGCCAGGCGGTGCGGCTGGTGCTCGCCTGCGTGGAGCAGGCATTGGAAGCAAGTCCGTTTCCGGCCGACTCGCTGCGGTCCGTCTTTGCGTCCGACGAAGGGACCGGGGAGGTCTGCCAGCAGATGCTGGATGCGATCTCCACCACGCGCCAGGTGTCGCCACTGGTATTTGCGAATTCGGTGCTGAACGCGCCATCAGGGTACTTCTCCATCGCGTGGCGCAACTGCGAGCCCGCCACGGTGGTCAGTCTGGGCCTCGAGAGTTTTGCCAGCGGATTGCTCTGTGCCGTGACAGAAGCGGCTGCATCGCTGCAACCTGTCTTGCTGGTGGCCTACGATCCGGCCATGACCGCGCCCTTGAATGAATTGCTGCCTGTTGATGAAGCGACTTCCGTCGCGTGGATCATTTCGAGCGGCATGAACGAGCCTGCGGGTCCGCGGCTCGCAACGTTCCGGCTCTCGCTGCAACGGGACGGTGCAGTCGCCTCTTCGCTGCCGCAGTGGATGCCGGCAAGTTGGGCGGGTCACAGCAGTGCTCGCGGGCTTGCCGCACTGACGCTGCTGGAAGCTCCAGAAGGCGCGTGCCAGGTCTTCTCCATGGGTGCCCAATCGCTCACACTCACCCGCTTGCAAGGCGCTGCGCCATGAAGGCCGACCGCACCGTGATTGAACGCCTGGTGCCGCAGGGGGGCACCATGTGCCTTCTGGGCGCAGTGGTCGATTGGGACGCCACGCAGATCGTGTGCACAGCGTCCGAACCCTCGGGGGCGCACCCGCTGCTCAGCGGGGACGACCTGCCGGGCATCGCCGCGTGCGAGTACGCCGCCCAGGCCGCAGCGGTCCACGGCGCCTTGGTCGAAGGAAAGCACGCACCCGTGGCCGGCATGCTGGCCAAACTGATGGATGTCGATCTGCACCTCGCCGTGTTTCCTCGCGCTGGCGGAGCCCTGACGGTGCGGGCGCAACAGATCAGCCGCGTTGCCAAAGGGTGCCTGTATGCATTCGTAGTGGAAGATGCCACGGCGCGCGTGGCCAGCGGCCGCCTGATGGTCGCGTTCGGAAAGCCCGCACGATGACGCGGCGCGCACTGGTCACCGGTGGAAGCGGGGCTATCGGCGCTGCCATCTGCCGCACGCTCGCAGCGCAAGGTGTCCATGTGATCGTGCATGCCCATCGAGGGTTGGTGCGCGCGCAGGCGCTCGTGGATGAACTGCAGGCGGCAGGTCACCAGGCGGAGTCTGTCTCATTCGGTCTTGGCGATGCGGCCGAAGTACAAAGTGCGCTCGAACGCCTGCTCGCGGCCGGCCCGATCCAGATTCTCGTGAACAATGCCGGCATGCACAGCGACGCGCTGCTGGCAGGCATGAGCAACACCGCGTGGAATGAAGTGATCGACACCAACCTGAACGGATTCTTCCGCGTAACGCAGCCCTTGTTGTTGCCGATGGCGCTGACACGCTGGGGGCGCATCATCACCATCAGCTCTGTGGCGGGCCAGGCCGGCAACCGCGGCCAGGCGAATTACGCGGCAGCGAAGGCTGGCCTGCACGGCGCAAGCAAGTCGCTGGCACTTGAAATGGCCAGCCGGGGAATCACGGTCAATGTCGTCGCGCCGGGCATCATTGACACTGGCATGGCTCAGGTGGCGTTTCCGCCCGACAAGGTGAAGGCGATGGTGCCCGCCGGCCGGGCAGGGCGACCGGAGGAAGTCGCGGCGTTGGTCGGCTTCCTGGCTTCCGACGCTGCCAGTTATGTGACGGGACAGGTGATCGGGGTCAATGGAGGCCTTTACTGAGATGGATGTGAAGCAAGATCAATGGGATGGCGTATGGATCGCCATCCCCGCGTACCAGGAAGAGAGCACGATTCGCGCGTTGGCTGAAGACGCGCTTGCGCTGTGCGAGCGAGTCATCGTCGTCGACGACGGCTCGAATGACGGAACCCGCGCGCAGTTGGAGAGCCTGCCAATCACGCTGCTGTCGCACGCGCAGAACCGCGGCAAGGCCGCGAGCCTTCGCACGGCATTCGAATTTGCACTGGCCCAGGACGCACGTTGTGTGATCGCACTGGATGGCGATGGGCAGCATGACCCGGCCGATGCACCCGGCCTGCTTGCCGCCTGGCAGCGCAATCCGGACATGATCGTCATCGGTTCGCGACTGCACGACCGCAGCCAGTTTCCGCTGGCTCGCTATCGCGCCAATCGCTTCGCCTGCTTCTGGATTTCATGGGCTGCCGGGCATCCCATTGCCGACTCGCAGTCGGGCTTTCGCGTGTACTCGAAAGACGTCATGCGCATCGCGCTGGGCGGCAAGGTGCGTGGCAGCCGCTTCACCTTCGAGAGCGAGATCCTGATCGAGGCGGCGCGACGCGGCCATCGCACGCTGGCGGTCGCGATTCCCGGCCGCTATCCCGTGCTGGCGCGTGCCAGCCACTTCCGTCCCGTCATCGACATTGCGAAGATTGTCATCATGGTCGGCGGCCGCTTGCTGGCCAGTGGGATGGCCCCACTGGGCCTGTGGCGCAGCCTGCAACGGCCCACGGTGCTTCCCGGGCGCAACGGAACTGCGCCAACGCCTGCCGGCCGCGAGCGCACACCGCAACCCGGCAAGGCCTCCGTCCTGTGAGCGCAGACGGGAACCTGATCGCGGCGGAAGGGCTCTCGTACACTTACCGGGGCCAGGCGAAGCCCGCTTTGCGCAACGTCGCCCTGAGCTTGTCGCGCGGCCAGTCGGTGGGGCTGCTCGGACCCAACGGCTCGGGCAAGTCGACATTGATCAACTTGCTGGTGGGTCTTCGCAGGCCGCAGGACGGGCGGATCACCCGCGCCGGTGACGACCAGTCGGTGGCGTGGGTTCCGCAGGAATACGCGTTCTACCCGGAGTTGACCTGCCTGGAAAACCTGCGCTTCTTCGTCGGCATGCTCGACCTGTCTGCCCCGGTGCGGGCGCAGCGCGTCGACAAGGCCGTGGAGACCTGCATGTTGCAGGAGTTCGCGACGCGGCGCGCGCGCGAGTGTTCGGGCGGCGTCAGGCGTCGCCTGAACCTCGCCATTGCCGTGCTCCAGCAGCCCGCGGTGCTCCTGCTGGACGAGCCGACCGTCGGCGTCGACCCTCAGTCGCGGGCATTCCTGCTCGATCGTGTCCGGGAAATGGTGGCCGGTGGCACTGCCGTGCTGTATGCGACGCACTACATGGAGGAAGTGAGCGCGGTGTGTTCGCAGATCCTGCTGCTCGATCACGGGGCAGTGCTTGCGAATGGCGACCTCGCAACGCTGCTCCGCGGCGGAGGTGACCACGCGCCCTTCGCCGACCTGGAAGCGCTGTTCATGCACTACACGCAACGACGGCTGCGCGACTGATGACAAGCCCCGCCCAGTCCCTGCGCCAGATCGTTCGCCTCGCTCTGAAGGAGTGGCGCCTGCTGCTGCGCAATCCGCACGGCCTGGCGGTGCTGTTCCTGATGCCCGCGATCTTCGTGCTGGTCATGTCGTTCACGCTCAAGAACACCCTGGTCCAGAAAGTCGACTTGCCGCGCACGGGCTGGGTTGTCGAGGACAAGGCTCCCCTGGCCACGCAATGGGCGCGCGAATGGCTGGCCGGTCACCCTGCGGACCGCTTCGCCTCACGCGACGAATTGCGTGCAGCCCTGAAGGCGCGCCAGGTGGAGGCCGGCGTGGTCGTGCAGACCGGGCTCTTTGGCGATGACGGCAAGCCGCATCCGGACCGGCTCGTCATGTGGCTGGGCAACCTGGTGCAGCCTGCAGCGGCTGCGCGCTTGCGCACCGAGCTGAGCTTCTCCCTGCAGCAGGCGCAGCTGAAGGTGCTCGCCGCCAATGCCGGACCGTTTGCCAGCGCGCTCGTCGAAGGCGCGGCCGATGGCGATTTGCTGGCCAAAGGCGTGCCGGGCGTGCGCTACTTGTACGAGATCGAGTCAGGCCGGCCGATGACAGCGGTGCAACAGAGCGTGCCGGCATGGTTGATCTTCGGCATGTTCTTCGTCGTCATCCCGATCGCGGGCGTCCTGATTCAGGAGCGCAACGACGGGACGCTGGACCGCCTGGCCACCATCGGTGTGCGCGCCGAGGCGATGCTGGGCGGCAAGCTGCTGGCGTTCATGTTGCTCAATTGGGTGCAACTGGCTTTCATGTTGATCGTCGGGCGATGGGTGGTCCCGCTGCTCGGTGGCGACGCGTTGCACCTCGATGTATCGGCAGGCTGGTTCATGTTGATGGTCCTGGCCACCAGCGCTGCTGCGGTCGGACTGGCGCTCCTGATCGCGGCCTACAGCACCAGTTTTGACCATGCGGCGGCGCTAGGCGGCGGCTTGAACGTGGTGCTCGGCGCGATTGCGGGCGTGATGGTGCCGCGCATGTTGATGCCGCCCGGGCTGCAGCGTTTGTCCGAGTGGTCGCCGATGGGATGGGCGCTGGACGGCATGCAGTCCGTGTTCCTCGGCGACCCGACGGCGCCGCATATGGTGCCGCGCATCTTGGCACTGGCGAGCTTCGCCCTGCTGTGCCTTTCGCTGAGCTGGTGGCGACTGCGCAAGCACGATCGGCAAGGCGCGGACTGACGAGGCTTGCGCCCTTTCCCTGTGCAGCCTGACAATGCGCACTTCCTTTCATTTCGGAGCCGACCCATGATGTTTCGCCTTGCCGCCCTGGTTGTCGCGGCCAGCCTCGCCACCGGCGCCCACGCCCAGACCTTGCGTTGGTCCAGCCAGGGCGATGCGCAGACGATGGACCCGCACTCGCAGAACGAGTTGCTCACCAACTCGATCAACGGCCAGGTCTACGACACGCTGGTCATGCGCGACAAGAAGCTCGGACTGGTAGCGGGCCTGGCCACCGAATGGACCCAGGTGTCGCCCACCGTGTGGCGCATGAAGCTGCGGCCCAACGTGAAATTCCACGACGGTGCGGCCTTCACTGCGGACGACGTGCTGTTCTCCTTCCAGCGCGCCGCCCACGCCTCGTCGCCCTTCCGTGCCTACGCCACGGCGATGGGCACCGTGAAGAAGGTGGACAACCTCACGGTTGAATTCGTGCTGCCGGCGTTCAATGCCATTTTTCTGCAGCACGCCACCACCATCTACATCATGCCCAAGGCGTGGTCCGAGAAGAACAACGCGACGGTGCCGCTGGACTTCAAGAACAAGGAAGACAAGTACACCAACCTGAACATGAACGGCACCGGGCCCTACATGTTGGTCTCGCGCCAGCCGGACAACAAGACGGTGTTCAAGCGCAACCCATCCTACTGGGGCACGCTCGAAGGCAATGTGCAGGAAGTGGTCTACACACCGATCAAGAGTGACGCCACGCGCACTGCCGCACTGATCTCGGGCGAGCTGGATTTCGTGCTCGACCCGGTGCCGCAGGACGTGCAGCGCCTGCGCACGACCCAGGGCACCAAGGTGATCGACGGCATGGAGAACCGCGCGATCTTCATCGGCATGGACCAGGCCCGCGACGAACTGCTCTACAGCAACGTCAAGGGAAAGAATCCATTCAAGGACGTGCGTGTTCGCCGCGCCATGTACCACGCAGTCGACGTCGAGTCCCTCAAGCGCAGCATCATGCGTGGGCAGTCGGTGCCCACCGGTTCGGTCACGCCATCGCCACTGGGCAGCTACAACGACCCCGCCATCGAGACACGCCTGCCGTTCGACATTGCCAAGTCCAAGGCACTGTTGGCCGAGGCCGGCTATGGCAGTGGCTTCGAGGTGCAGATGGATTGCCCGAACAACCGCTACATCAATGACGAAGCGATCTGCCTGGCGCTGGCGGGGATGTGGTCCAAGATCGGCATCAACGTGAAGGTGGTGACGCAGCCGCGCGCCACGTACTTCCCGAAGGCGGAGAAACTCGATGTTTCCCTGTACATGTTGGGCTGGGGCGGTGCAATCACGGATGCGGAAACCACGTTGACACCGGTGCTGCACTCGCGTGGCGAAGGCGGCGTGGGTTACTACAACTGGGGCAACGTCAGGAATCCCAAGCTGGACCAGTTGATCGAGGCTTCGTCGAAAGAGCCCGACACCGCCAAGCGCGAGCAGTTGATCAAGTCGGCCCTGCGTGAGCACAATGAGCAGGTGCACCACATCCCGCTGCACCGCCAGGTGATCCCCTGGGCGGCGCGCAGCAACGTGACCGTGGTGCACCGTGCCGACAACTGGCTCGAATGGCAGTGGGTGACAGTCGGCGCGAAGTGATGGGGTTGCATCCCCAGTGGCAACAAAAAGCCGCCCTCGGGCGGCTTCTTTCATTACAAGGCAGGAAGTCAGTGCGCCACGGCGGTCCGGGTGGCGACAGGCGCCGCGTGAGAGTTCGCCGCGTTTCTCTCGGCGGACTTGGACCCGGTGGATTGAGCGGCTTGGGCCGGCAATCCATAGGACGCAGCCGTGACCGCCAGGATGACGGGCAGGCGTTGCAGGATCAACCGGGTGCTGTTCTCATTCATGGCAGGTCTTCGGGGCTTCTGTTTGTTTTGACTTGCGATATTGACTGCGTCTGTTACCCGCTCGTGCCAGCAGGAATTGGCTTCGAACGTGGGAGGATTCCCACAGCTGTGTCATAACTGGGTTTTCAGGCAAAGGAGCGATCCCATGCAAATGGATGAAAGGCCCGGCGTCGCGCTGGTCATCGGTGCGGGAGACGCCACCGGCGGCGCGATTGCCAGGCGCTTCGCAGCCGGCGGCTACACCACCTGCGTCACTCGGCGCGACGCCGTCAAGCTCGAGCCGTTGCTCCAGGCGATTCGCGAGGCCGATGGCACGGCCCACGGCTTCGGCTCCGACGCGCGCAAGGAAGAGGAGGTGGTCGCGCTCATCGAACAGGTCGAGCGCGACATCGGGCCGATCGAGGTGCTGGTGTTCAACATCGGAGCCAACGTGCCCTGCAGCATCCTGGAGGAAACCGCCCGCAAGTACTTCAAGATCTGGGAGATGGCCTGCATGGGCGGCTTCCTCAACGGGCGCGAAGTCGCCAAACGGATGGTCAGGCGCGAACGCGGCACCATCATCTTCACGGGCGCCACCGCTTCGCTGCGGGGCTCCGCACACTTCGCGGCCTTCTCAGGGGCCAAACATGCTTTGCGCGCCCTGGCTCAAAGCATGGCGCGCGAACTGGGGCCGCGCAACATCCACGTCGCGCATGTCGTGGTCGATGGTGCCATCGACACGGAATTCATTCGCAGCAATTTCCCGGATCGCTACGCGCTCAAGGACAAGGAGGGCATCCTGAATCCGGACCACATCGCGGAGAACTACTGGTACCTCCACACCCAGCCGCGCGACGCCTGGACTTTCGAGATGGATCTGCGGCCTTACATGGAGCGCTGGTAGTCATGGACAAGACCCGCGTCTTCCACCGCCACCTGCATCACGCCCCGCCCGTTGCCGTCAGTGGCCACGGGATGATCCTCACCGACAGCACTGGCAAGGATTACATCGACGCATCGGGTGGCGCCGCTGTCTCCTGCCTGGGTCACGGGCATCCCGATGTGATCGCCGCGATGCACGCACAGATCGACAAGCTGGCCTATGCGCACACCGGCTTCTTCACCACCGAGCCGGCCGAGGAGCTGGCGCGGCTGCTGATCGATGGCGCACCGGAAGGGATGAGCCACGTCTACTTCGTGAGCGGTGGCTCCGAAGGCGTCGAGGCCGCGATGAAAATGGCGCGCCAGTACTTTGTCGAGGTTGGGCAGCCGCAGCGCACGCATTTCATCGCGCGTAGACAGAGCTATCACGGCAACACCCTGGGCGCGCTGTCAGTGGGTGGCAACCAGTGGCGGCGCGAACCCTTCGCACCCATCCTGATTCCGGCAACGCACGTCTCGCCCTGCTATCCCTATCGCGAACAACTCACCGATGAAACGCCGGAGCACTATGGTCAGCGCCTCGCCCGCGAACTCGATGCGACCATCCTTCGGTTGGGCACGGACAAGGTCATCGCCTTCATCGCGGAGACTGTCGGCGGCGCAACGGCCGGCGTGCTCACGCCGGTGCCGGGTTACTTCAAGGCAGTGCGCGAAGTCTGTGACCGGCATGGTGTGCTTCTCATCCTGGACGAAGTGATGTGCGGCATGGGGCGCACCGGCACGCTGCACGCGTGCGAGCAGGAGGGTGTCACACCCGACCTGCTCGTGATCGCCAAGGGGCTGGGCGGGGGCTACCAGCCGATAGGCGCGGTGCTGGCGCAGGGCAAGGTGGTCGAGGCCATGTCGCGCGGCTCGGGTTTCTTTCAGCATGGCCACACTTACCTCGGCCATGCGGTTGCGTGCGCGGCCGCACTGGCGGTGCAGCGCGTCATCGAGCGCGATGGCTTGCTCGCGCGGGTGCGAGAGAGCGGGGCACGACTGCAGCAGTTGCTCGATCAGACTTTCGGCGCCAATCCGCATGTGGGCGACCTGCGCGGTCGCGGCCTCTTCTGGGGCGTGGAACTGGTGCGCGACCGCGCGAACAAGGTGCCCTTCGATCCGGCGGCGAGGCTGCATGCGCGCATCAAGCAGGAGGCCTTCGCGCGAGGTTTGATGGTTTACCCGATGGGCGGTACCGTGGATGGCCGCTATGGTGACCACGTCTTGCTGGCGCCACCCTTTATCGCTCGCGACGAGGACCTGGTGCTCATCACGCAGACACTCGACGACGCGATCCAGGCAGCCATCCGATCCGTCTGAGCCTCAATCGGTCAACCAGGAGTGATCCCATGTCCCGCAAATTCGTCTTCCATGCGCTGGCAGCAACGCTTTCACTGGGTGCGGTGCTCGCTGCCGCCCCCGCTACGGCCCAGCAGAAGTTCGTCACGATCGGCACGGGCGGTGTCACTGGCGTGTATTACGCCGCTGGCGGTGCCATCTGCCGGCTGGTGAACAAGGACCGCGCCAAGCACGGCATCCGCTGCTCAGTGGAGTCGACCGGCGGCTCGGTCTTCAACGTCAACACCATCAAGGCCGGCGAACTCGACCTGGGCTTCACGCAGTCCGACGTGCAGTACAACGCGGCCAAGGGCCTCGGGCAGTTCAAGGAAGCCGGCGCCTGGGGCGACCAGCGCGCGGTGTTCTCGGTGCACCCCGAGCCCTTCACGGTGGTGGCGCGCAAGGAAGCCAACATCAAGTCCTTCACCGACTTCAAGGGCAAGCGCTTCAACGTCGGAAACCCCGGCTCGGGCACTCGCGCTTCGATGGAAGAACTGCTGCAGTCGATGGGCTGGAAGATGGGCGACTTCGCGCTCGCTTCCGAGCTCAAGGCCGACGAGCACGGGCCGGCCCTGTGCGACGGCAAGATCGATGGCTTTTTCTACGGTGTGGGTCACCCCAGCGCCAACATCCAGGACCCGACCACGAGTTGCGGCGCCAAGCTGATCTCGGTCACCGGCCCTGCCGTCGACAAGTTGCTGGCCGAGAAGCCGTACTACGCCAAGGCGGTGATCCCTGCCGGCCTGTACCCGAATAATCCCGAAGCCACGATAACGTATGGCGTCCTCGCCACTGTCGTGGCATCGGCCAAGACGCCGCCGGAAACCGTGTACCAGGTGGTGAAGGCCGTGTTCGACAACTTCGACGAGTTCAAGAAGCTGCATCCGGCGCTGGCCAACCTCTCGCCGCAGAACATGGTGAGTGACGGCCTGTCCGCGCCGCTGCATGAAGGCGCCGCGCGCTATTACAAGGAAAAGGGCTGGATCAAATAGGCCGCCCGCGGGGACGGCATGGCCTCCGACATCGAGAAGGCGCCAGCCAACCTGCAGGAGTTGGTAGCGCAGGTTGATACCGGCGCGCGCAAACCCACGGGCTTCACGGGCCGGGTCATCTTCGGCGTGGCGCTGGCGTGGGCGCTGTTCCAGCTCTGGTACGCGTCGCCTTTGCCCTTCGTGCTGCGCTTCGGTGTGCTCAACGACACCGAGGCGCGCTCCATCCACCTGGCTTTCTCGATGTTCCTGGGCTTCCTGGCGTGGCCAGCCAGCAAAACCGCGCCGCGTGACCGGGTGCCGGCGCTGGATTGGATCCTTGCATTCGTCGGCGCATTCGCGGGCGCCTACCTGCTGCTGTTCTACGCGCAACTGGCCACGCGGCCCGGGCAGCCGAACCTGATGGACATCGTGGTGGCCAGCGTCGGGATGGTGGTGCTGCTCGAGGCCACGCGACGCGCGGTGGGCTGGCCGATGGCGCTGCTCGCGGTGCTGTTCATCTTCTACGCGATGGGCGGGCCGCTGATGCCCGAAGTGCTGGAGCACAAGGGCGCGTCGCTCAACCGCCTCCTCTCGCACATGTGGCTGACCACCGAAGGCGTCTACGGCATCGCGCTGGGCGTTTCGACAGGCGCGATCTTCGTCTACGTGCTATTCGGCACGCTGCTCGATCGCGCGGGCGGCGGCAACTACATGATGCAGGTCAGCTTCGCCGCGCTCGGGCACTTGCGTGGCGGACCGGCCAAGGTGAGCGTGGTGTCGTCCGCTCTCAACGGGATGATTTCGGGCTCGTCGGTCTCCAACGTCGTGTCGGGCGGCATCTTCACCATCCCACTGATGAAGAAGGCGGGCTACGGTGGCGTGAAGGCCGGAGCCATCGAGACCATGTCGTCGGTGGACGGTCAGATCATGCCGCCCGTGATGGGTGCCGCAGCTTTCCTCATGGTGGAGTACGTCGGCATCCCGTATTCGGACATCGTCAAGCACGCGTTGTTGCCAGCGCTGCTCTCCTACATCGGCCTGTTCTACATCGTTCACCTCGAGGCCGTGAAGCTGGGGATGCAGCCGATGATCCGGCGCGAGATCAAGCCCTGGCGCGTGCGCTTGATGCGCAACGGCTTGGGCATCGCGGGCAGCATCGTCGTGATTGCGGTGCTGTATTACCTGTTCGAGGCAATGAAGCGCTGGCTGGGTGACGCCGCTGGCTGGGCGATCGCCTTCACAGTGGCGGCTCTGTACGTCTACTCGGTGCGGGAAGCGGCCTGCAGCCCCGACCTGCCGCAGGACATCGATATCGACAATCCCAAACCGCTGGACACCTGGCCCACCGTCCGGGCCGGGCTGCACTTTCTCATGCCCGTCGGCACGCTGATCTGGTGCCTGATGGTCGAAGAGCTTTCGCCATCGCTGTCGGCATTCTGGGCGATCGTGGTGCTGCTCGTGCTGATGCTCACGCAGTACCCACTGATAGCGATGTTCCGCAAGGCGCCGGCACCGGGGATGTGGTCGCGCGGCTGGCACGAGATCGTGGCGGGCCTGAACGACGGCTCGCGCAACATGATCGGGATCGGCATTGCCACGGCAACGGCCGGCATCATCGTCGGCGGCATCACGCTCACGGGGCTGGGCTTGCGCATGACCGACTTCGTCGAGTTCGTGGCGCAGGGCAACGTCTTCATGATGCTGCTGTTCATCGCGTTCGTCTGCCTGGTGCTCGGGCTGGGAGTTCCCACCACCGCCAACTACGTGCTGGTGGCTACGTTGATGGCGCCGGTGGTGGTGGAGCTCGGCGCACAGTCCGGGCTGGTGATTCCGCTGATCGCGGTGCACCTCTTCGTCTTCTACTACGGGATCATGGGGGACATTACGCCACCGGTTGGCCTCGCGACATTCGCTGCCGCTGCCATCTCGGGCGAAGATGCGATCCAGACCGGCATCCAGGGATCGCTCTATGCCTTGCGCACCGTGATCCTTCCGTTCATCTGGATCTTCAACCCGCAGATCCTGCTGATCGACGTGCATGGCTGGGGCGAGTTCGCGCGAGTGGTTAGCGCCAGCCTCTGCGCGACGCTGATCTTCGCCGCAGTCACCATGAACTGGTTTCGCGTGAAGAGCCGATGGTGGGAGGGCGCCTTGCTCCTCGCAGCGGTGGTGCTGCTGTTCCGCCCCGACTTCTTCATGGACCAGCTCACCCCGGAATACGGCGATGTGGCGCCTGCGCGCGTGTACGAAGTGGCACGCGAGGTGCCCACCAACGACCGGCTGGTGATGCTGATCAAGGGCAGCACACTGGAAGGCAAGGACATCGTCAAGACGGTCGCATTGCAACTTGGCGCTCAAGGCGACGATGGGCGCAAACGCATGGCCCAGGCCGGCCTGCAACTGGTGCCGCTCGGCGACAAGTTGCAGATCGGCGCCGTGAAGTTCGGCTCGAAAGCGCAAAAAGGCGGGCTGGAGCCGGGCTGGGAAGTGCAGTCACTGAAAGTGCCTTCCGACCGGCCCACACCCCACTGGTTCTACCTGCCGGCCCTGATGCTGATCGGTGCCGTCTGGCTCACCCAGGGCCAGCGCATGCGCGCGCAGGCATTGCCGGCCTGATGCCCTAGGACTTGCCGTCCCCGTCCACCGACGCGCTCCAGCGATCGCCCCAGCCACGCTGCGCGTCGTCGAGTTCGCGGCGCCCTCGCTTGGTCGGCCTGCCATGTTCGATGGTCAGCGCAGGCTCGGGAGCCAGGCGGCGTTGTTCGGCGCCACTCTGGCGTGCCGCGATACTTGCGGCCGTTTCCTCGTACAACTGCTGGGCGACCGGTGCCGGCCCGCGAACACCGGACAGTCCTTTGACGATGACGACTCGAGTGACCGGTCCCTGGCGGAGGGAGACGGTGTCGCCGGGTTTCACCTCGCGCGCAGGCTTGATCTCCAGGCCATTGACCTCGACGCGCCCCTTGCCAATTTCCTCCACGGCCAGCGTGCGCGTTTTGTAAAAGCGCGCGGCCCACAACCATTTGTCGATTCGCAGTTTGTCCATCAACCGCCATTGTGGGCCAGGGCCAGCCTGACAGTCGTATCCAAACCTTCCACGCGCCCGGGGCTTTCGCGGTTGTCGAGGCTGAGCGTTCCGCCCAAAGTCGAAACAATTTCGGCGCAGATCGCCAAGCCCAGACCGGAACCACTGCGGGCGTTGCCAGGTGAGAAGGGCTGGAAGAGGCGTGAGCGCAGCTCATCGGAAATGCCCGGGCCGCTGTCGGCCATCACCAGCGCGACCGAGTTCATGTCAGCGACCATCCTCAACGAAAGCGCGCCCAGCGCGGGCGTGTGGCGGATTGCGTTGTGGAGCAAGTTGCGGGTGAGTTCACGCAACATCCACTCGTGCGATCGAACCGGTGCGGAAACGGTCGTGATTTCGAAGTCGATGTCCTTGTCGGCGATCAGGGGCGAGAGTTCCAGCGCCACCGAGCGCACGATCTGCGCAAAGTCGTGCACTGAAAGGTCGGGTTGGTGGCGCAACTGCTCCACCTTGGCCAGTGACAGCATCTGGTTGGCCAGCACCGTGGCGCGGTCGACGGTGTTCTCGATTTCGCCGAGCGCCTGGCGGGGCTCGATGTCACCGCGCAACGCTGACTGAACCTGCGTCTTGAGCACCGCGAGCGGTGTGCGCAACTGGTGGGCCGTGTCGCGCACGAAACGTTTCTGGTTGTCGAGCAGGTTGGCCAGCCGCGCCATCACGTGGTTCGTTGCGTCCACCAGCGGCAGCAGCTCGCGTGGCGCGTCGGCGGCGGAAATGGGCGTGAGGTCACCTTCGTGCCGAGCGTCGAGCTCGCCCGACAGGCGCCGCACCGGCTGGGTGGCGCGCTGCACGACGATGACGACCACCAGCGCAATCACGGCGACCAGCAGGGCCTGGCGCCAGAGCGTGTCCAGCAGGATCTCGCGTGTGAGCGTGCGCCGCAGCTCGAGCGTCTCCGCCACCTGGACTACCGCCATGCCCCGGCCGTTCTGGCCCGCCACAGGCTGCAACAGGACGGCCACACGGATCGGCTGGTCCTGGTAGTGGTCGTCGTAGAAGTCGACCAGCGCCGCGTAGGGCGGCTGTTGCGGCAATTTGCCATTCCAGAACGGCAGCTCGGCGAAGCCTGAGACCAGGTTCCCCTTCAGGTCGGAGACACGGTAGTACAGGCGGCTGCGGGTGTCGGCCTCGAAAGCCTCCAGCGCGGAGTAAGGTACCGTCGCTCGCAGCCGCGCTGTGTCGTCAAAGCCTTCGACGTCCAGCTGCTCGCCGATGACCTTGGCGGAAGCAAGCAAGGTGCGGTCGTAGGCGGTGTTCACCGCTTCGAGGGCCTGCGAATACAGGCTCGCAGCGTTGAGCGCGACCAGCGCCAGCACCGGCAGCAGGATGCCCAGCAACAGGTAGCGGCGCAGCGAGACCGGCCGGGCCACGCCTAGTGCCCCGCCTTCAGCAGGTAGCCCAGGCCACGCAACGTCATCAGCGTGGTGCCCGTATGCACGAGCTTCTTGCGCAGGCGGTACACGACCACCTCGATCGCCTCGTACTGCACTTCCGATTCGCCGGGGAACACGAGTTCAAACAATTTTTCCTTGCTGACCGCATGTCCCGGCCGGGCCATCAGCGCCTGCAGCAGTGCGGCTTCGCGTGGCGTGAGCTCCAGCACTTCGTCGCGGAAGTGGATCGCACCGCTTTGCCGGTCGACGCAAAGCCCGCCCATCTGGGCCGTGGCGGGTGCCCTGTCCCCGGGTCCCTCGGCACGCCGGGCGAGGGCGCGGATGCGTGCTTCGAGTTCGTCGAGGTCGAAAGGCTTGGGAAGGTAGTCGTCGGCGCCGGTGTTCAGGCCGATCACGCGGTCGCCGACCGTGCCGCGCGCTGTCAGGATGAGAACGGGTGTCGCAAGGCCTGAGCGGCGCGCCTCCGAGAGCACCTCCAGCCCGTCCTTGCCCGGCAAGCTCAGGTCGAGCACGACCACGTCTGGCTCACTCGACCGCCACAGTTGGCCAGCCTTGTTGCCGTCGTCGCAGGTGACGATGCCCATCCCGCGCCGCGTGAGCGCGCGCTCGAGGGTGTTCAACATGGAAGGGTCGTCTTCGACCAGCAGGACCTGGGTCATCGACGCAATGTTGGGGCAGTCACAGCCATCGACTCTAGTAGTTTCCCCAATCCCCGGGACAGCGGAATGACAGGCAAGCAGCGCATGATGCACAGGATTCGAAGATACCAAGCACAAGGAGCTACCAACATGCGTCGCGACACTTTCCTGAAATCGATGGCGGCCCTGGCCGCGGGCGGCGCCTTGCCGTTTTCCGCGTGGGCGGGGGGCAACGTCAAGATGATGATCCCCGCCAACCCGGGCGGTGGTTGGGACACCACGGGCCGTGCCCTGGGCAAGGCCTTGCAGGAAGCCAAGGCGGCCGACAGCGTGACTTACGACAACAAGGGCGGCGCGGCCGGCGCGCTCGGCCTGGCGCAGTTCGTGAACGGTTCCAAGGGCGACCCGAACGCAATGATGGTGATGGGCGCAGTGATGCTGGGCGGCATCATCACCGGCAAGCCGCCAGTGAACCTGTCGCAGGCTACGCCCGTCGCGCGCCTGACCAGCGAATACAACGTGTTCGTGCTGCCGGCCAACTCGCCGTTCAAGACGATGGCCGACGTGGTGGCGCAACTGAAGAAGGACCCTGGTAGTGTCAAGTGGGGCGGCGGTTCGCGCGGCTCGACCGAGCATATCGCTGCGGCGATGATCGCGCAGAGAGTCGGCGTCGACCCGTCCAAGATCAACTACGTCGCGTTCCGTGGAGGCGGAGAAGCCACTGCGGCCATCCTCGGCGGGAACGTGACCGTTGGCGGCAGCGGGTTCTCCGAATTCGCCGAGTACATCAAGGCCGGCAAGATGACGGCGATCGCCGTCACTTCGCCCAAGAAGCTCAACAACGTGCCCACGCTCAAGGAGCAAGGCATCGACGTCGAGATCGGCAACTGGCGCGGGGTGTACGGCGCGCCCGGCATCACGCCGGCGCAGCGCAAGGCGCTGACCGATATGGTCGTGGCGGCCGTCAAGACCAAATCGTGGCAGGAGTCGCTCGAGAAGAACGACTGGACGTCCTCGCTCATGACCGGCCCGGCGTTCGACAAGTTCGTCGACGACGAGTTCGCCAGCCTGCGCGCCACGATGGTCAAGTCGGGGATGGTCTGACGCAGTAACTGCGCAGGCGCAACGCCCGGAAGACCCGGGCGTGTTTTTGTGAGGAGCTTGGACAATGACACCAGAAGTCGCTTCAGATCGCGCGCAGACCGCCATCGGCGTCGGCGTGGCCGTGATCGGCATCGCGCTCGGCGCGGGCGCGATCACCATTCCATCGGCGGCTGGCTATGGCGGCGTGGGGCCGAACTTCCTGCCTTGGCTCGTGGCCGTTGTGCTGCTGCTGTGCGGTGTGCTCATGGTGCGGGAGGCTCGCACCGGGGGCTTTCGGCACATGGAGCCGCCATCGGGCGCCGCCACGCCGCACTGGGTGGGATTCGTGTGGGTCTCGGCGGGCCTGCTGGCCAACGCGGCACTCATCACGACCATCGGCTTCATCCTGAGCTGCACGCTTTGCTATGTGCTCGCGGTGCAAGGCTTGCGTCGTGCGGAAGGCCAGGTCGCCCATAGCCCGCGCAACCTGGCGATCGACGCAGCAACGGGCGCAGCGATCTCGGCCCCGGTGTTCTGGGCGTTCACACAGTTCCTGGCGATCAACCTGCCGGGTCTCACGTCGACAGGCTGGCTCTAACCCATGGACATCCTCAATGCACTGATGCAGGGTTTTGCCACTGCGATTTCTCCTGCCAACCTGATGTGGGCGTTGGTCGGCTGCGTGCTCGGCACGGCGGTCGGCGTGTTGCCCGGCATCGGCCCGGCCGTGGCCGTTGCCATGTTGCTGCCGATCACCGCCAAGGTCGATGTCACCGCTTCGCTGATCTTCTTCGCGGGCATCTACTACGGCGCGATGTACGGCGGCTCCACCACCTCGATCCTGCTGAACACGCCCGGGGAGACGGCCAGCATGGTCACGGCGATGGAAGGCAACAAGATGGCCAAGAACGGGCGCGCGGGCGCCGCTCTCGCCACGTCGGCCATCGGCTCGTTCGTCGCTGGCACGATCGCCACGGTGATCGTCACGCTGTTCGCGCCCTATGTCGCGGAGTTCGCCGTCAAGCTGGGGCCGCCCGAGTACTTCATGCTGATGCTGCTGGCCTTCACGACGGTGAGCGCGGTGCTCGGCGCAAGCGCGTTGCGCGGCATGACGGCGCTGTTCATCGGCCTGGCGGTGGGCATGGTCGGCCTGGACCAGATTTCGGGCCAGGCGCGCTACACGGGCGGTGTTCCGGAGTTGCTCGACGGCATCGAGATCGTGCTGGTCGCCGTGGGGCTGTTCGCCGTGGCCGAGGTGCTCTATGCCGCCCTGTACGAAGGCCGTTCGAAAGAAACACAAAACGCGCTGAGCAAGGTTTACATGACCCCGCAGGACTGGAAGCGTTCGATTCCCGCCTGGCTGCGGGGCACCGCCATCGGCGCGCCTTTCGGCTGCATCCCGGCGGGTGGCACCGAGATCCCCACGTTCCTCAGCTACGCGACGGAAAAGAAACTGGCCAAGGGCGAGAACCTGGCCGAGTTCGGCACCAAGGGCGCAATCGAGGGTGTTGCCGGTCCGGAGGCCGCAAACAATGCGACGGTGACCACCGCCTTGATCCCGCTCCTCACGCTGGGTATCCCGACCTCGAACACCACAGCCGTCCTGCTGGGCGCCTTCCAGAACTACGGCATCCAGCCCGGACCGCAGCTGTTCACCAACTCGGCCGCGCTGGTATGGGCCCTGATCGCCTCGCTGTACATCGGCAACGTGATGCTGCTGATCCTGAACCTACCGATGGTGGGCCTGTGGGTCAAGCTGCTGAAGATCCCCAAGCCGCAGTTGTATGCGGGCATCCTGATCTTCGCGACAGTGGGCGCGTATGGCATGCGGCAAAGTTCGTTCGACCTGGTGCTGCTGTATGGGATCGGCCTGGTGGGGGTGCTCATGCGCCGCTTCGACTTCCCGACGGCACCGGTGGTGGTGGGGATGATCCTCGGGCCCCTGGCCGAAGCGCAACTGCGCAACGCGATTTCGATCGGGGAGGGCAGTCCCATGGTGTTCCTGCAGCGCCCGATGTCGGTCATGATGATCGTCGTGATCCTGGCCGTGCTGATCGTTCCGCGCGTCGTGAAGGCAATGGGATCGCGGAAGGAAGCCGGGGACTGAGGGAACGGCGCCTTCAGACCATGCCCGACAGGTACATGATGGCGCGCAAGCTGGAGAACTCGTACTCGACGAAATCCTCGAACTCCTTTCCCGTGAGTGTCGCCGGAGTCCAGACGTTCTTCGTGACGGCTTCGGTCCACGCCTTGGTCTTTGTCGCAGCCAGCACGGCGGCCGTGATGTTCTCGCGGTCGGTGGCGCTGATGCCCGGGGCTGCGTACACGCCGCGCCAGTTGCCCAGGATCACGTCGTAGCCCAGTTCCTTCATCGTCGGGATCGCGATGCCGGGCAGGCGCTTTTGCGAGGTGACAGCGATCGGGCGCATCTTGCCCGCCTCGATGTGGTCGGCGAATTCACTATAGCCGCTGCCGCCCACCGTGATGTTGCCGCCCAGGATGGCGGCCACCGCCTCGCCGCCGCCGCGGAAGGCGACGTAGTTCACCTTCTTCGGGTCCACCCCGACATTGCGGGCCAACATGCAGGCAGCGATGTGCTCGGTCGAGCCGCGCGAGCCGCCGCCCCACTTGACGCTGCCGGGATCCTTCTTGAACTGCGCGACGACGTCCTTCATCGTGCGCAGTGGCGAGGTCGCCGGCACCACGAACACGTTGTATTCGCTGGTCAGCCGCGCAATTGCCGTGGCCTGGCCCAGTTGCACCGGCGGCTTGCCGGTGATGATGCCGCCCAGCATCACGGCACCCATGATCATCACGGCATTGGGGTCGCCCTTGGCAGCGTTGACGAATTGCGCGAGACCGAGGACGCCGGCAGCGCCGCCCTTGTTCTCGTACTGGATGGCGTCCGCAACTCGTGCTTCGGCCATAGCGCGCCCGAGCGCCCGTCCCGTGGTGTCCCAGCCGCCGCCAGGGTTGGCGGGGATCATCATCTTCAACGTGGGGGCGGCGAGCGCGGCGATCGGAACACCGCCGGCGACCGCCAGTGAGGCAAGTGACTTGAGGAAGGTGTCTCGGCGCATGGCATGTCTCCTGGAGTGATGGGGACATGCTCGGCGCGCGACCTGTCGAACCGCTGTCACCGGGGGCGGCTTTTACCCGGATTAACCCGGATGCCGTCGTCGTAAGCGTTTTTACTTTAGCGTTTACGTGGTCGCTCGGTCCCACCCCCGGGCCTTAACATCGCCTGCATGAAGGCCCACGACCCCTTGCCGCTGGATGGCCAGCGCATCCTGGAGCTGGCGGCGCGTTCGATGTTCGACCTGTTTGCGAACGCCAGTGAAGGCATGATGCTGGTGGACCGCGAGTCGCGGGTCGTCTGGATCAACGACCAGTACCGGCGCTACCTGCCCGCGCTGGGATTTCCCCGCGAGCAAGACTTCGTCGGCCACCCGGTCTCCGAAGTTGTGCAGAACACGCAGATGCACCGCGTGATCCGTACCGGCAAGCCCATCCTCATCGACCTGTTGTCGAACAAGGCGGGCACATTTGTGGTCAGCCGCATCCCGCTGCGTGACGAAGGCGGCGAGGTGATCGGCGCCTTGGGCATCGTGCTGTTCGACCATCCCGAAACCACGTTGCAGCCGCTGATCCACAAGTTCGCAACACTGCATCGCGACCTCGACGACGCGCGCCGCGAACTAGCCACCCAGCGCCGCAACAAGTACACGCTGGCGAGCTTCGTGGGCAGCAGCCCGGCTGCGGTGGAAGTCAAGCGCCAGGCGCGCCGGGCCGCGATGTCGTCCAGCCCGGTGCTGCTGCTTGGGGAAACCGGCACCGGCAAGGAGCTGCTGGCGCACGCGATTCACGCCGCCTCGTCGCGCGCCTCCGGGGCGCTTATCAGCGTGAACATCGCGGCCGTGCCTGACACTTTGCTCGAAGCCGAGTTCTTCGGCGTGGCTCCCGGCGCGTATACCGGCGCCGACCGAAAGGGCCGCGACGGCAAGTTCAAGTTGGCCGACGGCGGGACGCTCTTCCTCGACGAGATCGGCGATATGCCACCGAGCCTGCAGCCCAAGTTGTTGCGTGCGCTGCAGGAAGGCGAAATCGAGCCGCTCGGCTCGAACAAGCTGGTCCCGTTCGATGCGCGGGTCATCGCCGCAACGTCGCGCGACCTTGGCCAACTGGTGCGTGAAGGCAAGTTCCGCGAAGACCTGTTCTATCGCCTCAACGTGCTGCCGATCCGCGTGCCGGCGTTGCGCGAACGCCGTCCTGATATCCCTTCGCTGGTGGAAGTGCTCGCGGAAGACATCGGCCTGCGCAGCGGAACGCCGCCCCCGGACCTGAGCCCCGAAGCCATCGCGCTGCTCACGGCGCAGTCCTGGCGCGGCAACATCCGCGAGTTGCGCAACGTGCTTGAACAGGCGGCGATGCGAACCGAATCCGAACACATCGATGTGTCGGTGCTCGAAGAAGTGCTGCGTGCATCGGGCGTGAAGCAGATCGAGCCCGCGCCAGTGCCGGCCATGATCGCGGCAGGCAAGCCAGATGCAGCGGCGCTCAGACCCTTGGCCGAACAGGTCGCCGAACTTGAGCGCAGGGCGATCGAGGCGGCGCTGGCGGCGACTGCGGGCAATAAACTGGCGGCTGCGAAATTGCTCGGGATCTCTCGCGCCAAACTCTACGAGCGCCTCGACGCGTTGTCTGATTTCCGAACAGTTGCCTGATAGTCAGACAGTTGTATCTGTCTGAAAGCTGAGCACTTTGCGACTCGACATAGAAAAATCCCTTGTAAATCAAAGACTTGGACTCTGGCACGCTCCGTGCAACTGATGGGCGGACAGTCCGGCAGTAATTACAAGGAGACAAGTCCCATGAAACGACGCACCTGGGTTGCGCTGGCCGCGCTCGCGGCCTCCGCGCTAGCCGCCCCCCTGGCTTTCGGTCAAGCCAAGGAAATCAAGATCGCCCACATCTACAGCCGTACCGGCCCGCTCGAGGCTTACGGCAAGCAGACCCAGACCGGGTTGCAGATGGGTCTCGAGTTCGCGACCGGCGGGACCATGATGGTCAACGGCCGCAAGATCGTGCTGATCGAGAAGGACGACCAGGGCAAGCCAGACTTGGGCAAGTCACTGCTGTCGGCTGCCTATGCTGACGACAAGGTCGACCTGGCCATCGGCCCCACGTCTTCGGGCGTCGCGCTGGCCATGCTGCCGGTCGCCGAGGAATACAAGAAGATCCTGCTGGTCGAGCCTGCTGTCGCCGACTCGATCACCGGCGACAAGTGGAACAAGTACATCTTCCGCACTGGCCGCAGCAGCTCGCAGGACGCGATTGCGAATGCCGTGACTATCGACCAGCCGGGCACGCAGATCGCCACGCTGGCGCAGGACTACGCCTTCGGCCGTGACGGCGTGAAGGCGCTCAAGGATGCGCTGAAGACTTCCAAGGTCGTTCACGAAGAGTACCTGCCGCAGACCACCACCGACTTCACGGCGGGCTTCCAGCGGATCGTCGACAACCTCAAGGACAAGCCCGGACGCAAGGTGATCTTCGTGATCTGGGCCGGCTCCACGCCGCCTTTCGCCAAGCTCGCCGACCTGGACTTGAAGAAGCGCTTCAACATCGAGGTGGCCACCGGCGGCAACATCCTGCCGGCCATGGTGCCGTACAACAACTTTCCCGGGATGGAAGGCGCCGCGTACTACTACTTCGGCTTTTCCAAGAACCAGCCGAACCTGTGGCTCGTGACCAACCACTACATCCGCTTCAAGTCGCCGCCCGATTTCTTCACCGCCGGCGGCATGTCAGCCGCGATGGCGATCGTGGCCGCGATCAAGAAGACTGGCGGCGACACCGGCACCGACAGGCTGATCACCGCCATGGAAGGGATGAGCTTCGACACGCCCAAGGGCATGATGACCTTTCGCAAGGAAGACCACCAGGCCATGCAGTCGATGTACCACTTCCGCGTGTCCCCGGGCGCCCGCCCTGGTGCGATGGCCGACCTGAGCCTCGTCAAGGAGATCAAGCCGGCCGACATGCAGGTGCCGATCCGCAACAAGCGCTAGCGATCTCCCCAGGGGCAGCCGCCCCTCTTTTCGATTCGATTTGAGTCAACCCCTGGATACACGGGGGGAGGGTTGTTTTGCGTCAACCACTTTAGGAGACTTCTCAATGACGTTCAAAGGATTGCTGCGCGCACTCGCTGCGGCTTCGCTTTTCGCAGCCATCGGGGCCCAGGCCGCAGTACCGCTGCCCAGGTACAACGTGGACACCAGTCAGACCACAGTGTCGGGCCTGTCCTCGGGCGGCTTCATGGCCAACCAGCTGGGATACGCCTTCTCGACCACGTTCCGGGGTGTCGGCGTCTTCGCCGGCGGCCCCTACATGTGCGCCGGGCACAGCAACTACACGGCCTGCATGTACAACGCCACGATCAGCAGCACGATGCTGAGCACGATGCAGGCGGACATCAACAACTGGAGCGGCGCCTCGATCGACAACAAGTCGAACGTCGCCACCCAGAAGATCTACATGTTCGTCGGTACCAGCGATTCGACCGTGGGGCCGAACCCCATGAACGGCGTCCAGACGCAGTACACCAACAACGGCGTGCCGACCGGCAACCTGGACTACATCCAGCGCGCGAGCACGGCCCATGTGTTTCCGACCGACTTCGACAGCACCGGCAACAATGCCTGCAGTTCGAGCGCGTCGCCCTACATCAGCAATTGCGGCTACGACGGCGCGAAGGCGATGTTCACCAAGTTCTACGGCACTCTGAATGCGCGCAACAACGCGCCCGCTGCCGGCAACTACATCGAATTCAACCAGACGGAGTTCACCTCCAACGCCGGCATGGCGGCCACGGGCTGGGTCTATGTGCCCGCCAACTGCGCCAGCGGTTCGCAATGCAAGGTGCACGTCGCCCTGCACGGTTGCCAGCAGAACTACGCGACCATCGGTGACAAGTACGTCAAGAACACCGGCATCACGCGCTGGGCCGACACCAACAGCATCATCGTGCTGTTCCCGCAGACCAAGGTCGACAGCACCAGCCACCAGACGTCAGCCAGCGGTTCGCTTGCCAATTCCAATGGCTGCTGGGACTGGATTGGCTGGTACGGCACCAACTTCTCGCAGCGGGCCGGCACGCAGGTCGCGGCGATCAAGGCCATGGTCGACAAGGTGTCATCGGGCACCGGCTCCGGTGGCGGATCGCTGCCCGCACCCACCGGCCTCACGGCAACGGGCGCGACCAACACGACGATGAACATCGGCTGGCAGTCGGTCACCGGCGCATCGAGCTACAACGTCTTTCGCAATGGCAACAAGGTCAACGCGACAGCCGTCACGGGCACCAGTTACACCGATGGCGGCCTCGTTGCAGCCACTACCTATTCATGGACCGCAGCGGCGGTCGACGCGAATGGTGTCCAAGGCGCGACTTCATCTGCGGTGAGCGGCACCACCACCGGCACGGCACCACCGCCGGCCACCTGCTACACGTCGAGCAACTACACGCACACCACCGCGGGCCGGGCGTACTACGCCGGCGGCTACACGTTTGCCAACGGCTCGAACCAGAACATGGGCCTGTGGAACACCTTCACGACGACGACGCTGAAGCTGACCGGCACTAACTACTATGTGATCGGGACCTGCCCTTAGTGCTACCTCTCGGAGAACCATGAGCCTGCTTGCCACCAAGGATCTCACCGTCCGCTTCGGCGGCCACGTGGCGGTCAACGACGTGACCTGTGCCTTCCAGCCAGGAACGCTGACCGCCATCGTGGGCCCGAACGGCGCAGGAAAGACCACCTACTTCAACCTCATCTCGGGCCAGCTCAAGGCGACGGCCGGAAGCGTCACGCTCAACGGACGCGACCTATCGGGCTTCTCCGCCGCGCAGCGCACTCGCGCGGGACTGGGACGCGCCTTCCAGCTCACGAACCTGTTCCCCCGCCTGACGGTGCTGGAGAACGTGCGGTTGGCGGTGCAGGCGGCGCGTGAGGGCAAGCACAGGCGCGGGTTCAACCTCTGGAGTGTGTGGAGCGACCACAAGGCTTTGATCGCGCGGGCCGACGAGGTCCTCGCCGCCGTGGCGCTGGCCGACAAGGAAGGCGAGCTGGTAGCGAACCTTCCGCACGGCGACCAGCGCAAGCTGGAAGTTGCCTTGCTGATGGCTCTTGATGCCCAGGTGTTCATGTTCGACGAGCCGACTGCGGGCATGAACGCGGCGGAAGCGCCGGTGATCCTGAACCTGATCCGCAAGCTCAAGGAAGACGCCAGCAAGACCATCCTGCTGGTCGAGCACAAGATGGACGTGGTGCGTGAGCTGGCCGACCGCATCATCGTCCTGCACAACGGCGCGCTGGTCGCTGACGGCGATCCGGCCACGGTGATCGCATCGCCGATCGTGCAGGAAGCCTACCTCGGCGTGGCTCCGAAGGATGAGCCGGAACGCGAGATCCCTCTGGAGCGGCCCGAGCTGCGCGTGGTCAACGGGGGTGCACTGTGAACGAAGCCATGCTCAGCCTCTCGGGCGTGCACACGCACATCGGGGCGTACCACATCCTGCACGGCGTCGACCTGGACATTCCGCGCGGTCAACTCACCATGTTGCTGGGCCGCAATGGGGCCGGCAAGACCACCACCTTGCGCACGATCATGGGCTTGTGGCGCGCGTCGCAGGGAAAGATCGTTTTCAACGGCCAGGACATCACGAAGTTTGCGACGCCCCAGATCGCAATGCTCAACGTTGCGTATGTGCCCGAGAACATGGGCATCTTCGCAGACCTGACCGTCAAGGAAAACATGTTGCTGGCTGCGCGCTGGGCCCGGAACGCGGCACAGATCGACGCAAAGCGCCTGCAATGGATATTCACCCTGTTCCCGGCGGTGGAGAAGTTCTGGAACCATCCCGCCGGGAAGCTTTCGGGCGGGCAGAAGCAGATGCTGGCGGTCGCGCGCGCGATCGTCGAGCCGCGCGAACTGCTGATCATCGATGAGCCTAGCAAGGGGCTGGCCCCGGCAATCATCAACAACATGATCGATGCGTTCGCGCAGCTGAAGTCCAGCGGCGTGACCATCCTTCTGGTCGAGCAGAACATCAACTTCGCCAAGCGCCTGGGCGACACAGTCGCCGTGATGGACAACGGCGTTGTCGTGCACTCGGGCTCCATGAAGGAGCTGGCCGAGAACGAGGAACTTCAACACTCACTGCTGGGGTTGGCCATATGAAATCTGAATTTGATTGGCACCCGCTCGCCCTCGTGCCCGCCCTGGCGTTGCTGGTGTTCCCGTTCATCGGCTCCAGCTCCACCTGGCTCACGCTCACCGTCGCCGGGCTCGCGATGGGGATGATCATCTTCGTGATCGCCTCGGGCCTCACGCTGGTTTTCGGCCTGATGGACGTGCTGAACTTCGGCCACGGCGTGTTCATCGCGCTCGGCGCCTTCGTTGCCACCAGTGTGCTGGGCACCATGGGCGACTACACGAATTCGCAAAGCATCCTGGTCAACCTGATGGCGGTGCTGCCGGCGATGGTTGTGGCGATGCTGGTGGCTGGTGCGCTGGGCCTCGCGTTTGAGCGCTTCATTGTGCGACCGGTGTACGGCAACCACCTGAAGCAGATCCTGATCACGATGGGCGGCATGATCATCGGCGAGGAATTGATCAAGGTGATCT
>JBKJOM010000126.1:0-7102 GCA_046595775.1 Ramlibacter sp. | reverse complement strand
GTTGGCCACACCCGCTCGCAACAAGCCGTGCATCAGGCTCTTGGCCAGCAGCGCCACCACTCGCGGATCGCGGTGGAAGGCGCGGTCGCCTATGACGTTGCTGCCGCCCCAGTCGAGATCCAGCACCGGGGCGAAACTGAAGTCGACACCGCAGGCACGCAGCTCCGCGCCCAGCACGTACCCGGCTGCCGAAGCGGCGTTGGTCGCGGCCATGGCGTCCTTCATCCACAATTCGCCGAAGACTCGCATGGGCGCGATGTGGGTGAATCCATCGGTGCGAAAGCGCTGCACGCGCCCGCCTTCATGGTCCACGCAGATCACGATGTCTTCGCGCACGGACTTGATGTCGTCACACAGGGCGCAGAGCTGGGCGCGGTCCTGCCAGTTGCGGGCGAACAGGATCAGGCCGCCGGTTAACGGGTGGGCCAGCCGGCGGCGGTCGCGCTTGGTGAGTTCGGTCCCGGCAACGTCAAGGATCAGGGGGGCGTGAGCATTCATTTGTGTTCTTTTTTCTCGACCACGACGAAGCTCGCCGCATAGTCGGTTTCATCGGAGACGGAGACATGGGCCGTGAGGCCCTGCGCTTCGAACCAGTCCTTCAGGCCACCATGCAGCACGATCACCGGCTTGCCGCCGCGCTGGTTGGCGATCTCGCACAGCCGCCAGGTCATCGGCATGCGCATGCCCAGGCCCACGGCCTTGCTGAAGGCTTCCTTCGCGGAGAAGCGGGTGGCAAGGTAACGCAGGCCGCGCTCAGGCCAGCGCTCCCGGCGCACCTTCCACACCGCCAACTCGCCGTCGGACAGCACCTTGCGCGCGAATCGCTCGCCATGGCGCTCGAACGAGGCGCGGATGCGCCGCACGTCGCATACGTCAGTGCCTATGCCGTGGATCATGAATACGCTTGATCGATGGCGGCGAGGTAAGCCTTTACCGCAGCACCGTAACCCAGCTCGAGCGCATCGGCGATGAATGCATGGCCGATGGACACTTCGCTCACTCCCGGCACCGTGCGCAGGAACTGCGCAAGGTTGCGCAGGTTCAGGTCGTGGCCGGCGTTCACCTGAAGGCCCAGGTCGAGCGCGGCCTGCGCAGTTTGCGCAAAAGCCTTCAACACCTGGTCCTGCCGGGGTGTGCCGAATGCGCTGGCGTAGCTCTCCGTGTAGAGCTCGATGCGGTCTGCGCCAACCGCTTTCACGAGCTGCATCGCGGCGGGGTCCGGGTCCATGAACAGGCTGACCCGAACGCCCAGCTCTTGGCATTCGTCGATAACCGGCCGCAGGCGCTGCATATCCGTCGCCAGGTCCCAGCCGTGGTCGCTGGTTAACTGCCCTTCGCTGTCCGGGACCAGGGTGGCCTGGTGGGGTTTGAACTCGCGGATGAAGTCCATCAGGTTGTGGAAAGGGTTGCCTTCGATGTTGAACTCGGCCTTCGGCCAGCCCTTGAGCAGCCCCTGCAGCTCGTTGACATCGCCCGGGCGCATATGCCGCTCATCGGGGCGGGGATGCACCGTGATGCCTTGCGCCCCGGCCTCCAGGCACAACGTCGCGGCCCGCGTCACGCTGGGGATGTCCAGGTGCCGGGTGTTGCGCACCAGGGCCACCTTGTTCAGGTTGATCGACAGTGCGGTGCGTGAATGGGCCATGGTGCTAGAGGGACTGCAGGTCGATCATCATTTGCCGGGTGCGCAGCGTGTGGACACCGCAATGGTAGTGCAGCAACGCGCGCAACTGGGGCTTGAGCTCGCCCATGCTTTCTGCCGCAACGCGCAAGGTCGCATGGAACGGCGCAGGGTCGTCCATCGCCCGCTGCAGCGCGGCCCACTGCGATCCATCAAGACTTGCGCGCCCTTCTTCGTCGCCGGTTGCCACCAATCCGCCTTCCGGCACCAGGGCGTACCGGTCTTCGGCCTGCACCGGTGCCAGCGACATCGTCTGCATGTCGAGCGAAGGCAGCAACCCGATCTCGCGCAGCAGGATCAGCTCGAACGCGCGGAGCGCCGGCTCGAGCGCTTCGGGATGACTGGACGCAAGCACGCGCACCGCACCTGCATAGGAGTCGAACAAGCGCGGATGCGGATCGTCCCTGGCCAGCAGGCGCAGCAGCAATTCATTCAGGTAGTAGCCCGACATCAGCGCTTCGCCGGTGGGCATCACCTGCCCGCCAACCCATTCGGCGCCTTTGAGCGTGCGAATCTCCGCGTCGCCGCCGAATCCGACATGCAGGGGCTGCAGCGGGAGCAGGACCGGTCGGAAACTGGAACTCGGGCGCTTGGCGCCCTTGGCGACGATGGCCACGCGGCCGTGGTGGCGCGTGAACACTTCCAGGATCAGGCTGGACTCGCTCCAGTCGTACCGGTGGAGGACGAACGCAGGTTCGTCCGAGATGCGCTTGATGGCCACTTCCGAAAGCGGCTACTCGTAGCCGAAGCTGCGCACGCGCGCCTCATCATCGGCCCAGCCGGAACGCACCTTCACCCACAGCTCGATGAACACCTTGCAGTCCATCAACCTCTCCAGCTCCTGCCGGGTTTCCATGCCGATGCGCTTCAGCCGCTCCCCCTTTTCGCCGATCACCATGGCCTTGTGGCCGTCGCGCTCGACGATGATGGTCGCGGCGATGCGCACCATGCGCTTGTGCTTGGGGCTGGGCTCCTCCTCGAACTTCTCCACCACCACTGTCGAGGTGTAGGGCAGCTCGTCGCCGGTCAGGCGGAACAGCTTCTCGCGCACCAGCTCGCCGGCCATGAATTTCTCGCTGCGGTCGGTGAGTTCGTCCTCGCCGTACCACCAGGGCTGCAGCGGCAGGTATTTGGCGCAGATCGGCATCAGCCGTTCGATGTCCTTCGAATTCTTCGCGGACATGGGCACGATCTCGGCGAACTCATGCTTGCCGCCCATCTCTCCCAGCCAGGGCGCAACATCGCCGCGTCGGTTGAGCTCGTCGAGCTTGTTGGCCACCAGGATCACCGGGATGCCGGGCTTGAGCAGCTGCATTACCTTGGCGTCCGCGGGCGTGAACTTGCCGGCTTCCACCACGAAGACCACCAGGTCGACGTCACCGACCGCGCCGAGCACCGTTTTGTTGAGCGAACGGTTCAGGGCCGCGCCGTGCGTGGTCTGGAACCCGGGCGTATCGACGAAGACGAACTGCGTGTCGCCCACCGTGCGGATGCCGGTGATGCGGTGGCGCGTCGTCTGGGCCTTGCGCGAGGTGATGCTGATCTTCTGGCCGACCAGCGCATTGAGCAGCGTGGACTTGCCCACGTTGGGCTTGCCCACGATGGCGATCACGCCGCAACGCTGGGTGGGAACAACTTCAGTCATTTGGCTTTCGCTTTCAGGGCCAGCAGCATCGCCGCGGCAGCCGCCTGTTCGGCCGCGCGCCGCGAGGCGCCAATGCCGCTCTCCACCGTGCCCAGCTCCTCGATCGCACACTCGACGTTGAACGTCTGCTTGTGGGCAGCACCCAGGGTGGCCGCGACGCGGTACTGCGGCAGCTTCATTTTGCGCCCCTGCAGCAATTCCTGCAGCTCGGTCTTGGGGTCTTTCGCGCTGGCGGCCATACCGGGGTTGATCTCGACATCCTTGAGCAGCCGGTGCACCAGCGCCTCGGCTGCCACATAGCCCGCGTCCAGGTGCACGGCGCCGATGATCGCCTCCAGCGCATCCGCGAGGATCGAGGGGCGCCGGTTGCCGCCCGAGCGGGCTTCGCCCTCACCCAGGCTCAGCACGTCCGGCAGGCCGAGAGCGACCGCCAGGTGGTGCAAGGTGTCCTGCTTGACGAGGTTGGCTCGCACGCGCGAGAGGTCGCCTTCGGGTTGGGCACCCAGTCGCTCATAGAGCAGCGCGGCGACGGCGAGGTTGAGAACCGAGTCGCCCAGGAACTCCAGGCGCTCGTTGTGTTCGATGGAGAAGCTGCGGTGAGTCAGCGCGCGCGTGAGCAGGTCCGCGTCCGCGAACGTGTGCTGCAAACGGTCTTGCAGTGCGACCAGCCGGCCATCCACGCTTGCCTTGTGTGAGTTGCCTATTTCGACTGGCCTGCGTACTTGAGCGTCAGCCAGGCGGGCCCGAACAGGTGGATTTCCTTGTTGTAGGCAAAGCTCACGATGACCTTGTCGCCCGCCTTGGAGACTTCGATCTGCTTGCCGTTCACCGACTTGAAGTCGTCGATGTCGGCGGCCTTGTCGAAGATCTGCCGCACCTCGGCCACGGTATTGCCGCTGGAGGCCTTTTGCGCTGCTTTGGTGATGGCCTGGTATTCGAGCACCGTTGGGAAAACCTGCGCGCCGATCACGCCGGCGGACGCGAGCAGGCCCACGATGAGTAACAGGCCGATAAACGATATCCCCGCCTGCCTTGATTTGAGTCCCACTTCCATGCGCTGCCTCCAGAACTTGATAGAAATCATTCGAACGAGCCGATTCGCTTCAGACTGCCGAAATTCATCCAGATGTAGAAGGCCTTGCCCACGATGTTTCGTTCGGGCACGAACCCCCAGTAGCGGGAATCCTGCGAATTATCGCGGTTGTCGCCCATCATGAAAAAGTGCCCCTCCGGCACCTTGCACACGACGCCCTCGACACTGTAGCGGCAATTCTGCTTGAAGGGAAAGTCCAGTACCCCATCGACGAAGGTGGAGCGGTTGTCGTCGTTCAGGAGGCGGTGCTTGCGGGTGCCCAGGACTTCCTCGAACTGCTTGAAGTAGCGCATGGAGTCCTCCTCGAAGAACTCGCTCACCACATCCTTGTTGACCGGCTGGCCGTTGATGGTCAGGCGCTTGTTCAGGTAGGCCACCTCGTCGCCCGGCAAGCCCACCACACGCTTGATGTAGTTCATGCTCGGCTGGGGCGGGTAGCGGAACACCATCACGTCGCCGCGCTGGGGCGGCGTTCCCTCGGTGACCTTGGTATTGATCACCGGCAGCCGCACGCCATAGGCGAACTTGTTGACCACGATCAGGTCGCCGACCAGCAACGTGGGAATCATCGAGCCCGAGGGAATCTTGAACGGCTCGAACAGGAACGATCGCAGCACGAACACCGCAAGGATCACGGGGAACAGCCCCGCGGTCCAGTCCAGCCACCAGGGCTGCATCAAGATGCGCTGGCGGGCTTCGGACACGTCACCGTCGACCTGGGTGATTCCTTGCGCCTTCAACTGCGCGCGACGGTCAGCCGCATTGGCTTCCAGCGTCTGAGCGGCCTGGACCCGACGCGGCAGAAAAACCAGCCGCTCAGCGATCCAGTACAGGCCGGTGACCACGGTCGCCATGAAGAGAAGCAGAGCGAAATCGCCCTCGACCCGGTCGAAGAACCAGGCGGCGGCGTAGCCCACGAAGACAGCCAGGACGCCCGCAGTCAGCCAGGGCATCTTCACTCCTCGACCTGGAGGATGGCGAGGAACGCTTCCTGCGGGACTTCTACGGATCCGATCTGCTTCATTCGCTTCTTGCCTGCTTTTTGTTTTTCGAGGAGCTTGCGCTTGCGGCTGATGTCACCACCGTAACATTTTGCCAGCACGTTCTTTCGCAAAGCCTTAACAGTCTCGCGGGCGATGATATTCGCACCGATGGCCGCCTGGATGGCCACGTCGAACATCTGCCGGCTGATGATCTCGCGCACCTTGGACACCACCGCCCGGGCGCGGTAAGTCGCCTGCGTGCGGTGGACGATGATCGAGAGCGCATCGATCCGGTCGCCGTTGAGCATGATGTCGACCTTGACGACGTCCGAGGCCCGGTATTCCTTGAAGCTGTAGTCCATCGATGCGTAGCCGCGGCTGACAGACTTCAGCTTGGCGAAGAAATCCAGCACGATCTCGCCTAGCGGCATTTCGTAGGTGAGCATCACCTGCTTGCCGTGGTAGGCCATGTTCAGCTGCACGCCCCGCTTCACGTTCGCCAGCGTCATCACCGGGCCGACATATTCCTGCGGCATATAGAGATGCACCGTGACCACGGGCTCCCGGATTTCCTGGATGCGGGCCTGGTCCGGCATCTTGGACGGGTTCTCCACCATCAGCACTTCGCCGTCGCCCCTCAAGACCTGGTAGACGACGCTGGGCGCCGTGGTGATCAGGTCCTGGTCGAACTCGCGCTCCAGCCGCTCCTGCACGATCTCCATGTGCAGCAGGCCGAGGAAGCCGCAGCGAAAGCCGAAGCCCAGCGCCTGGCTCACGTCGGGCTCATAGTGCAGCGAGGCGTCGTTCAGCTTGAGCTTCTCCAGCGCGTCGCGCAGCGAGTCGTACTGGTTGGCTTCGGTCGGGTACAGGCCCGCAAACACCTGCGGCTGGATCTGCTTGAAACCTGGCAGCGCTTCGGTCGCGACGCCGGCGTTGTTTGGCAGCTTTTTCTCGAGCGTGACAGTGTCGCCGACCTTGGCGGCCTGCAGCTCCCTGATGCCCGCGATGATGTAGCCCACCTGGCCCGCCTCAAGCGACTCGCGCGGCTCGTTGCCCGGAGTGAACACGCCCAGCTGATTGGCTTCGTAAGTCGTGTCGCTGGCCATCAGCCTGATGCGGTCGCCCTTGGCGAGCCGGCCGTCAACCACGCGCACCAGCATGACGACGCCGACGTAGGTGTCGAACCAGCTGTCGACGATCATCGCGCGCAGCGGTGCTTCTGCGATGCCTTGCGGCGCCGGGATGCGCTCGACGATGGCCTCCAGGATTTCATCGATACCCATGCCGGTCTTGGCTGAACAGGGAATCGCGCGCGAAGCGTCGATGCCGATCACGTCTTCGATCTCGAGCCTGGCGTTATCGGGATCGGCCTGCGGAAGATCCATCTTGTTCAGGACCGGCACCACTTCGACACCGAGGTCGAGTGCGGTGTAGCAGTTGGCCACCGTCTGCGCTTCGACGCCCTGGCTCGCGTCGACGACGAGCAGTGCGCCTTCGCATGCGGACAGCGAGCGCGAGACTTCGTACGAGAAGTCGACGTGGCCCGGCGTGTCGATCAGATTGAGGTTGAAGACCTGTCCATCGCGTGCTGTGTAGCGCAACGCAGCGGTCTGCGCCTTGATGGTTATCCCACGCTCTTTTTCGAGATCCATCGAGTCGAGCACCTGCGCTTCCATCTCGCGATCCGACAAGCCGCCGCA
>JBKJOM010000103.1:0-29853 GCA_046595775.1 Ramlibacter sp. | reverse complement strand
CGGTCTTGACGGCGGGCGCAGCCTGGGCCGAAGCGGCGGTCGCGACCCCACTGAGTGCGGCAAAGGCGAAGGCCATGGCGGTGAGTCGGGTGTTGATGATCTTGTTCATGGAAAGCTCCTTAGGGGTGAGGTTGGAAAATGAGTCGCTGTGAAGAAGAAAGGGGCCCTTGCGGGCCGGTGGCGAACGGGCTGGCGCCGGGCCGTGGGAACGCGGGCACGCGGGCACGCGGGCGGCAAGCGAATTGCCTCATCGGACGGCCCGGGCTGCCACCCGGATCTTGCCGACCATGCCCGCCTGGTAATGTCCGGCGATCAGGCAGGCGAACTGGAAATCGCCGGCGCGGTTGAAGGTCCACGTCATCTCGCCGCGGCCGCCGGGCTTGACGTGCAGCATGTACGGTTCGTCATGCTCCATGTTCGGAAACTTCAGCATCAGCGCCGCGTGTTCGTCCAGGGCGGCCTGGGTGCCAAGGACGAACTCGTGCAGCATGGCGCCTTTGTTGCTGACAACGATCCGCACGGTTTCACCCTGCTTTACTTCCAGCAGGTCGGGGCTGAAGCGCATGTTGTCGGTCATGGCGACCTCGATGGTGCGGCGCGCCGACTTCGCCTCGCCGGCGATGCCCCAGGGCTTTTGTTCCTTGACCACGGTCGCCGGCTTCTCGGCGTGAGCGCTCTTTTCGTGAGCCCAGCCGGCGCCGGCCAGGCCCAGTGCCATGACCGCCACGAGGGTGCAATTGCGAATGAACTTCATCGGATACCTTTCAGTTGATCTGCGCTATCAATGGCCGGCGTGGCCGCCGGCGGGCTTGCGCACCTTGACCTCGACGTCCTGCGCGGGCCGAGCCGCCGGTTTCATCGCGCCCTGGCCGCTGGCCTGTGAGCGCGCCGGCTCGGCCAGCGCACCGGTCCACTCGTGGGCCACCGTGCCGGCGGGATGCTTGAACCAGCCCGGATCGCGGTAGTCGCCCGGTTTCTGGTCCGGCCGCACCTTCACCACGCTGAACATGCCGCCCATCTCGACCGAGCCGAAGGGGCCGGCACCGCCCATCATGGGTGCGGTGTTGTCGGGAATCGGCATCTCCATCTCGGCCATGTCGGCCATGCCGCGCTCACCCATCACCATGTAGTCGGGCACCAGCTTGGCGATCTGCGACACCACCTGCCGATGGTCGACGCCGATCATCGTCGGCACGTTGTGGCCCATCGCATTCATGGTGTGGTGGCTCTTGTGGCAATGCAAGGCCCAGTCGCCCGGCTCGTCGGCCAGGAAGTCGACCTGCCGCATCTGGCCCACCGCGATGTCGGTGGTCACCTCCGGCCAGCGCGAACCCTTCGGGGTCGGGCCGCCATCGGTGCCGGTGACGGTGAACTCGTGGCCATGCAGGTGGATCGGATGATTGGTCATGGTGAGGTTGCCGATCCGGATCCGGACCCGGTCGCCCTGCCGCACGACCAGCGGATCGATGCCTGGAAAGATACGGCTGTTCCAGCTCCAGAGGTTGAAGTCCAGCATGGTCATGATCTTCGGCGTCGAAGCCCCGGGATCGATGTCATAGGCATTGAGCAGAAAGCAGAAGTCCCGGTCGACCGGGTCGATCAGCGCCTGACGGCCCTTCGGATGGGTGATCCAGAACCCCATCATCCCCATCGCCATCTGCGCCATCTCGTCGGCGTGCGGGTGGTACATGAAGGTGCCGGGCCGGCGCGCGACGAATTCGTACACGAAGGTCTTGCCGGGTTCGATCGGAACCTGCGTCAGGCCCGAAACACCATCCATGCCGTTGGGCAGCCGTTGGCCATGCCAGTGAACGCTGGTGTGCTCGGGCAGCTTGTTCGTGACGAAGATTCGGACGCGGTCACCCTCCACCACTTCGATGGTCGGGCCGGGCGACTGGCCGTTGTAGCCCCACAGATGGGCCTTGAAGCCCGGCGCCATTTCTCGCACCACCGGCTCGGCCACCAGGTGGAACTCCTTCACCCCGGCGTTCATGCGCCAGGGCAGCGTCCAGCCATTGGGCGTGACCACGGGGTTGTAGGGGCGCCCCGTCTTTGGCACGAGCGGCGGCATGGTGTCGGGCGTGCCCTGTTGCACGGGCTCGGGCAGGGCGGCCATCGCAGTGCGGCTCACTGCTGCGGCGCTCACCGCGCCGGTGATCGCGCCGGCGGCGCCCAGGAAGTTGCGGCGTGTCGGCATGTTGTGTTGGCGGGCGGACATGTCAGTGCCCCTGCGATTCGTTGGTGGAGATATTGCCTCTGGTCGATGCCGGCGCACCGGCCGAAGCCAGCGGCTGGCCGATGAGTGCAGCGGACAGGGCCGCATCGGCCAGCCAGAACTGCTGTTGTGCATTGATCGAAGCCATCACCGCCGCGATCTGCTCGCGGGTGTCGGCCAGCAACTCGAACACGCCGATCAACATGCCGTTGTAGCGCAGCACGTTCTCTTCCGAGATCGTCTTGCGCAGCGGGACGATCTCGTCGCGAAAGTGCGTGACCAGGTCGTAGGCCGTGCGATAGGCGGAATAACTCGCGCGCAATTGCGAGGATGCGTTGCGCACAACACTCTCGTAGCGATTGGCCGCGGCGAGCGATTGCGCATTCAATGCGTCGCGCTTCGCGGTGCCCCAGTCGAACAGCGGCAACCGCAGGTCGAGCTCGAACCCGTTGCGATTGGCGCGCTGGCCGCCGGGCTTGTCGAATGTCGTGTCATGGCGGCCACCGAGTTCCACGTCGACGAAGCTGCCCGCGAGTTCGAGGCCCTGCCGTTGGCCTGCGGCCTCCAGCTGCAGGCGCGCCATCTGCCAGTCCAGCCGCTGCTGCACCGCAGCCGCTGTGACCTCCGGCGTGGCCAGCGGTGCCCTGGGCAAGTCGGGCAGGCGGTCGGGCAGGACCAGCCGGGCACTTTGCGCGTCGTCCAGTCCCAGCGCCCGCACCAGTTCCTCGCGGGCCGCGGTGGCGGCGTGCTGCGCCGAAGCCAGCTGTGCCGTCGCATCCGCGTAGAAGACATGTTGGCGCGCGCGCTGCAGCTTCGTGAAATTACCGGCCTGTTGCATGCGCCGCGCCAGTTCGGCGCTGGCTTGCGCCGCATCGTTCACCTGGTGGGCATAGGCGAGCAGTTGCTGCGCCGCGACGGCGCGCACCCAGGCCTGGCGAACCTGGGCAACCTGCTCCACCACACTGGCCGTCAGCTGAACCCGGATCTGCTCCACCTGGTTGCGCGCGACCGCATGGCGTTGCGGCCACATGAGCAGATCCAGCAGCCCCACGGAAAGCAAGCGTCCCAGTTCCAGCCCCTCGCCGGTGCGCAGGCGTTCGAAACTGAAGACGGGGTTGGGCATGCGCCCCGAAGCCTGCGCGGCGGCAGCGTCCGCCCAGCCTTGCGCCAGCAGGGCCTGCAGCGACGGGCTGTTCGCCAGCGCTGCTTGCACTGCCGTGTCCATCGTCAATGGCCTGGACAGCAGCTCGCCGGTGAGCCTGGCCCGATCTTGCCGCTGTGTTTCCGTGCGGCCGAGTTGGAGCTGGCCCTGGGTGAACGATCCGGCTTGCGTGTTCGCGCCGGCTACCAGTTGATCGACCTGCACGGTCGAGCAACCCGCGAGGAGCACGGCGCCCGCGAGCACCGTCCAGTTGAAGTGTTTGCGCATCGCGCGCTCCTAGTGCTTGTGCTGCGCCGGTGCCGACGCAGGCGCCGAAGCAGCCGGGGCAGCCGGGGCGGCCGGCTTCGCGACCTCTTCACGTCCCTCTTGCGCGTAGGCACGCCAGCCGCCGACCGTTCGCACCGTCTCATTGGTGCGGGTCCAGGGTGCCACTTCCTGGTCGGCAAAGGGCCGGTAGGATTCCAGGGCCGAGCGGAAAGCGGGCACCGCGGGCTGCGTCTGCGCAGCAGCACCAAGCGCGATGGCAACAAGTGCCGACGCGAAAGCCGGCTTGAATGAAAACATGGAATACCTCGCAGGAGGAATGAACGGCACTGCACCCGCAAGGGAGCAATGGACAAGCGCAAGCCCAGCCGAAACAGCAATGCCGATCGGCGGCGCGGCTGTCAGGCGCGAGGAGGTTTGTCCGGCGGCGCGTCCGCGCGCGCGTGCACGGCCACGGGCTGCGTGGTCGGCACCTTCTGTGACGGAAGTGCCGGATCAGGGACGGTCGGCGCTTCGCTGATCGCCACGGAGTGACAACAGGCCGCGCAGACGCTGCACTTCGGGGCCGGATCCGCAGCCTGCCCATCGTCGTGGGCTGCTTGCGCCGCGCCAGCGTGCTGGTCGTGGTCGCCGTGCGCATGTTGCGCCTGTTGCGCATGTTCCGAGTGGACGTGTGCCGTCGTTCCAGCCCCCATGGCCGGGGCTCGAACCTGCCCGCAAAAGAGCATGGACGACGCGGCCAATCCCTGGAGCGGAATCGCTACCAGCAGCAGGCAGGCCAGGAACATGCGCAGTCGAAGCATTGAGTGTGATTCTAGTGACGGACTCTTGAATCCCGGACTCTAAAGCTTGCCCCCGTGGGAATGTCAAGCGCTGCTATTGCCCCGGCACCTGCGCCTGCTCGCAGTCCACCTGCACCAGCTCATGCGCACCCGCCGGGCTGAGCCGCAATGCGCTCAGGCAACCACCCCACACGCAACCTGTGTCCAGCGAGATGATGTCCTTGCGCCGCAAGTAGCCCAGCGTGGACCAATGGCCGAAGGCGATGGTTTCGCCCTGCGTCTTGCGGCCGGGCACGTCGAACCACGGCAGGGTGCCCGCGGGCGCCTGGGCAAGGCCGCCTGAGGCATTCAAGTCCATCACACCGCCGGGCGTGCAGAAGCGCAGGCGCGTGAGCGCGTTCACGATCACCCGCAATCGATCCGCACCCTGCAGCGAATCTTTCCACTGCGCCGGCTGGTTGCCATACATCTGGCCCAGGAAACCGGCAAGTCCTGGGCCGCGCAGCACGGCTTCCACCTCGCCGGCCAACTGCAGCACCTGCGCCGCGTCCCATTGCGGCAGCACGCCGCCGTGCACCATCAGCACTCCGTGCTCGTGCATCGCCATTCGCTGGTGGCGCAACCAGTCGAGCATCGCGTCGCGGTCGGGCGCGGCCAGCACTCCATCCATGGTGTCGTTGCGGTGCGGCGCGCGATGTCCATGCGCCACCGCCAGCAGGCTGAGGTCGTGGTTGCCCAGCAGGCAGCGAGCGGCAGCGCCATGCCCCATGAGCCGTCGTAGCACCGCAGCCGATGAAGGGCCTCGATTGACGAGGTCGCCCAGGAGGTAGAGCGTGTCGCGGCTGGCCGAAAAATCGAGTTCGGCCAGCAGCCGCGCGAGGGCGCCGTCGCAGCCTTGCACGTCGCCGATCAAGTAAAGTCCCATGGTGTTCCGATTGTCGCCCTCCTGAATGGAAATCCTGCTGATTGCGCTGCTGACCATGCTCAACGGCGTGTTTGCCATGTCCGAGATGGCGCTGGCTTCCAGCCGCAAGGCCCGCCTGCTGGCGATGGCTGAAGGTGGCGACCATGGCGCGCAGGCGGCGTTGAAGCTGCTGCAGCATCCCACGCAGTTCCTCTCCACCGTGCAGGTGGGCATCACCGCCACCGGCGTGCTCAACGGCATCGTCGGCGAGGCCGCATTCAGCGCCGGGCTGGCGCGTGCCTTGCACGGTTGGGGACTCACGCCCGGCGTCGCCGGCGTGACGGCCACGGCGTTGGTGGTGGCCGCGATCACGTTCATCACCATCATCTTTGGCGAGCTCGTACCCAAGCGCATCGGGCAGCTCTATCCGGAGTCCGTGTCGCGCTGGGTCTCGCGTCCGATGGCGTGGCTGGCCAAGGCGGCCGGGCCTTTCGTCAAGCTGCTGTCGGCGACCACGCAGGGCATCCTCAAACTCCTGCGCATCGACAACACGCAGGTGCGCAGCATGACCGAGGAGGAGATCGCCCACAGCCTTGAGGAAGGCGTGGACGCCGGGGTGATCGAAGAGCACGAGCACCAGATGGTGCGCAACGTGTTCCATCTGGACGACCGGCCGCTCACCTCGATGATGGTGCCGCGCTCGGACATCGACTGGCTCGAGGCTAGCCTGCCGGCGCGCGACGCGTTGCGCGGGCTTGCCCACGGCGAATCGCATTCCTGGTACCCGGTGTGCCGTGCCTCGCTCGACGACGTGATCGGGGTCGTGAGCGTCGCGCAGCTGTTGCGCGACAACACGCTGGATTCGGATAGCGGGCTGACGCTGGAAAAACTGGCCTTGCCCGGCCTCTTCGTGCCCGAAACGCTTTCAGGCATGGAGTTGCTGGAACAGTTCCGCGCGAAGTCGGGACGCATGGTGTTCGTCGTCGACGAGTACGGCGTGGTGCAGGGCCTGATGACGCCGCACGACGTGCTGGAAGCCATCACCGGCGAGCTCAAGCCCGATGCGCACACGCAAGCCTGGGCCACGCTGCAGGGCGATGGTTCATGGCTGCTCGACGGCCTGATGCCCGTGTCGGAGCTCAAGGCCCGGCTGGACATCCGCGATTTGCCCCAGGAAGAACGGGGGTTGTACAACACCCTGGCGGGGCTGCTGATGTCGGTATCGGGCCATCTGCCCTCTACCGGCGAACGGATAGAGTGCGGGAACTGGGTGTTCGAGGTGGCGGGCCTGGAGGGCAAGCGCATCGACAAGGTGCTGGCCGAACCGCGCGCGGCTAAAGTGAATCAAGGAGAAAAGTGACATGTCCGACGGTATGTACTACGAGAAACCCGTGCTGCTCGACCGCGACAAGCATCGCAAGCTGAAGGTCCAGCCCAGCACCAGTTTCGCCTTTGCCCGCAAGGCCAATTCCATCCACCTGGCCGCGATCGAGTTTCCCGAGGCGATGAAGGAATACGCGATCGTGTTCGTTCGTGGCACCAACGGGAAGGTCTCGCCGGTGGTGATGCTGGGGCTGCGCGTTCGCGAGAACCTGTTCATCGGCTCCGACGAGAGATGGGATGCCCACTACATTCCCGCGTTCGTGCGCCGCTACCCTTTTGTGCTGGCGCAGCTAGCCGGCTCGAACATGGGCGTTTGCGTCGACGAAGCTTTCGCCGGCTTCAACGAGAAGGAAGGCGAGCCGCTGTTCGACGAGCAGGGCCAGAACACGCCGTTGCTGGCGAACGCCCTCGAATTCCTGGAGAAGTACCAGCTCGAATTCAACCGCACCGAAACCTTCTGCCAGCACCTGGACGAGGCCGGCCTGCTGCATGAGATGAACGCGAAGGCCGATCTCGAGGACGGCCGCAGCTTCACGATCCAGGGCCTGCTGGTGGTCGACGAGCCCAAACTGATGGCGCTGCCCGACGCGGCGGTGCTCTCGCTCTTCCGCTCGGGCGAGATGCACCTCATTTCCATGCACCTGGCATCGCTGTCCAACATGCACAAGCTGGTGCGCAAAGTTGCGCAGCGCCGGGACGCCCTGGAGGCCGCGCCCAAGCCGGCGGCCTAGACTCGTTGCTCTCCTGCGCCCGGGACTCGGGAAACTGCGTCCGCGTGCGGTCAGCCGCGGGCCCAGGCCACCGTCGCAATGCCCAGCGCCGTCAAGGCGAACGAGCCCAACATGTGGGCGAACGCCGTGGCCAGCGCCCACGCGGTGTGGCCTTGCTGCAGTTGCGTCACCACTTCCGCCGAGAACGTCGAGAAGGTGGTGAGCCCGCCGAGAAACCCGGTGATCACGAACAGGCGGGCCTGCGGCGAAAGCTGCGGCGCCGACGCGAAGAAGGCGATCGCCACACCGATGAGGTAGCCGCCCAGCAGGTTGGCAGCCAGCGTGCCCAGGGGCAACGCAGGCAACAACGGGTTGAAGCGGCCGGCCAGGAACCAGCGCAGCAGTGCGCCCAGGGCGGCACCCATGGAAATCGCGGCGATGGACGGGATCAAGACGCGCCCCCTGAAAAAAACCCCCTCACTGTGACAGCGAGGGGGTTTGTGATTGGTGCCGGAGAGATGAATCGAACACCCGACCTTCTCATTACGAATGAGCTGCTCTACCGACTGAGCTACACCGGCTTTTCTGGTTTGAAGCCCGCGATTATAGCTTGAGCGAAACGGCCCCTGGCTCAGCGGAGATTGGCCCGCTTCTTGCTGCGCGGCGGTCCCGCAGGCCACTGGATTGGTACTTGTCCTGAGTACGCCGTAGCTCAGCGCCTGAGTTTCACGGACTAGGCAATCTATACTCGTGGGTTTGGACAAAGGTGGGCACCCTACCGGGTCGCCACTGTTCAAGCGAGCTTGTGGCGCCCACCGGTGCTCTCGCGTTCAAAGAGCTTTTGAATCCCAAAAGACAAAGGAAATATCTTGCGGACCTCGGCCTTCTTCATTCGCGCAGCGGCGACCGCCCTGCTGCCCTTCTTTCTTCTCCAGTCGCCCGCGCACGCGCAGACGCCTGCCCCGGCCGCCAGCAGCCCTGCTGCCGAAGCGCCTGCGGCAGCGCCCGCCGCGCCGGCTGCCATGCCCGCACCCGCCAAGAAGACCGGCGATGCAGCCCCACTGGAGAACCCCTACGGCATCGAAGCCCTGTGGAAGGGTTCTGACAACATCGCTCGCGCGGTGCTCGTGATCCTGGCGATCATGTCCATCGGCAGCTGGTACATCCTGATCACCAAGCTGCTCGAGCAGTCGAAGATGAACCGCCACGCGCGCACCGTCGACAAGCAGTTCTGGGCCGCCCCCACGGTCACCTCCGCTGCCGCATCGCTCGAGAAAAACAGCGCCTACCGCTTCATCGCTGAAGCCGGCGCTGCCGCCACCAACGACCACGGGGGCTTGAAGAGCCACATCCCGATGGCCGACTGGATCCCGATGAGCATCACCGCGGCCGTTGACCGCGTGCACGCCACCACGCAAGGCGGCCTGGCTTTCCTGGCTACCGTGGGCTCCACCTCCCCCTTCGTCGGCCTGTTCGGCACGGTGTGGGGCATCTATCACGCGCTGACGGCCATCGGTATCTCCGGCCAGGCGTCCATCGACAAGGTTGCCGGCCCGGTCGGCGAGGCACTCATCATGACCGCGCTCGGCCTGGCCGTCGCGATCCCCGCGGTGCTGGCCTACAACTGGCTGGCGCGCCGTAACAAGGCGGTGATGGACGAAGTGCGCGAGTTCGCCGACGAACTCAACGCCGTGATCGTGGGCTCCGCCGGGAAAGCCGCGTAAGCGGCCCCGGCGAAACCCACAGGAGCAAGCCATGTCAATGGCTGTCGGTCCGGCCGAAGGCGACGACGACGTCATCTCGGCGATCAATACCACGCCCCTGGTGGACGTGATGTTGGTGCTGCTGATCATTTTCCTGATCACCATTCCCGTGGTCACCACGTCCATCCCGGTGGCGCTCCCCAAGGAGCGCGTCGAGGTGCGCGAGACCAAGCCCGAGAACATCATCATCTCGGTCGACCCCAAGGGCGGCATCTTCTGGTACGACCAGCGAATGCCTGACGAGGCCACGCTGGTCAGCAAACTCAAGGCGGTGTCGCAGATAAAGCCGCAACCCGAAGTGCAGATCCGCGCCGACTCCACGGCGCGTTACGCCGGTGTCGGCAAGGTGCTGCTGGCATGCCAGCGCGCGGGCATCACCAAGGTGGCTTTCATCACCGAGCCACCACCATTGGGGGGCTGAGGCAAAAGCCCATGAAAAATACATCTTTGAAGTCCCGGCGTTTCGGCCAGGGCGACCCTGAGGTCATGATGGACATCAACACCACGCCGCTGATCGACGTGATGCTGGTCCTGCTGGTGATGCTGATCATCACCATCCCGATCCAGCTGCACGCGGTCAACCTCGAGATGCCGGTGGGCACGCCGCCCACGCAGAACCTGCCGCCCGAGAAGGTGCAGATCGACATCGACGAGAAAAGCACCGTCTACTGGCAGGGTGTGCCCGTCAGTGCGGCGGAACTGGACGACAAGATGAGCGTCATCTCCGGGATGACGCCGCAACCCGAGGTGCATGTGCGCCCCAACAAGGACTGCAGCTATGCGGTCTTTGCCAACGTGCTGTCCACCTCCAAACGCAAGGGGCTCAACAAGATGGCCGTGATCGGCCATGAGCAGTTCGTCCAATGACCGCAGCGACCCATAACATCCCGCTGCACCATCGGCCGTACGGCTCGAAGGACCCCAAGCGGCGCGCCATCGGCTGGGCGGTGGTCATCCTGGTGCATACCATCGTGCTCTGGGCCCTGGTGACGGGCACCGCCCGCAAGGGGCTGGACCTGATCAAAAAGCCGCTGGAAGCAGCCGTGATCCAGGAAGTGATCATCCCGCCGCCGCCTCCTCCGCCGCCGCCGCCGCCCAAGGAGATCGTGAAGACGCCGCCGAAGGTCGAGGCGCCGCCGCCGCCCTTCGTACCACCGCCTGAAGTTACTCCGCCGGTGAGCAACGCACCGACGATCACCTCGGTGCAGACGCCGCCGCCGTCACCCCCGGTGATTGCGCCACCACCACCGCCAGCAGCACCCGCCGCGCCACAGGGTGGGCGCCAGGACATCGGCGTGGCGTGCCCCACGCAGGTGAAACCCGATATGCCCAAGCAGGCCCAGAAGGACGGCGTTGAGGGCGTGGTGAGGGCGCAAGCCACCATCCGGGGCGGCAAGGTGGTCGAGGTGAGCATCATCTCCGGCCCGCGCGTGTTCTACGGCTCGGTGCGCGCCGCGATGATGCAATACCAGTGCGTCAGCGGTGCCGGCGACATCCTCGCCACGCAGGATTTCACCTTCAAGTTCGAGTAACCGTACTCGCTATCACAACAAGCCCGCCCTCGCTCGCGCGACGGCGGGTTTTTTCATTCCTCTGTCACCGATGTATTTGGGCAACAAACACGCCTTTTCGGGTAAGAGCGGGGTGACGGGAGAGTCACAGTTCGGTAAAAACTCCGATTGGACGCATCGGTACCAAAGCCTATGGCATGGAACGGTGTCCAAAACAGTGGGTCGGGCCTCGAAGCCCAACCTCATATCTCGGCAGGTCAAGTCTGGAGAACTCATGAGAACCGGCATCCCAAGGTTTCAAAAGGCGGTCAGCCCGCACGCCGACAAGGCGTCGGTCCACACCGCGGAGTTGATGTGCACGCAGGTGACCCCTGCGCACCCATCGACTTCAACATCCCCAACAATTTCCATCCACGTCTCGGAGAATTCATGATGGCCCAAACGACAAGATTCAAGAAAACCATGGTGGCGCGCGCGCTGATGCTGGCATTCAGCACGGCAGCGATCACCGGCGCCATCACCACGACGGCTCTCGCCCAGTCCAACGCGACGGGTAACGTGTACGGCCAGGCGCCCGCGGGCTCATCGGTTGTCATCGAGAACGTCGGCACGGGCGTCAAGCGCACGATTACCGCCGATGCCACAGGCCGCTTCCAGGCTACATCGCTGCCAATCGGCACGTACCGCGTGCAACTGGTGCGCGGCTCTGCCGTCGCCGAAACGCAGCAAGTCGACGTGCTTCTGGGCCAAGGCTCCGAAGTCAAGTTCGGCGGCTCCACCCTGCAGAGCGTGCAGATCGTCAGCCGCCGGCCGACAATCGACGTGTCCAACACCAACAACGGTTCGGTGTTCACCTCCAAAGAACTCGACGCGCTGCCGATGGGCCGCTCAGTCGACGCCATCGTGCAGCTCGCGCCCGGCACCAGCCGCGCCGACCCGCGCTACGCCAACAGCGCAGCCAGCTTCGGCGGCGGCGCCCCGTCCGAGAACTCGTACTACATCAACGGCTTCCCGGTCACCAACCCACTGAACCAGCTGGGCAGCTCGCAACTGCCGTTCGGCGCGATCGAAAACGCCCAGGTGCTCACCGGCGGCTTCGGCGCGGAATTCGGCCGTTCGATCGGTGGCGTGGTGAACATCACCACCAAGAGCGGCACCAACGAGTGGAAGGGCGGCGTCCAGTACAGCATCTCTCCCAAGAACCTGCGTGCTGACTACCCCAACATCTATTACCCCTTGACGGGTGCCGCGGCCAACGTGACGACTGACGGTGCGCTCTACCGCCGCCGAGAGGAAAACCGGTTCGAGGATCAGCAGCTCGGCGTGTATGTCGGCGGCCCGATCATCAAGGACAAGCTGTTCATGTTCGTCGCAGCCGAGCAGACGGTCGGCAAATTCTCGGGTGTCAACCCAGGCCTGTCCACCACCAACATCGCCAGCGGCGACGTGGGCAAGTGGGGCTGGTCCGAACAGAAAGACACCACGACCCGCTACCTGGGCAAGATCGACTGGAACCTCACCGACAGTCACCACCTCGAACTGACCCTGATCGGTGACCGCTCCAAGCGGCACGAAGACCTGTCGGGTTACAACTACAACAGCAACGCACGTGATGGCGTCGTTCGCTTCAGCGCCGACTACCTGAACTCCGGTGCCACGTCCGTGGGCATGGACGACAAGATCATCAAGTACACCGGCTTCATCACCGATGACCTGACAGTCACGGCACTGTACGGCGAAGGCAAGTCGCCCAAGAGCAATACCTTCACGTCGTCTACCGGCGGCTTCACGCCTGGCCTGGTTCTCTCCACCACCACCGCTGCAGCTCCCGGCATCACGTACAACAACCCGAACGCGCTTGCAGGCACCAACCTGAACGCGCCGACGTCGGAAGACCGCGTGAAGGCTGGCCGCTTCGACCTTGAGTACAAGCTGGGCAGGCACACCATCCGTGCAGGCCTTGACGAAGTCAAGCTGCGCTCGATCAATGCGGGCGATCAAACCGCCGGCGGCAGCACGCTGAGCTATCGCTTTACCACCAAGCCAGGCACCAAGGTTTGCGGTGTGGCAGGCTGCGTGGCGCCCGCGACGGCTGTCACCACCCTTGGCCCGATGGGCTACTACGGCCGCCAACGCACTTTCACCGACATCACGAATGCGGATTCGGACCAGTCGGCGCAGTACATCGAAGACCGCTTCCAGCTGAACAAGGACCTGCTCCTGACCTTCGGCCTGCGCAACGAATCGTTCAAGAACAAGAACTCATTCGGCGAGACGTTCCTGGAGCAGAAGAACGTGGTGTCGCCCCGCATTGCCGCAGCGTGGGACGTCATGGGCGACTCGACCTTCAAGGTATTCGGCAGCGCCGGCCGCTACTCGGTGCAGATCCCGACCCACATCGCTGTGCGTGGCGCCGGCCCGTCGACCCTGACGGACCAGTTCTTCACGTACTCGGGCGTGGACGCCGCGGGCCAGCCGACCGGCCGCGTGAACATCTCCCCGGTGTTCTCGAGCAACAACGAGCTCGGCCAGCCGAAGGACGCGAAGACGCTGTCCTCCACCAACCTGAAGCCCAACCAGCAGGATGAAATCACGCTGGGCTTCGAGAAGGCGCTCAATCCTGAACTGACCGTTGGCGCGCGCGTCACGCACCGCAAGCTGGTCAACACGATCGACGACTTCTGCGACCAGGATCCGATCGACGCATTTGCTGCCAAGAACAACATCGATGCGACGAATTACGGCGGCTTCAACTGCGCCTCGATCAACCCCGGCCGCACGAACATCCTCCTCGTGGACTTCGCTGGGAACAAGACCTACACGCCGGTCACCCTGACGTCCGCCGACATGGGCTTCAAGGAAGGCCCGAAGCGTACTTACACGGCCATCGACCTGTTCGTGGAGCATCCGCTGCGTAACGGCTGGTATGGGCGCGTGAATTACACGCACGCCCGCAGCCGCGGCAACACCGAAGGGCAAACGCTCTCCGACCTGGGCCAGACTGACGTGGCTGCCACGCAGACCTGGGATGTGGGCGGCGTGATGGACTTCGCCAACGGCCCGCTGCCTGCCGAGCGCAAGCACCAGATCAAGGCCTACGGTTACTACACCCTGTCGTCCGAGTGGACCATCGGTGCCAACGCGTTTATTGCTTCCGGTCGCCCGAAGAACTGCCTGGGTTACAACCCGGATCCGGCCTTCGCAGCGTACTCGTCGAGCTACTTCACGCACTACTGCTTCGGTGTCCCGGCGCCCCGCGGTGACCGTGGCACCCTGCCTTGGGACCAGAAGCTGGACATGAACATCGTGTACAAGCCCGCATACGTCAAGGGTCTGTCGCTGCGCATGGACGTGTTCAACCTGTTCAACAAGCAGCACGTGGAAGCCATCGACGAGGTCAGCATCATTTCGCTGGCCGCCAACCAGCCGATATCGCCGCGTTATGGCCGCGTGCTGGCTTACAGCGCACCGCGCAGCGTTCGCCTCACCGCACGCTACGACTTCTAGTCGCCAGCGCCGCTTCACGCGGCACAAGCAAAAGGGCCTCCTCGGAGGCCCTTTTTTTTCGCCCAGGCGCAGCTTCTAGCGCTGGTACAACGTCATGCGTGTTTCGCTGGTTGCGCCGGCCTTGTTCGACACCAGCGACACCTCATAGCGAGTTCCAGGGAGAGGGAATCGCGGCGCAAAGCTGAATGCGAAGTTGCCGTTGCCGTCGGCTTGCAGCGTCTGTGAGAAGACATGTTGCGAAGCGTTGAAGCCGCCCGGCAACTGTGAACTCGCCTCGACTTTCGCCTCGACCGTTGCGAACGGTGCGGTCCGGCCCTGGATGACCGTGCTCGCGCCATCGACGCTGCCGTTGTTGCCGTGGTTGAGGATCTGCAGCGGAAGCGCGACAGGGACAACCGCACCGACCTCGAAACTCCACTCCCGCCGCATCGGGTTGCCGGCCCGGTCACGGGCCGTCACGTCGACCGCATAGCGTCCGGGCGGCAAGTTGGCGCGATACGCAAAGGAAGTTGGCGTCACCTGGGCTTCGGGCGTGACATTGCGGCCCCCGATCACCAGCCGCACCGTGACGGGATCGACGCCGCTGCCGCCACGATCCTCGAAGTTGCCGGAAATCTGAACGGGGCCGGCAGGCACCGCCTCGCCATCGCGCGGGCTGATGTTGACGAGCTGGGGCGGACGGTTGTCGGCCTGCGGCTGCACCACTGGCGTGGCCAGGCTGGCTGACACCACCCGGTCGCCCACCCGCAGCGTGGCAGTGACCGGACGCGAGGTGTTGAGGTTGTCGGCCCGGCGCAGCGTGTAGCCGCCCTCGTAGTGGCCTGGGCGGATTTCTCGCAGCCCGACGTCATTGGTCACGCCTGGCAGGTCGACCACCACGGTGCCGCCGGGCACGCCATCGAGGCTGAACCGCAATTCCGCCCCGGGTTCGATCCGCTCTATTGGGGCCATGCCGAAGCGGTCGATGCGCAGCGGGGGGGGAGGCGGCGCCACAGCCACGGGCGGCGGGACCGCAGCCACCGGTCGCTCATCGGTCATCGCTTCGCCGAGGTCATAAGTCGCGGTTGCTGTTCGATTGCCAATCCTCAACATGACACGGACCTCGCGGTCGTCCTCGACCACTTCGTTTCTCTTGATGGTGTAACGCCCGACGTAGACGCCCGGCGAGACTTCACGCAGGGCAATTCTTTCGCGGACACCCTGGATGCGAACGGTGGCTTGCGCTCGCGGCGTGCCGACGGCCCTGATACTCAGCCGCGAGCCAGGGTCCAGGTCACTATCGCTGCGGATGGTCAGGGACTTCACTTCTGCAACGACCGACTGTGCGACCGCGGCGGCCGGCAGCGCGCCGAGCACAAACGCGCCTGGCAACATCAGTGCCAGCGCGGCCACAGGTGCCCGAAGTCGGGCTGCCGGGGTTGAACCCGCTGCGGGGGATCGAATGATTTTCATGGAAACTCCTGGCTTGCCGGCAGCTGAAGGCCACCACGCATGGATGTCATGGTGCGCGAGAGCGCATGAACAGGGCCTGAACCGGCCCGAATCGCCCGGTCAATAGGCGGGCACATATTCGATTGCGCCCGTGTCCCCGTCCAGGATCACGTCGTACGGGAACCAGTAGATCTGCTCGTCGCCCCAGTCGTCGTAGTAGGCGTAGCCGATCCAGGTGGTTCCCAGGTACTGGTCCTGCACCTGGATATAAGACGCGTACATGTAGCCGCCGCCCGCCTGTGCGAGCTTCTTGTTGGTCTTGTACTTCTTGACCGGAAGATCGCCTTTCTTCGCATGCTTCACGCGCATGCCGGCCACCTTGCCGTCCTTCACGTCGAGGGAGACCGTGTGCGACCCCTTCTTTTCGATGACATGGCTACCGTTTTGCTTGAGCTTGTCACCCAGCAGCTTGTGCCCGTTGTTGTGATGTGCCTTGCCCTTGGCCCGCGCCAGGCCTTGGGCGGCCAGCGCGCAGGCTGCCATTGCCGAAACTGCGGTACGTCGTGTGATGCTCATGGAGGTCTCCTTGGTAAATTAGGGTTTGCGTTGCTCGTCGTCGCCCTGGCGGCGTTCGTCGCGCCGGCGCTTTGCTTCGCTGGCGGCTTCGCGCCGCTCTTCGGCCTGGGCTCGGCCTGCTCCCCGACCGCGCTCGGCCGCTTCGGAAGCGCGGGATGCGGGCCGCATCGCGCTGTCAGCGCCGGCCTGCGAGGGCTGGGGCTGCGGTGGAGGCGTGCTTGCCGGGCGCTGGGCTGCGGGCGCGGGCACGGCCGCAGGCGGTATGCCTGCTGGCGGTTTTGCGACCGGCGGTGTGACTGCAGGCGGCGTGGCTGCACTTGGCGGGGTCGGCGGCTTTGCAGGCTCGGCGCGCGGCGGCACGACAGGCGAAGTCACCGGTGATGTCGCGGAAGCTGGAGGTGCGGAGGGACGGGCAGCGGGCGGCTCCTGGCGAGGCGGGACAGTGGCAGGCAGCGCAGCCGGAGCGGGCGGCGCTACGGGCGCGGAGGCTCGCGGCATCGCATTGGGTTCGGCCTTGGGTGGTGCGGCGGGCGCGGGCGGCGCGACGGGCGCGGAAGCCCGCGGCATCGAATTCGGTTCGACCCTGGGCGGCGTAACCGGCACTGCCGGTGCGGCCGGCGCAGGCAAGGCCGCTGGCGGGCGCGAAGCGGGTTGGGCTGGCGCCGGAGGCACCAGCGCAAGCCGGGAGGCCGGTGCCGCCGGAGCTGCCGTTGCAGCCGGGTTCGTGGTGGGCGGAGCAGACGCCCCTGTTGCTGCTTCACGCGCACCACGGTCGCGCCCCCGTGTCCCTTCAGGCGGGGCTGCAGGGGCCGAAGCGGGCGTCGTCGGGCTGACGACCTTCACTGCGGGGCCGCTGGCGCCTGGCGCAGCCGATGCCGGCGCCGGACGTACCGAGGACGCGACAGGCTCGGCAGGCTTGCCGGGCTGGCGAGCCAACTCTTCGAGGCGGCCGGTCACGGCACGCGGCGGCGGAGGTGGCGCGGTCTGGGCGACCACTTGCCGGTTCCCCGATCCCTCGGGCGGGCGCTGGGCCGTACTGGGCGTGCTCAGCACACTGCTGCGCTGGGGCGCCAGTGCCGCCATGGCCATGATGGCCGCTGCCGCCAGTGTCTCGGGTTGCAGGCGCACCGCCTCGCGTGCCACAGGCCGGGCTTGCACGAAAACCTGGGTGGGCACCGCCATCACCGCATTCGGGGCCTGGCGGTTCACGTAGGTGACGTTGGTGGTGGTGACGTTGTACTGCGTGTAGACCTGCGTCACGTTCACTGTCGTGTTGCTGGTATTGAGGCGTCCGAAGTAATCGCGGCTGACACTGTAGGCCGGGCGGTAAACCTCGCGCGGGGCGAGCGGGAACCACGCCATCGTCTGCGCCGGACCACTCGCGCCGCGCGTCCCACCTCCGCCGACGAATGCGACGAGAGCGGGTGCATACACCGGACGCGCCGAGACCGGGCCGGGCACCCAGGCCCACCGCTCCTGCACATAGGCCCAGCGGCCGTAATGGGAGGACGCGAAGCCCCAGGGTTGCTCATCCATCCAGGTCCAGCCCCAGGGCTCGACCCAGGCCCAGTGGCCGTCACGGTAAGGCGCCCAGCCTGCCGGCACACGGCTCGGGAACCAGGCGTTGCCGTAGTCGGGCACATTGCGCCAGGTTCCGAACTCGTCGAGATCCTCGAAGCCGATCAGGTCGCGCGAGACATAGCGCGACGATGTCGAGCGCTTGTAGCGAACGTCCCGCGCGGCAGCCCAGCGGTCGAATTCGCCCAGCGCGCGCGGCTCGGCGACGTCGAAATCGGCCAGCCTTGTGTCGTAGAAACGATAGCCACGCGCGGTGCCGACGCGAAATGCGCGGCCTTCTCCATACGCACTGGCGCGACCTTCGCGCACCAGCAACTCGGTCGAGACTTCGCGCGGATTGACTTCGATACGGTAGTTGCCGGGCTCCCGGATCACGACCGCGATGTTGGGTGTGTCGATCTCGATCTGCTGGCTTGGGGCCAGACGCCACACGCGCAGGTTCAACGTGCCTTGCGAAAGCTGGAACTGCGCGATGCGGTCGTCGATGTTGAGCACGGTGACGCTGGACAGCGGTGCCAGCCGCAGGGCGCTGCCATCGATCTGCACCTCGGCGCGCCCACCGTTGTCGGTCCACAGGCGGTCACCCGTCACCAACGGCCGGTTCAGGCCCGCATGCACCCACTCGCTCTCACCCGCGGGTGAGAACGACACCGTGCCGCCGACGAGCGCCAGCCGGCCCACTCGATAGGAAGGATCGGCGTGTGCGATGCCCGCAATGAGGGCGATCGACGACACCAATAGCAGGGCCGCATGGCGGCGCAGGGACAGGAACATGCTTTGTCTCCGGAGTTCAACTCATGCATTGGATCATGCAAGGGAACACCCGCCGCTGTTGTAGTCCAGGGCAACCCAGGCGTGTCGGAGAGTGGCTCGAGCGCCGCTCAGGAAAGCATGGCGGGGTCGAGGTTGGCGCCGCAGAGCACGATGCACGCGGTGCGCGCATGGATGGGCTGGCGTGACATCAGCGCTGCCAGGCCCAGCGCGGCGGCCGGCTCGACCGCGAGCTTGAACTCTTTCCAGAGCTTGAGCTGCGCGGCACGGATGGCATCGTCATCTACCAGCCACGAATCATCAACCCACCTTTTCGTGCGGTCCCACGCAATCGCGCCGATGCGGCGCGCACCCAGGGAATCGGCGGCGATGCCGCTCACATCGACGTCGACCGGCGCGCCGGCTTTGCGCGCGTCGTGCAAGGTCGGCGCAAGTACGGGTTCCAGCGCGACGATCCGCGTGCGATCAGTGAACCATGACGCCAGCCCCGCGACGAGGCCCCCGCCGCCCACGCTCACCAGCAGCGCGTCGGGCACACCGCCGCCCTGCTCCTCAATCTCGGGACCCAGTGTGCCGGCGCCGGTGACGACCTCGGGCTGGTCATACGCATGTGTGAGCAGCGCACCGGTCTGCTGCTGGCGCTGCAGGCAAGCCTGCAGCGCATCGGCGTACACGCTCCCCGTCACGAACACATCGGCGCCTAGTTCGCGCAGCTTCTGCTGCTTGGCCGGGCTGCTCACCGTGGGCAAGAACACCTCGCACTTCACGCCGAGTTCACGCGCCGCTGCCGCGGTGGCGATGCCTGCGTTGCCGCCGCACGCGACGATCACGCCGCTTGCAGGGATGGGATTGCTGATGAGGCGCGCCAGCATCCCGCGCGCCTTGAAGCTGCCACTTGCCTGCAAGTGCTCGAGCTTGAGCCAGACCTCTTCACATTCGACGCCAAGCGACCGGCCCGGCAACTTCCACAGTGGCGTGCGCCGGATGAAGTGCGGGTACTCCGCTTCGAAGCGATGCGCCAGCGCGGCGATCGCCTCTCGGTTCACAGCTTCAGTCCCTTGGGCAAGGGGAACTTCACCGTTTCCTGGATGCCATCCATGGTCCGCAGCGACACCGCACCGAACGAACGGATGCGGCGTACCACGGCCTTCACCAGCACTTCGGGCGCGGATGCGCCGGCGGTCAGGCCCACGCGCTGCTTGCCTTCGATCCACTCGCCCTTGAGCTCATCGGCGCTGTCGATCATGTAGCTGGGCACGCCCAGCTTGCGTGCGAGTTCGGCAAGGCGGTTGCTGTTGGAGCTGGTGGGGCTGCCCACCACGATCAGTACATCGACATCGCGTGCCATCAGCTTCACCGCGTCCTGCCGGTTCTGCGTGGCGTAGCAGATGTCCTGTTGCTTGGGCTCGCGGATCGACGGGAATCGCGCCTTCACCGCGGCGGCAATTTCCGCAGCGTCGTCGACGGACAGTGTCGTCTGAGTCACCACCGCGAGCTTCTCGGTCTGGCCGGGCTGCACGTGCGCCACGTCTTCGATATCCTCGACCAGGTGAATGCCGTGGTCGAGCTGGCCCATGGTTCCTTCGACTTCAGGATGGCCCTTGTGGCCGATCATGATGAACTCGAAGCCTTCTTTCGCGAGCTTGGCGACCTCCACGTGCACCTTGGTCACCAGCGGGCAGGTGGCATCGAAGATCTGGAAGCCCCGCGCGCGCGCTTCCTCTTCGACGGCCTTGCTCACGCCATGCGCGGAGAACACCAGCGTGGCACCGGGCGGCACATCGGAGAGCTCCTCGATGAAGATCGCGCCCTGCGCCTTCAGGTCGTTCACGACGAAGGTGTTGTGTACGATCTCGTGCCGCACGTAGATCGGCGCGCCGAATTTCTGCAGCGCGCGCTCGACAATTTCGATGGCGCGGTCCACACCGGCGCAAAAGCCGCGCGGCTCGGCCAGCAGGACTTCGCGGCCTTCACTCATAAGACACCGATCACTCGCACCTCGAAGGTGACGGGCTGACCCGCGAGGGGATGGTTGAAATCGAACAGCACCGCATCGGCCTTGCCGTCGCCATCACCGTCCTTGCCCACTTGCCGCACCGACCCTGCGTAGCTCGACAGGCCGTCGGGCGTCGGGAACTGCACCACGTCGCCGACCTTGTAGGTCTCGCCAGGATCGCCCATCTGGTTGAGCAGCTTGCGCGCGACCCACTGCACCATCTCGGCATTGCGGTCGCCGAACGCCTCGCCGGACGGGATCTCGAAGGTGGCTTGCTGGCCCTCTTGCAGCCCTAGCAGGCGTTGCTCCACCGCGGGCGAGAGTTCGCCGCTGCCCAGCGTGAGCGTGGCAGGCTTGTCCTTGAAGGTATTGATGATGTCGCCCTGCGGACCGGAGAGGCGGTAGTGCAAGGTGAGGAAGGAGCCCGGCTGGACCCGGTGCGCGGAGGTGGACATGGAGTTGCCGATAAACTGCCCCTATTGTAGGAAGCCCCGCCCCGCCCCCTGCCCGATGCCCCTCAAAGACCTTCCCTCCGACACCCGGCCGCGCGAGAAATTGCTCGCACGCGGCGCGTCGGCGCTGAGCGATACGGAGCTGCTGGCGCTGCTGCTGCGCACCGGCACCGCCGGCCGCGGCGTGCTGCAGATGGCCGATGAAGTGCTGAGCAAGTTTGGCGGCGTGGCGGGCTTGTTGCACACCGGGGCCGAAGACCTGAAGCAGGTCAAGGGACTGGGCGGCACCGCCAAGCGAGCTGAACTGGTGGCCGTGCTGGAACTCGCACGCCGCGCCGCCTCGCAGCAATTGAAGGAGCGCGAAGTCTTCAGCTCGCCCGATGCGGTGAAGCACTTCCTGCAATTGAAGCTGGCCGCCAAACCGCACGAAGTGTTTGCAGTGCTCTTCCTAGACGCGCAGAACCGAATGATCGAGATGGAAGAGATGTTCCGCGGCACGCTCACGCAGACCAGCGTGTACCCGCGCGAAGTGGTGCAGCGGGCGTTGCATCACGAGGCCGCAGCGGTAGTGCTCGCGCACAACCATCCCAGCGGCACGGTGCATCCCTCGCGCGCCGACGAAGCCCTGACGCAAACCTTGAAGGCGGCGCTGGCTTTGGTCGACGTCCGCGTGCTGGATCACGTCATCGTCGCGCCGGGCAATGCGCTGTCGATGGCGGAGAAGGGCTTGCTCTGACCGCGGCTGGAACCGGAAAAGTGAAAGCGAAGTCGCTCAAGGACCTGCAGCAGATCCAGCTGAAGCTGGTCGAGCAGCAGCAAGTCGCGGCCGCGCAGGAGAAGGCGCGCCAGGAATCGGAGCGCAAGCTCCACGCCGACCGCAACCTGTTCGTGCGCGCTGCCGGCGAGGTGCAACCCTTGCGGGCCCATGCCGTCAAGCACAAGCGCGTCGACCTGGCGCCTGGCCAGCCGCCTCCCATCGCCGTGCAGCAACAGCTGGACGACCAGCGCGTGCTGCACGAATCGATCAGCGATGAGTTCGACACCGGCACCTTGCTCGACGTCGACGACGCCTTGAGCTTCCGGCGCCCCGGCGTGGGCACCGATGTCACGCGCAAATTGCGCAAGGGCGAGTGGACGATCCAGGGCGAGATCGACCTGCATGGCCTGCGCCGCGACGAAGCCCGCGAAGCACTGTCCGCATTCCTGCGCGACACCGTCAAGCGCGGCTGGCGCTGCGTGCGCGTGGTCCACGGCAAGGGCCTGGGTTCACCCGGCAGGACGCCGGTGCTCAAGGGCAAGGTGCAAGGCTGGTTGATCCAGAAAAACGAGGTGCTGGCATTCGTCCAGGCTCGCGGCGATGAGGGTGGCGCCGGGGCGCTCGTGGTGCTCCTGAAGCCTTCGTTGCCTAGCGTTTAGATCCCGAATACGGACCTCCGTCCGCAGAAGTCGCAAAAGTCTCGCAGAAGTCGCAAAAGGACTTCCATAAACTATTTCTTCAGTGGTTTTCTTTTTTGCGCCTTCTGCGAGACTACTGCGCCTTCTGCGTACGGGAGTCCGAATTGGACTTCGACTTCGAAGCGCTCGACCAATGCCTTCACTTTCTCTTCGCCGCCGATCCACTCGTACACGGTGTCGTGAAGATCATTCAGAGGCGCGGCGCAAGGTCTCCACCACCGGACGATTGAGCACTTCGCGCAAGCCCCACCAGCCCGCCGCCAGTGCGAGCACGGCGCCCGCCAACGCGCCGAAGAGCGGCACCCAGGCCGATGCGGTCCACTCGAATTCGAAGGCGAAGCGCGCCATGGCCCAGCCCACGACGCTGGCCACGACGCTCGCGAGGAAACCCGCCAGCAATCCAACACCCGCCAGTTCGGCGCGCTGCACTTGCCGAAGCAATTTGCTGCTCGCGCCGACGGCGCGCATCACAGCGAATTCGCGCGCACGCTCCTCGCGCGTTGCCGTGACGGCGGCGAACAGCACCACCACGCCCGCCGCCAGCGTGAAACCGAACAGGAACTCCACGGCGCGGATCACCTTGTCCAGCACGCCTTGGACCTGGTTGATGGTCACCGTCATGTCGACGCTGGTGATGTTAGGGAAGCGCTTGACCAGCGTGTTGTCAAAGCCCTTGATCGCGGGAGCGCGATAGGCCGACATGAACGTCACCGGCACACCGGGCAGCTCGCGCACCGGGTAGATCACGAAGAAATTGGCGCGCATCGAACCCCAGTCGACCTTGCGCAGCGAAGTGATCTTCGCGTCCTGCGAGATGCCGCCGATGTCGAAGCGCAGTTCATCGCCGAGTTTCAGTCCCAGCGTTGTCGCAAGGCCCTCCTCCACGCTGATCGCACCTCTTTCGTCGGCCACCCAATGCCCTCGCGTCACGAGGTTGTGCGCCGGCTGGTCGGGCGTGGTTGACAGGTTGAACTCGCGATCCACCAGCCGCTTGGCTCTGTCCTCGACGTAGTCATCCGGCGTGACAGTCTTGCCGTTCACCGCGACCAGCCGGCCACGGATCATGGGAAACCAGTCGAAGCGCTGCACGCCCGCGTCCTGCAGCGCCTTGCGGAAGTCGGCGGCCTGCTCGGGCAACACGTTGATCACGAAGCGGTTCGGCGCATCGGCCGGGGTGGCCTGCCGCCAACTCGCCACGAGGTCGGTGCGCAGCAGCACGAGCAGCACCAGCGCCAGCAAGCCCACAGCCAATGCGCTGACCTGCACGACGGCATACGCGGGCCGGGCCGAGATCTGGCGCGTGGCCAGCACCAGCCAGCGCGGCGCAGTCGCCTCGTTCACCGAGAGGCGCAACAACTTCACTGCGACCCAGCTCAGGCATGCGAAGAGCACGACCGCGACTGCGAAGCCGCCGACCGCCATGCTGCCGAGCACCAGGTCGCTGCTCGCGCCGATCAAGAGCGCGGCAAAGCCCGCGACGCCGACGCCGAGCACAGCGATCGATGTGGGCTTCAGGCCCCCGACGTCGCGCCGGATCACGCGCAGGGGCGGTACTTGCGCAAGTTGCAGCACCGGCGGTAACCCGAAAGCCAGCAACAAGGTCAGGCCCATGCCGATACCGAAGGCGGCAGGAGCCAGGCCTGCTGCGGGCAAGCTCGTCTCGACGAGGCCCGACAGCAACAGGATGAAGACAAAGTGAACGCCGAACCCGATCGCGACGCCCAGCAGGCTGGCGATCATGCCGACGATCGCGAACTCGAAGGTGTAGGCCCAGGCGATGGTGCGCTGGCTCTGGCCCAGCACGCGCAGCATCGCGCAATCGTCGAGATGGCTGGAAGCGAAGCCGCGCGCCGCCAGTGCCACTGCAACAGCGCTGAGCAAGGCGGCCAGCAGCGCCACCAGGTTGAGGAATTTCTCAGCCCGGTCCAGCGTCTGCCGCATCTCGGGGCGCCCACCTTCGAAGGATTCGACACGCGAGCCGCGCACATCGGGCTTCTTCGCTTCGGCGACAGCCCAGTCCGTGAACGCCTTCACCGCCTTGTCTTCGCCGGCGACCGCGAAGCGCCAGGTCACGCGGCTCGCGGGCTGGACCAGTCGGCTGGCGGCGAGGTCGGCCTCGTTCATCATCACGCGCGGCGCAAAGCTCATGAACCCCGCTCCGCGGTCTGGCTCGAGCTGGATCACGCGAGCCACGCGCAACTGCGACGAGCCCAGCAGAAGCGGGTCGCCCATCTTCAGCCCGAGTGACTCGAGCAAGGCCGCATCGACCCACACGTCGCCGCGTGCCGGGACATCGCGCGTGATCGCACCCGGCGCTTCTGGGCCTGCCGCAACGGTGAGGTTGCCGCGCAAGGGATAGCCGGGGGGCACGGCCTTCAATCCCACAAGCCTTGCTGCGCCGCCTTGCGCATCGGTGGCACGCGCCATGGTGGGGAACACTGCCGTCGAGACCATCTCGAGCCCGAGCGCGCGCGCCTTGTCGGCGAAAGCGCGAGGTGTCGGGTTGTCGCTGACCACCACCGTGTCGCCGCCCAGCAGCTGGCGTGCATCGCGCGTGAGCCCGCCCTTGAGGCGGTCGGCGAAGAACCCCACCGCTGTCAGGGCGGCCACCGCCAACGTGACGGCGACGATCAACAGGCGCAGCTCGCCCGCGCGCAGGTCGCGCCAGAGCGTGCGCCAGCCAAGTTGCCAGGGGGATGACGGGGTCATGGCGCGAGCGTAACGATCAATTCTCAGGTGCGGGTTAGCGCGGCCTATTTGATCGCGCCGGCATCCAGCCGCTTCTCAAGCTCACGCAATACCGGCTTGATCTTCTCGCCCACGCTGATCTGCGGGTTGGAGAAACCATCGTCCTTGCCGGCTTCGTCTTCGCGCCGCCTGATGATGGGCACCGCCGCAGCGAAGGCCTGCTCCAGCGAGTGGGTCTTGCGCAACTGCTCGTCGAAGACTGCGCGGCCGAAGAACGTGAGCTCGGACAGGCGCCCGCAACCGTAGGAAGTGTGTGTCGCATCGGCCGCCGTCATCACCAGCGTGTGCTCATCCGCCAGCGGGCCGAGCCAGCCACCGGAGAAGCAGGCGGAGATGGCGATCACCCGGTTCTTCACGCCGGCGTTGTCCAGGGCCTTGCGCAGATCGCCGGGGCTGATGGTGTCGACCTGCAGCGGCGGATTCGCGGCGGCTAGCTTGAAGTCGCTCGCGCCATGCGAGGTGAGGTACACGATCAGCACATCATGCTCGCGGTCCATGCGTTGCGCGATGGCCTCTACCGCCCGGTCCAGGTTGGTCGGCGTGGCCCAGGGCAACGAGTCGAGCGTGCTCGCATGGTTGGCCAGGTGCACGATGCGGCCCGTCGCGTCGAAGCGCTCGGCCAGCACCTGCGCCACCATCCTGCCCTCGCGCAGGAACACATCCTCTTGCGCATACGGCGAGAACACCAGACCGTACACATCCACCACACCGGGGCGTTCGGCAGCGATATCGGTGACGACCTTGTTCAAGAGCGCCTGCTGAGTTTCGAAAGCCTCCTGGCTCAATTCGAGCCTCGGCCGGGCTTGCTGTGCCGCCTCAGGCTGTTCGGCCTGCCATGCGCGATCCGGGAATTGCCAGGCTGTGATTGCGAAGACGCCGATGAACACCGCCGTCATGGCCATGATGCGGCGAGGCGCAACGCGAAAGTCCATCGCCAGCTTGACCACGACGCTGACAGTCCAGGCCCACAGTGCCAGGTAGATCACCCACGCGGCCCATGGCGATGCGACGATCCAAGCGGGCAGGACTTCGTAGGCTTGTGCGATCGCGAGGCCTTGCGACACGCTGTTGGCGGGCACCACCGCAGCGGCCCACAGTGCGAACCACGTGGGCAAACCGCGCGGAGTCTCGCTGTCCACAACATCGCCCGGCGCCGGCAAGGTCCACCACGCGGCGAGCAGCAGTGCGCCGGCGTTCCACCACGGCGCGAGCCATCCACGCAGGTCGAAGTTGACATCCCCCGGGATTTCGAAACGGCCGAGCCCGATCTCGAGCAGCGTGAAGAGCAGCAGCAGCAATGCCAGTTGCCATGGGAGGGGCTGGTGCGCGCTGACGCGCGGCCGCAGCAGGAATCCCGCGCGCAGTCCTTCGCGCATCCACGTCGCGAAGGGCAGCGGCTGTGCCGGTTCTTGCGGTTTCAACTCGTCATCCATCGCGGCATCATGCCACCGGGTCAGGGGGCCGCGGGCTCAGGCGATCGCGCGCGGGGCGGGTGTCGCCAGTTCCGGCTGCCAATGCAGGCGAGCGGTTGCGCTGTAACAGAGGAAGTGCTTGTTGGTGGCGCGCCCGATCGCGCACAGGCCCAGTTGCTGCGCAATCGCCTGGCCCATCTGCGTGATGCCGCTGCGCGAGACGACAATGGGCACGCCCATCTGCGCGGACTTGATCACCATCTCGCTGGTGAGGCGGCCTGTCGTGTAGAACACCTTGTCATCGCTGCTGATTGCCGGCTCCTGCAGCCACATCCAGCCGGCGATCGTGTCGATCGCGTTGTGCCGGCCGACATCCTCGACGAAGAGCATCATGGCCTCGGCCTGGAACAGCGCGCAGCCATGCACGGACCCCGCTGACTTGTACGTGCTCTCCTGCAGACGGATCGCATTGACGATGCCATACAGCTGCGCCTGCGTGATCGAAGCTTGGTCGGGCAGATGGATGGAATCGATCTCGTCCATCAGCCCACCGAACACGCTGCCTTGCCCGCAACCGGTGGTCACGGTCTTGCGGGCGGTGCGTTCCTTCAGCTGCTGGATACCGCTGCGCGTCTTCACTGCAGCGGCGCCCACTTCCCAGTCAACGGTGATCGACTCGACGTCGGCGACGTCACGCACGAGCCGCTGGTTGCGCAGGTACCCCAGCACCAGCCACTCGGGCCGCGCGCCCAGGGTCATGAGCGTGACCAGCTCCTGTTTGTCGACGTAGATCGTGAGCGGCCGCTCCGCAGGAATGGAGATGGTGCTGCGCTCGCCATGTTCGTTCACGGCTTCGACCTCGCGCGTGAGTGGCGCGATGGCTTGCGTGAGGCGAGGCAGGGGCATGGAGGTGATTATTCCCCCAGCGAAAGACCTTACTTCTTGGCCGGCGCCAGCGTCGCCGAGTCCTGCTTCACGCTCGGCGGGCTGGTGGCGTTGCCCGCCGGTGAGTGCGCGCCGGAAGTCTCCAGCGGTTTCTGCTCGGGCGCGTTATAGGCGAACGGGCCGGGATCGGCGCAAGGCGTCAGCGGCGCGGACGCCACGGGTGTCGCCAGGCCGGAAGCCGCCGGAGCAGCCGGCATGGCAGCAGACGCAGCCGCCTTCGCCGCGACAGGAACCGGGGTCGGCGTCGCCGCGACCTTGGCCCCGCTCTTAGCATAAGAGGCGACCACGCGATCCTGCGCCTTGCACGTGAGGTAGGCGTCAGCCTTGCCCTGCCAGGCGGCCTTCGCTGCAGCCTCTGCGGCTTTTGCCTTGGCCGCGTCGTCCAGCGGCGGAAGCTTGGCCAGCGCAACGCCTGCGATCATCGCCAGGGCAACTGCGAGTACGAGATGTTTCATGGAGCGACTCCTCAATAGGTTCAGGCTGGCCGCGCCTGTTCGGCCTCGGCCGCCGGCGCGTGCAGGGGCTGGCTGCGCTGGGCAGGGATCTTGCCAGCGGCGATGTCCTCGTACCAGTAGAGGTGGTGCTCGCGCGCCCATTCCTCGCCGACCCAGCCACGGCGCATCACGGTGTACGCGCCCTTCAAGCCGATGGTGCCGAGGTAGATGTGCAATGCGAACACACACATCATCAGCACTGCGGCCGTGTTGTGGATCATGTGGGCATACTGCATGCTCATTCGGTCGTAGGAAATGCCCGGGAGCAGCTTGTCCATGACCAGCCCGGAGCTCACGACGAAAAAGCCCAACAGGAACACGCCCCCCCAGAACACGATCTTTTCGCCTGCATTGAAGCGACCCGACGGCGGCTCGTCCCCCGATTTGCTGAATGCGCCGCCGGCCTTGAGCAGCCAGCGCAGGTCCCCGCGCTGCGGCCAGTTGTCCTTCAGAAAAGTGAGGAACACGATGACCAGCGAGACGCTGAAGACGGGTCCCGCGAAGTTGTGCAGGTTCTTCAGGAGGTAGGTGAACGGCCCGTAGAGCGTCGTGCCCATCACCGGCAACAGGAAGAACTTGCCAAAGGCCATGACGATGCCCGAGAGGGCCAGGATCGAGAACGCGATGGCATTGGCCCAGTGGGCCGAACGCTCGAACGGCGTGAAGCGCTCGATCTTCATCGAACCCTCGCCCGCGCCGGAATGGCCGAGCGGCCCGTGCGCGAAATGATAGATCGCAAGCGCACCCAGCATGATGAGGAACAGCGCGCCACCGTAGGGGATCAACCAGTTGTTGCGCACCTGTCGCCAGGCTTCGCCAGCATTGGTCAGGCGCGATCCCGGGTACTGCACCTGCCCCTGGATCAGCACGCCGGCTTCGGGGTACGCATCCTTCGGATAACTCGTGAAGCCTTCGACGCCCTTGGCGACGTCGCGCCACATCGGCGCGTTGTTGCCCGGCTGGACCTTGTTGCGTTGGGCATTGCTCTGCTGAAGGTACTTGGGATCGGAACTTGCGTCCGGCTTCACCTCGGGCTTCACGTCCAGGATATTCTGGCCCTGGATGCCGCCGATCGTCGGCGCAGCGGCCGCGGGCGGGGGCTCGTCGTGCTTGGCCGCCGATGCCGGAGCAGCCGCCTGTGCGAACGCGAAGCTGAAGGCCAGCCAAGCGCTGATGGCGACGAGTAACTTCGCTGCCGCCATCAGGGCACCTTCGTGTAGTCGTTCTGGCCCATCTGGGTTCGCACTTTCATCTGTTGCTCCCAGCTGGCCTTGTCGCCCTGCTTCCAGCCGGGGACCGCATAAGGCATGCCGGTGCCGGAGAAAGCGGCGGCGTCGGTCTTGACGCCGGTGCCGCTGGTCTGGGGCTGCTCGCCGCAAGCGCCCAGCAGCGCAAGGCAGGGCCACACGGCCCAGACGATTCCTTTCTTCGCCCTCATGACTTGGCCCCACCCGGTTGCCCGGCCTGCTTCGAACCGTAAGCCGTGCCCCAGCCCCAGGCTTCTGCGCCCTTGCCGCGCTTGACGACACGGTTGCGGAAGATGTCGGCGACCACGTCGCCATCGCCGGCAAGCAGCGCCTTGGTGGAGCACATCTCGGCGCAGGCGGGCAGCTTGCCTTCGGCCAGGCGGTTGCGGCCGTACTTCTCGAACTCGGCCTGCGAGCCGTTGGCCTCCGGGCCGCCGGCGCAGAAGGTGCACTTGTCCATCTTGCCGCGTACGCCGAAAGTGCCGGACGATGGGAATTGCGGCGCGCCGAAGGGGCAGGCGTAGCTGCAGTAGCCGCAACCGATGCA
>JBKJOM010000007.1:0-7376 GCA_046595775.1 Ramlibacter sp. | reverse complement strand
GGCGTGGGCGACCTGCAGCGCGTGCTGACCAACGTGAAAAGCCGCGGCATCTTCGGCGAAGTGCAGCTCGAAGCCCTGCTCGAACAAGTGCTCACCAACGAGCAGTACGCCAAACAGGTGGAGACCAAGCCGCGCAGCAACCAGCGCGTGGACTTCGCGATTCGCTTTCCCGGACGCAGCAGCGACGGCGAGCCAGTGTGGCTGCCGGTCGACGCGAAGTTTCCGCGTGAAGACTACGAGCGACTGCTCGACGCGCAGGACCGCGCGGACCCGGCCGCGGCCGACATCGCCGCACGCGCACTTGAGTCGCGCATCCGTCAGGAAGCCAAGTCGATCAGTGACTACTACCTGTGCCCGCCGCACACGACTGACTTCGCGATCCTGTTCCTGCCGATCGAGAGCCTCTACGCCGAGGTGCTGCGCCGCCCCGGCCTCATGGACAGCCTGCAACGCGACTACCGGGTGACGCTGGCCGGACCCACCACACTGCTGGCGATGCTCAACAGCCTGCACATGGGCTTTCGCACACTGGCGCTGGAGCAGCAGGCCTCCGAAGTGTGGAAGGTACTGGGCGCCATCAAGACCGAGTTCGAGCGCTACGGCACCTGGGTGGAGAAGGTGCGCGAGCAGGTGCGCAAGGCCTCCGACACGCTCGACACGGCCGACACGCGCACCAAGCAGATGCGGCGGGCGCTGAAGGTGGTCGAGGCCCTGCCCGAGGCGCAGGCGCAAGCGCTGCTGCCCCTGGCGGCAGAAGGAGATGACGCGGCCCCATGAGCAGAGGGCTCAACCCCGCGCTCGCCCGCCTGATCGCCGGCCATGTCTTCCTGCATGCCTGCATGGCGGGGACCCGAATGGCCGCGCCGTTGCTGGCACTGAGGCAGGGGCACAGCGAGGCGGCGGTCGGGGTGCTGCTGGCGCTCTTTGCGCTGACCCAGGTTTTTCTGGCCTTGCCTGCGGGACGCTATGCCGACCTCCATGGCCTCAAGCGCCCGATGGCGATGAGCGTGGTCGCGGCTTCGCTCGGCGCGGGGCTGGCGGTTTTCTTCCCGGTCTTTCCCGTGCTGTGCCTGAGCGCCTTGCTCACCGGCGGCGCGGCCGGCGCAGCGTCGATCGCACTGCAGCGCCATGTGGGCCGCGCCGCCCAGACCCCGACCGAGCTCAAGCAGGTGTTCTCGTGGCTGGCGATCGGCCCCGCCTTCTCTAACTTCCTGGGGCCGTTCAGCGCCGGCCTCATGATCGACAACGGCGGCTTTCCGCTGGCGTTCCTGCTGATGGCCACCTTGCCGCTCATCTCGTGGTTCTGGGTGCAGTCGGCCGTCGAACTGCCGCCCGTCGTTCGCCCCGAGGGCCACGAGAAAGCCCGGGCCTGGGACCTCCTGCGTGAGCCGGGATTCCGGCGCCTGCTGCTGGTGAACTGGTTCCTGTCGTCGTGCTGGGACGTGCACACGTTCGTGCTCCCGGTGCTCGGGCACGAGCGCGGCCTGTCGGCCTCGGTGATCGGTTCCATCATGGGCGCGTTCGCGATCGCCGCAGCGCTGGTGCGCGTGGCTTTACCGCTGGTGGCCGCCCACCTGCGCGAGTGGGTGGTTCTTGCCGCCGCGATGATGGTCACGGCGCTGCTGTTCGCCATCTACCCGTTCATGCAAGCACCGCTCGCGATGGCCACGTGCTCGGTGCTGCTGGGCCTGGCACTCGGGTCGGTGCAGCCGATGATCATGAGCATGTTGCACCAGATCACGCCCGAGCACCGCCATGGCGAAGCGGTGGCACTGCGCGTGATGGCGATCAACGCCTCGAGCGTGACCATGCCGATGTTGTTCGGCCTCGCCGGTTCGGCGATCGGGATCTCGGGTGTGTTCTGGGTGGCCGGCGCTCTCGTAGCGGGCGCGACGCGCCTGGCCTGGCGGCTCGGGGAAGGCAGGCGCGAGCGCTAGTGTTTGTACCGGGGCGCACGGATGAGCCGGGTGGGAAGATGAACCCGGGACCGACGCCATGCACCGCTTGTTGCAATCCCTCATCCTGCGCGCGCTGCTGTGCGGACTGCTCCTGTTTCCCGCGTCGCTTCAAGCGCGCTCGATCCTCGACCTGGACGTCAAGTCGCAACCTGCGCAGCTGAAGGACTGGGGCGATTTCCGGGTGGACCCCTCCGCCTCGATGACGCCCATGGGCGCCGCGCGCGCAGACGGCTTCGCCCCGACGCCCGAGCGCGGCAGTTACCCGCTCGCACCGGGGGCCGTGCTGTGGATCCGTTTCACGCTGCCTGCGACGCCCGACGACCAGCGCTGGTATGTCCGCATGTCGCAACCAGGGCTCGATGAAGTCACGCTCTATACACGCGGCAGCGGCGACAGCTGGTCGCCTTTGCGCGCAGGCGATGCACTGCCGATGTCGCAGTGGGCACTGCCGCACCTGTACCCGGTGCTTCCGCTGAACATCTCGGCGGCCGATCCCACACGCTACCTGTTGCGCATCGTCGCGGGCGACGGCTTCTCCGCGCCTGTCGAATTCGTGAGCGAGAGCTGGCTCAGCCGTGAACAGCAGCGCGTGTCGTTGATGTACGGCGTGTACTTCGGCCTGCTGGCGATGGGCGCCATCTATGCCTTCGCAACCGGCTCGGCGTTGCGCGAAGGCGCATACCTCTGGCTTGGCGGTGGCACCGCGCTGGCCGGACTCGCGGCCAGTGGTGCGGTGGGCGTGGCGGGCCTGCACTTCTGGCCCGAATCCCCGGGCTGGAGCGATGCCGCGCACCACGTGCTGCCGGCGTTGGCGTGCGTGCCGCTGCTGTCGTTCGTCGCCCAGGCATTGCTGCTGCGCGAACGCGCCCGCATTCTCTTCTGGTTGCTGCTAGGCGTGGTTGTGCTCGCGCTGGCCGGTGCCGTTGTGGCGGGAATGGCGCACAGCCCATGGCGGCGCTGGGTAGCGCAAGGCGTGCTGACTGCGTCGATGGCCTGCGCCACGGGCGTGCTGCTGTGGTCGTGGTACCGCGGCGACCGCTTCGCCCGCAACCTGTTGCTGGCGCTGGCGCCGCTGGCACTCGCGCTGCCGGCCTATCGGCTCGCCACGCTGCAAGGCGCCGGTGCCTCCGAGCCGGCCTGGGTGCTGTTGCTCGGGGGCTTGGCCGTGACCATCGGTGCCGTCTACCTGCTGCTCTCGTGGCGCGACCAGGCCAAGCGCGACCACCTCAAGCGCATTGCGCAACTGCAGGAGATCGACCCGGCCACGGGCCTGGTGAACGACCTGGTGTTCGCATCGCGCGGCAAGGAACTTATCGAGCGGGCCCAGCGCTTCGAGCATCAGAGCGTGGTGGCCATCGTCGACTTCCCCAACTTCCCGGCGCTGCGATCGGAGTTCGGGCGCAAGTACTCGCTGGAACTGCTGCTGCGCCTGGCCGAGCGCCTTTGCGCCATGTTGCGCAACATGGACACCGCTGCGCGCCTGGGCGAGTTCCGCTTCGGTCTGCTGGTGGACGGGCCCGTGGCGCTTTCGCGCGCGCGGGCGCTGAGCGCCAAGGTCATCGCGCACTGCATCACGCCGATGTCGGGCCTGCCGCTGGGCATGGTGGCCAAGCCGCGCATCGCGATGGCGCTGGTGCCGGCACATGGCAGCTCGATGTCCGCGGTGGTCGTGCTGCTGGAAGACATGCTGCGCGCCGCCGCGGACGACCCGTTGCGCGTGATCCTCATCCCGGACCAGGCGCATGAGCCCGTAGCGCCTGCTCCCGCCCCCGGCGGCACCGATGGCGCACCTTCCACGCTGACGCGGGCGACGGGTTTCCAGCCGACCAGCGCCTCCGACGAAGTCGACTGAGCGCTACAGGCGGTAGAAAGTCTTGATCGCCTGCCAGGCGGTTTCGGCGTCGTTGGCGTACTGGAACAAGGCCAGGTCCGCTGGCGAGATCACGCCTTCCTCGATCAGCACGTCGAAGTTGATCAGCCTCTTCCAGTAGTCGGTGCCGAACAGCACGATAGGCACCTGCTTGGCCTTTTTCGTCTGGACCAGCGTGATCACCTCGAAGAGTTCGTCCAGCGTGCCGAAGCCGCCAGGGAAAGCGACCAGGGCCTTCGCGCGCATCATGAAGTGCATCTTGCGCAACGCGAAGTAGTGGAACTTGAACGAGAGCGCCGGCGTCACGTACCGGTTGGCGGCTTCTTCCATCGGCAGCGCGATGGCCAGCCCGACACTGATGCCGTCACCTTCGTAGGCACCGCGATTGGCCGCTTCCATGATGCCGGGACCTCCGCCGGTGCACACGAACAACATGTCCCGGGGTTCCTTGCCCTGGCTGTATTGCGCCACCAGCTTGCCGAAGGCCCGGGCCTTCTCGTAGTAGTGGGCGTTGCGAGCGAGCGCCCTGGCGCGCCGGATCACCGCCTCATCGCCTCCGGCTTCGGCCGCTGTCACCAGCGCCGCGGCGTCTTCCTCGCTTCGAAAGCGGGCGCTGCCGAAGACAACGATGGTGTTCTCGATGCCGAGCGACTGCTGTTCCAGGTCGGGCTTGAGCAACTCGAGCTGGAAGCGGATGCCGCGCGTTTCGCGGCGCAGCAGGAATTCGGGGTCGGCGAAGGCAAGGCGGCTGGCATCGGGCTCCAGCGGCAGCCCCTCATTGGAGTGCGACTGCAGCGTGGCCCAGGCATCGGCCAGACGCCGATCGTGGATGTTGCGGGTGGAAGACATGGCGCCATTCTGCGGCAAGCGGACCGGTTGGCGTATCCTTGCGCCCGGGTTAGTCGCTGGGGAAGTGGTTGGAAGGAATCCTGTATTACGTCGAGCTCGAAGGCCGTACGGTAGGACCGTATGACCGCCGCACGATCGTCGGCATGCGCATCAAGAAAGCGCTGACGGGCGAGCACGTCGTCATCGGGCCAACGGGTGCGCGCATCACCGTGGCCGACCTCATCCGCACGCCGGGCGACTTCAATCCCACGCGCACCAGCGTCTCCGTCGTCCTGGCTACTTTCACTTGTGGCCTCGCCGAGGTCGAAGGCGGCAGCATCGCGATTCCAGGTTTCCGGGGCGAGGTCGAAGCGCGGGTTCAGAAAGACGTCATCCGCCTGGCCGGACGATTCCGCCAGGGGCTGGGCTGGAAGGAAGACCGGGTCAAGATTCCGCTGGCCCAGGTGATTCATGCGCGCTTGCGCGGTTCGCTGGTGGACCTGTGGTTGCGCGCCGACAAGGGCAAGCTGCAGCGCGTCACGCTCGAGCTTTTCTCGCCGCAGTCGGCTGGCGAATTCGCGGGATGGTTGCCGGATGCGACGCCTTATCCCGGCGCTGACAGCGCGGCGCCGGCCGCCGGCGCGGAGTCACGCCTGCCGATCGGCATGGTCGTGGCTGTGCTGGGCGTCGTGCTCACCGTCGGACTGGTGCTGGCAGCGCTGTTGCTGCGCCGGCTCTACTGATGATGACCGAGGCGAAGTGCCAGGCGGTTTCCCTCAGGCACTGCGGGCCGCGAGCCAGCGAACCAGGAGTGCCCTTGCTGGCCCAAGGCCTTTGTAGTCCAGCACGGCGGCCGACATGGAGGCCAACCAGTCGTGCAGGAGGCGCGCATTGCCCGGTGTCGCTGCAGCCTCCGCCAGCGGCTGGAGCATCACGCGGATCGTGAACACAGCTTGCTTCGTGCCGCGCAGGACGGGGAAGAAAGTCTGGCGTTCACCGCGCAACCAGCAGCCTGCGGCGAAGGCATCATCGTCCAGCGCCGTGGGCCAGGGCGTGCGGGCGTGGCGCCGCGGGTGCTGGTCATGGCGCGGGGAGGGACTGACCGTCAGGACGAAGCGTTCCCAGCATTCGCCGGCCGTGACCAACTTGACCAGTTGCGCGGAGGCGTTCACCAGCCGCTGGTTGTCGGCGACAGGGGCGTGCAGTGCCGCGAAGCCCAAGCCTATTTTTTCTTCGGGTGCCCAGTGCGAAGGGACGCACACGCACAGCCAGGGCAAGGTTCCCGTCTCGCCGTCGAGTACGGCGAGGTCCTGGCGATAGGCGAGCTCGGGCGGTTGCTCGCTCGGCAGGTGATGTGCGATGGCGTCCAGCGCGGGAGATGGGTCGAAGGCGGGTGCGACCTGGCGGGACTGGCCCGCTTCGAAAACGGCGCGCTTTTCCTCGAAGAGGCGGGAACGAGGATCGAGCGCGATCAGTTGCCGCTCGGCCGGGTCGATCCTTGCCAGTCCCGGTTGCATGCGAAACGGGACGGCCAGGCGCGCGAAGTCGAACTCGAAGTCCAGGGGCTTTCCCAAAAACAAAAGGCTCCTCGCGGAGCCCTTCAAAGTCGCTATCGTCTCAGACGCGGCGGCGGTATTCGCCGGTGCGCGTGTCGATTTCCACCTTGTCGCCCTGGGCCACGAAGATCGGCACGCCGACTTCGAAGCCGGTGGCGAGCTTGGCGGGCTTGAGCACTTTGCCTGACGTGTCGCCTCGCACCGCGGGTTCCGTGTAGACCACTTCGCGCACGATCGTCGTGGGCAGCTCGAACGAGATGGCACGCCCGTCGTAGAACACGGCTTCCCCGGACATGCCGTCTTCCAGGTAGTTGATGGCTTCCCCGATCGATTCCTTCTCGATGTCGATCTGGTTGTATTCGGGGTCCATGAAGACGTACATCGGGTCGGCAAAATAGGAGAAGGTGACTTCCTTCTTCTCGAGCATCACCAGCTCGAACTTGTCGTCGGCCTTGTACACCGTCTCCTGGTTGGAGCCGGTGAGGATGTTCTTCATCTTGAGCTTCATGGTGGCCGAGCTGCGGCCACCCTTGTTGTATTCGGCCTTGAGAACGACCCAGGGGTCGTTGTGGAGCGTGATGACGTTGCCGGCCCGCAGGTCCTGGGCGATTTTCATGATGTTTCCGTTATGGTTACGGGTGTAAAAAGCCTTTCATTTTAACACGTTATCTGCAAAATCCACCAGTCCGGCCGCCAGGTCTGGCCGTGCTGCCTGGGCTTTCGACCAGCCTCGCGCATGCGCCTCCAGCGCACCCATCCGATCAGCGAAGGCGGCCCATTCCACCGCCACTGGATCGCCCCGGTTCCAGGCTTCCCACAGGCCGGTGACGGCCGCCAGGTGCTCGCGCCCAAGCCCCGCTCCATAGCGCTCGATGAAAGCTTTCAGCTTGACCCAGTGCGCGCCTTCTTCCTGCGGATAGATGTGCCAGGCAAAGGGACGCGCGGCCCATTGCGCACGGACGAAGGAGTCCTCGCCGCGGACGAAGTTGACGTCGCAAGCCCAGAGCAGTTCATCGTAACGATCCTGGGACATGAAGGGGATCACCCGGGCGGTGAGGTTGCCACGCTCGAGGTCGACCTCCTCCAGTCCCTCCACATCGGGACCAGCGGGGACCACGCACCACGCCGGCCGGAGCCCCGCTCGCATCCCTCCTGGACGCGCTC
>JBKJOM010000322.1:0-23738 GCA_046595775.1 Ramlibacter sp. | reverse complement strand
CGCCTGCACCAACGCCTGCACCAACGCCTGCACCAACGCCTGCACCAACGCCCGCGCCCACACTCGCACCAACGCCGGCTCCGACACCCGCGCCAACGCCCGCGCCCACCCCCGAGCCCGTCACCCAGGCCGACAAGATCGTCGCGTTACTGCGCGACGAGACGGCGCGCGCACTCGTCATCCAGTCCATTGCCGAGCAGGACACGCTGCTGACGAGCTTCGTCAAGCTGCTCATCAAGGCGGAAGAGGCGCAGGCAGGCGACGAGAAGAAGCGAAAGACGGACGTCCTCGTCAACGACGTCCAGTGCAAGAACTAGCGGCCTCTTAGGCTGCCCGACACTCGGCAACCGCCCGGCTTGCGGCGGTTCGTGCATTCATTTAATATATTAAATAACTTGCGCACCGCCTGATCGATGACCACGCCCTTTGCCCACCGCAACCTGCCTCGCCTGCTGCTGCAGGCACGCGAGTCGGTGATGGCCCATACCCGCCCGAGGCTGCGCGAGCACGGCTTGTCCGACCAGCAATGGCGGGTGCTGCGCGTGCTGGGCGAACACGGCACGGTGGAGACCGGCCGTGTCGCGCGCGAGGCATTCATCCTAGGCCCCAGCCTCACAGGAATGCTGGCGCGGATGGAACGCGACGGGCTGGTGCGCCGCGAGCGCGACCCCGACGACCAGCGGCGCACCGTGGTGCAGGCCACGGCGAAGGGACTCAAACTCGTGGACAAGCTCTCGCACGCCGTCGAGGCGCACTACGAGTGGATGGAAGCGTCTCTCGGCAAGCAACAACTGTCGCAGCTGTACAAGCTGCTCGACCAGGTGATCTCACTGGAGGCCACATGACTCGGTACCTCGCGATAGGGCAGGTCTACGGCACGCTGCTGAACTCGCGTGCCGAGTACGACGCCTGGGCGCCAAAGATGACTGAAGCGCCGTACAAGGCGCCACCGCGCGCGCCGGTGCTCTACATCAAGCCCGCGAACACCTGGAGTGGTGACGGCGCCGCAGTTGCGGTGCCGGCGGAAGGCGTCGAAGTTGGCGCCACCATTGCCATAGTGATGAAAGCGCCGGGCGAAGTCGCCGGCTATGTGCTGGTGAACGACTGGTCGCTGCCGCACGAGAGCTACTTCCGGCCGCCGGTAAAATTCCGCTGCCGCGACGGCTTCCTCGGCGTGGGTGACAAGTTGCTCGCCGCCGACAACGCGGTGGATCCTTCGTGGTTGACTGTCGAGGTGCGAATCAACGGCAACTTGAAGCAGACGGTGCAATTCAACGACCTGGTGCGGCCGCCCGAAAGATTGCTCTCCGAAGTGAGCGAGTTCATGACGCTGGGCGCCGGTGACCTGCTGATGATCGGCCTCGCCGCCGATCGCCCGCTCGCACACGCTGGCGACACTGTCGAACTTCGCGGCGAAGGCTTGGGCAGCCTCACCCAGACGCTGGTCGCGGAGCCCCCATGAAGTACGCGCGCGTCATTCACGAGGGCGTGATCCAGAACGCCGCCGAGCGCGACGGCCAGCTGGTCCTGGACAACGCCACACTGGTGGGCTTCGACGAAGTTACCTGGCTGCCGCCTTTGAATCCCGGCAAGCAGCCGCGCACGATCCTGGCGCTTGGCCTGAACTATGCCGACCACGCGAAGGAGCTGGCCTTCAAGCCACCGTCAGAACCGCTGGTGTTCCTCAAGGGCGAGAACGCGCTCACCGGCCACGCACAGAAAACCCTGCGTCCGCCCGATGCGACCTTCATGCACTACGAGTGCGAGCTGGTGGTGATCGTCGGCAAGACCGCGCGGCATGTGAGGCGCGATGACGCCTATGACTTCGTCGGCGGCTACACGGTGGCCAACGACTACGCGGTGCGTGATTACCTGGAGAACTGGTACCGACCCAACCTGCGCGTGAAAAACCGCGACGGCGCCACGCCGATCGGCCCCTGGTTCGTCGAGCGCAACGACGTGCCCGACCCGATGGCACTGGCCTTGCAGACTACCGTGAACGGCAAGGTCACGCAGCGCGGCAACACGAAGGACATGATCTTTGACATACCGTTCCTCGTCGAATATTTTTCCGGCTTCATGACATTGCGCCCGGGCGACCTGATCCTCACTGGCACGCCAGACGGCGTCGTCGATTGCCAGGCGGGCGACGTGGTGGTGACTGAGATCGAAGGCATCGGCGCATTGAAGAACACGATCGAATGATGAAAATCGAACACCTGATTGGCGGCAAGCTGGTAGCCGGTCGCGACTACTTTGAAACCGTGAACCCCGCCACGCAGGAAGTGCTGGCCGAAGTGGCCTCGGGCGGCGAGGCCGAAGTCAACGCGGCAGTGACGGCAGCGAAAGAGGCTTTCCCGAGATGGGCCGGCCTGCCCGCAACGCAACGGGCACGGCTGATGCGCCGGCTCGGTGACCTGATCACCGCCAACGTGCCGCAGATCGCGGCAACCGAAACCAACGACACGGGCCAGGTGATCTCGCAGACCGGCAAGCAACTGGTGCCGCGCGCCGCCGACAACTTCCATTACTTCGCCGAGATGTGCGTGCGCGTCGACGGACACACATACCCCACCGAGACACATCTCAACTACACGCTGTTCCATCCCGTCGGTGTCTGCGCGCTGGTGTCGCCGTGGAACGTGCCTTTCATGACGGCCACATGGAAAGTTGCGCCGTGCCTGGCCTTCGGCAACACGGCCGTGCTGAAGATGAGTGAGTTGTCGCCGATGACGGCGGCGCGATTGGGCGAGCTGGCGCTCGAGGCCGGAATCCCGCCCGGCGTGCTGAACATCGTGCATGGCTACGGCCAGCAGGCCGGCGAGCCGCTGGTGCGGCATCCCGATGTGCGTGCGATCTCGTTCACTGGCTCCACTGCCACCGGCAACCGCATCGTGAGGGAAGCGGGTCTGAAGAAGTTCAGCATGGAGCTTGGCGGCAAGTCGCCGTTCGTGATCTTCGAAGATGCCGACCTGGACCGCGCGCTGGACGCTGCAGTCTTCATGATCTTCTCCAACAACGGTGAGCGCTGCACCGCGGGCAGCCGCATTCTGGTGCAGCAATCGGTCTACGCCGGCTTCGCGCAAAAGTTCGCCGAGCGCGCGAAAAAGATCGCCGTCGGCGACCCGCTGGACGACAGAACGATCATCGGCCCGATGATCTCGCAGGGGCACCTGGCCAAGGTGCGCAGCTACATCGAACTGGGTTCGCAGGAAGGCGCCACGCTGCTGTGCGGCGGGCTCGCTGCGCCTGCGCTTCCCGATCGCGTGAAGAAGGGCAACTATGTGATGCCCACCGTATTCGCCAATGTCGACAACCGCATGCGGATCGCGCAGGAAGAGATCTTTGGGCCGGTGGCGTGTCTGATCCCGTTCCAGGACGAGGCGGACGCAGTGCGCATCGCCAACGATATTTCCTACGGCCTGTCGAGCTATGTGTGGACCGAGAATATCGGCAAGGCCCACCGCGTCGCCGCGCAGGTGGAGGCCGGCATGTGTTTCGTCAACAGCCAGAACGTGCGCGATTTGCGTCAGCCCTTTGGCGGCACCAAGGCCTCGGGCACGGGGCGCGAAGGCGGCACCTGGAGTTATGAAGTGTTCCTGGAACCGAAAAACATCGCGGTCTCGCTGGGGTCGCATCACATCCCGCATTGGGGGGCATGACAATGAGCAAGCTCGAGGATCAGGAGGCTCGCCATGGGTAGGCTCGAGGATCAGGAGGCTCGCCATGGGTAGGCTCGCTTTGGCCGCCAAGATCACGCACGTGCCGTCGATGTACCTGAGCGAGCTGGAAGGCCCGCGCAAAGGCACCCGGCAGGACGCCATCGACGGGCACCTGGAGATCGGGCGGCGCTGCCATGAGCTGGGTGTGGACACCATCGTGGTGTTTGACACGCACTGGCTGGTCAACGCGAATTACCACGTCAACTGCGCGCCGCATTTCAAGGGGCTTTACACCAGCAACGAGCTGCCGCACTTCATCAGCAACATGCCGTTCGAGTTTCCGGGCAACCCGGCGCTGGGCCAGTTGATTGCCAGGGTCGCCAACTTGGCCGGCGTGCAAACGCTGGCCCACGACGCGACGACCCTGAACCCGGAATACGGCACGCTGGTGCCGATGCGCTACATGAACACGGGCCATCACTTCAAGGTAGTGTCGATCTCGGGGCTGTGCATGGCGCACTACCTCGATGACAGCGCGAGGCTCGGATGGGCGGTGCGGCGCGCGATCGAGGACGAGTACGACGGCACGGTGGCCGTGTTCGCGAGCGGCTCCTTGTCGCACCGTTTCGCACAAAACGGCCTGGCGCCGGAATTTGCCTTCAAGGTCTGGAGTCCGTTCCTCGAACAACTGGACCACGAGGTGGTGCGCATGTGGCAGGCCGGCGAGTGGCAGGCGTTCTGCGGCATGTTGCCCGAGTACGCGGCCAAGGGCCACGGTGAGGGCTTCATGCACGACACCGCGATGCTGCTGGGTGCGCTGGGCTGGTCCGCTTACGACGGGAAGGCGGAAGTGGTCACGCCTTACTTCGGCGCTTCCGGCACCGGGCAGATCAACGCCATCTTTCCCGTGACACCGCAGGATGGCCACGCCATACCGAAGGCACAGGCCTCCGCCGCCGACGGCTACTCGTCGATCGCCACCCGGCTTTAAACCCATGCCCCACTGCGTCATCCTGTACACGCCCAACGTCGATCGCATGACCGACATGGGCGCCTTGTGCCGGGCACTGGCCGACACCATGCTCACCGTGCTCGACGAAGCCGGCAAGCAAGTCTTTCCCACCGGCGGGACGCGCGTGCTCGCCTACCCGGCGGCGCACTGCGCCGTCGCCGACGGCAAGGGCGACTACAGTTTTGTCTACATCAATGTGCGGATGGGCGCGGGCCGCAGCGACGAGGTGAAGAATCATGCCGGCGACACCCTGCTCGCGGTCGTGAAGAAGCACTTCGCGCCGGTCTTCGACAGCCACCTGATTGGCATCACCTTGCAGATCGACGAAAGCCCTGGCCAGGTGTACGACGCCAAGCACAGCACCTTGCATCCCTTGTTCAACAAGTAGGCCGTCCATGTTCTCCGAAGATCTCATTGCGCAGCTTGCCCTGGAACTGGACGAGAGCGAACAGTCGCGGGTGCAGATGGAACACTTCTCCAAGCGCTTTCCCGCCATGACCGTGGAGGACGGGTACGCGATCTCGCGCGCCTGGGTCGCGCACAAGATCGCGCGAGGGCGCAAACTCGTCGGGCACAAGATCGGCCTGACCTCGCGGGCGATGCAGATCTCCAGCCAGATCGACGAACCCGACTACGGCACGCTGCTGGACGATATGATGTTCGAGCCGGGCGCCATCCCTACTGGGCGATTCATCGCGCCGCGCGTGGAGGTGGAGCTCGCCTTCATCCTCAAGCGCCGCTTGGAAGGCACGAAGCTCGACATCGAGGACGTTCTCGCCGCGACCGAGTGCGTGGTGCCGGCCATCGAAATCATCGACGCGCGCATCGAGCAGTTCGACCGGCACACCAAGGTCATGCGCAAGGTGCAGGACACCATCAGCGACAACGCGGCCAACGCGGGTATCGTGATCGGCGGCCGGCGGATGAACCCGCGCGAAGTCGACCTGCCCTGGTGCGGCGCGATCCTGCGCCAGAACGGCGCCGTGGAAGAAACGGGCCTCGCCGCCGGGGTGCAAGGTCATCCCGCGATCGGCGTGGCCTGGCTCGCGATGAAGCTTGCTCCCTGGGGCGAGTGCCTCGAGGCCGGCGAGATCGTGCTGGCCGGATCATTCACCCGCCCGGTCGCCGCCAAGCAGGGCGACCGATTCGACGCCGACTACGGGCCGCTCGGCCGTTTCGAGTTCCAATTCGTTTAAGAAAGCCGCACCATGCAAACACCCCTCAACACATTCAAGCAAGCCCTGGCCGAAAAACGCCCGCAGATCGGCCTGTGGCTGGGCCTGGCCAGCTCGTACTCCACCGAAATCTGCGCCGGCGCCGGCTTCGACTGGCTGCTGATCGACGGCGAGCATTCGCCCAACGACGTGCCGTCGATCCTGCGACAGGCGCAGGTGATCGCGGGCTACCCCGGCTCCCATGCCATCGCCCGCGTGCCCGTGGGCCACGGCAACGTCGGCGTCGCCCTCATCAAGCAATACCTGGATATCGGCGTGCAGACGCTGCTGGTGCCGATGGTCGACACGCAGCAGCAGGCCGCAGACCTGGTGCGCGCGATGCGCTACCCGCCAGACGGCATTCGCGGCGTCGGCGGCGCACGCGCATCGCGTTGGGGCCGCTATCCGAACTACGCGAAAGAGGCCAACGCCCAGGTCTGCCTGCTGGTGCAGGCGGAAACCCGCGAGGCCATCGCCAACCTCGACGCGATCGCGGCGACCAAAGGCGTGGACGGCGTGTTCATCGGCCCCTCCGACCTGTCGGCGACGCATGGCCACGTGGGCAATCCGACCCATCCCGAGATGCAGGCGCTGATCGAGGATGCGATCCGCCGCATCGTGAAAGCCGGCAAGGCGGCCGGCATCCTCACGCCTGACGAAGCGCTGGCCCGCAAGTACCTCGGGATGGGCGCGACCTTCGTCGCCGTCGGCCTGGACAGCAACATCCTGGTTAAGCACACCAGCGCGCTGGCGTCCCGCTTCAAGGACGTGGCGGCATTGCCCGCCAGCAAGACCTACTGATGGAGCCGCAGATGCATCCCGACGAATGGCAGGCCCGCGTGCAACTGGCCGCGTGCTACCGCGTCTTCGACATGCTGGGCTGGACCGAGCTGATCTACAACCACATCACGGTTCGTTTGCCGCACAGCGTCAGCGGCGACGTCAAGCAGTACCTGATCAACCCCTTCGGCCTGCACTACAGCGAAGTCACCGCCAGCAACCTGCTGAAGGTCGACACGCGGGGCAACAAGCTGGACGACAACCCTTACCCGGTGAATCCGGCGGGCTTCACGGTGCACTCCGCGCTCCACGAGAACATTCCGCAAGCGCATTGCGTGATGCACACGCACACGACGACCGGGCTGGCGGTGGCTTGCACGCTGGCGGGACTGGCGCAGAACAATTTCTACTCCGCGCAACTGCACGGCATGGTGGCGTATCACGACTTCGAAGGCATCACGATCCACGCCGACGAAGCGCCGCGGCTGCTGAAGAACATCGGGAGCAAGCCAGCGGTGATCCTGCGCAACCACGGCCTGCTGGCCTGGGCGCCGAGCCTGCCGCTGGCCTTCAGCCGGCTCTGGACCTTGCAGCGTGCCTGCGATGTACAAGTGATGCAGGCCGCGCTCGGCCCCGCGATTCCCGTTGCCGACGCCGTGGCCGAGAAGACCACGCGCGACTCCTTTCAGTTCGATGCGAAGTTCGGCGGCGGGCTGGATGTCTTCGACGCGATGACGCGGCTGGTCGATCGGCGCGATTCCTCGTACAAGCAATGAACAAAATCTGCATCTACGGCGCCGGCGCGATCGGCGGATGGATCGGCGTGAAACTGGCGCGTGCCGGTTGCGACGTGAGCGTGGTGGCGCGCGGCGCGACGCTTGTGGCCCTGCGCGATCACAGCTTGCAGTTGCGGCAGGGCGACCAGGCCGTCGACGCCAAGGTTCGCTCCAGCGATTTACCCGCGGAGCTCGGCGTGCAGGACCTCGTGGTCGTCGCTGTGAAGGCGCCGGCGATGGCCGGCATCGCCGGCGAGATGGGGCCGCTGATCGGCCCCGACACCATCGTGCTCACCGCGATGAACGGCGTACCCTGGTGGTTCTTCGAAGGGTTCGGCGGGCGCTATGCGGGGACCCGGCTGAAGGCAGTCGATGCGGATGGCGGCATTGCTCGTGCGGTGCCGGCCCGCCACATCGTCGGCTGCGTGGTGCACGCCAGTTGCTCGCTCGACGCGCCCGGCGTGGTGCGCCAGCACTTCGGCAACAAGCTGGTCATCGGCGAGCCTTCGGGCGAGAAGTCCTCCCGGGTTCTCGCGCTTGCGGCACTGCTGGAGCGCGCCGGATTCGAGACGGTCTTGTCCGAGCAGATCCAGAAGGACGCCTGGTACAAGTTGTGGGGCAACATGACCATGAACCCGATCAGCGCGATCACCGGCGCCACCACCGATCGTGTTCTGGAAGACGACCTGGTACGCGGTTTCATCGGCCAGGTGATGCTCGAAGCGAAGGAGATCGGCGCGCGCATCGGCATCCCGATCGATCAGCAGCCCGAGGACCGGCACGCGGTCACGCGCAAACTCGGCGCCTTCAAGACGTCGATGTTGCAGGACGTCGAGGCCGGCAAGGCCGTGGAACTCGACGCCCTGGTGACGGTGGTGAAGGAACTGGGCGAGCTCACACAGGTACCCACGCCCTACACCGACGCGCTGCTGGGCCTGGCGCGTCTGCATGCGCGGGTGCGGGGCCTGTATTGAATGCCCGCTATTTGACATAGATCCATTTTGGCTCCAGAATTTAAAAATAGTCACTTTGGAGCCACTATGACTACACTGTCCATCAAAGACGTGCCAGAACAGTGGGCGGCGGCCCTGCGACAGCGCGCAGCCAGAAACCACAGATCGTTGCAGGGCGAACTCATGGCGCTCATCGAGCACGCAGCAACGGGTGCTGCCGACCAGTCCGTGCAGAGCAGTACACAGACCCCCAGCGGACCACCCGGCGCGGCAGTGAGTTCGCAGGGCCTGCACCGGAGCTACAAGACGATCGAGCAGATCTACGCCGAGCACCTGGAACGCTTTCCAGAGCCCTTCACCAAGGGGCCCATGTCGGTCGACATCATTCGGCAAGACCGCGACAGCCGGTGAAGGCCGCCGCTCGAAGGCTGTATGTCGCGGAGCCGCCGGTCGCCTATCAGGTGCGCCCGCCTATCGTCGTCGATTGCAGCGCCATCTGCGGCATCCTGTTCGACGAGCCCTGGCGTGCCGAGGCCATGCACCGCATCGCCGGCAAGCAACTGTTCGCGCCCTGGCTGCTGGATCATGAGGTCGCCAGCGTCACGCTGAAAAAGCACCGGCTCCACTGGCCGCGCGAGTCGCTCGCGGCGGCACTCGAAGACTACGCGCAATACCCCATCGAACGGCGCCAAATCGATGTGGCCGCCCAATTCGCGCTGGCGCTGCGCTACAAGCTCTCCGCCTACGACGCCGCCTACCTCTGGCTTGCGGCCGAACTGAAGGCGCCGCTGGCCACCTTCGACGAGAAGCTTGCCAAAGCAGCCAGCGCACATCTGGCGAGCCTGCCTTGAAGTTCAAACCGCGACAACCTACCATGCCCCTAGAGACCCGCCCCACCGCACAGCAGCGCTTTCTGAACCTGCTGAAGCGCGACATCCTCAAGCTCGAATTGGCCGACCTGGATTTCGGCATCTATCGCATCCTCAACTACCGGCGCGCGCAAATTCTTTCCTATCTGGACGAGACGCTGCCTGGCCGCATCGCCGAATGGACCCAGAAGCTGGAACAAACCAGCGGCAAGCAATTGGCCGACAGCGAAGCCGACAACTGCTACTACCACCTGCACACCTTCTTCAGCCGCTACTGGGACGACTGCGACTTCATTCCCCGCGCGCGGCGCGGCGGTACCGCCGCCTACGCCGTGCCCTACAACGGACAGGACACGCATTTTCACTGGGCCACCAAGGGCAGCCACTACGCGTCAAGAGCGGCGAGCTGTTTTCCCGCTACGCCTACATGGATGCCGGAGCGCAAGTGCGCTTTGTCATCCTTTTCGGTGTCGGCACGCTTGGGCCGAGGGGTTCTACCCGGACTTCTTGATGTGGCTGAAAGGAGGCGATCAACAGGTGTTGGCATTTATCGAACCGAAAGGGCTGCGGCATCAATGGCCGCAGGACAAGTTCGATCTGCTGGAAAAGATTGTCCCGACGTGGAACTTCTCAGTGCCTATCTGCGGATATGTACTGAGCGCAAATTCGGAAGCCGAGTTAGCCAGGATTCAGCCCGGCTTCGTTGGGTTAAACGCGCCTTCAGTCTTGATGTATCAAGACCAAGACGGTGCCTATGTCGAACAACTGCTGGCCAAGTTGGTGTCTCAGCTTCCCCCATCAGTATGAGACTTTTCGCCCAGTACCCGAAACACTGGCACCGGGTCCGATGACCTTGCAAATTTCCGACCTGCACATCGCGCGCGAGGATGCGCTGCCTTCGCCGCTCGCACTGCAGGAAGAACTGCCTTGCAGCGAAGCGCAGGCGCAGCACATCGCCGCCTCGCGCGAGACCGTGCGGCGCATCCTGCGCGGCGACGATCCCCGGCTGGTGGTGATCGTCGGCCCGTGTTCGATCCACGAACCCGACTCGGCGATCGAATACGCGCAGCGGCTGCGCGACGTCTCGCAGCGCCTGTCGGATGCGATCTTCCCCGTGATGCGCGTGTACTTTGAGAAGCCGCGCACCCGCATGGGCTGGAAGGGGCTGATCTACGACCCGGGGCTCGATGGCGAAGGCGACATCGGCGAAGGCCTGCGCGCAGCGCGTCGCATCCTGCTCGAATGCGCGCGGCTGAAAGTGCCGGCCGCGTCCGAGATCCTCGACTTGGTCACGCCGCAGTATTACGCGGAGTTGCTGTCTTGGGGCGCAATCGGCGCGCGCACGGTGGAGAGTCCCTTGCACCGGCAAATGGCCTCGGCCCTGTCGGCGCCGCTGGGCTTCAAGAACGCCACCAACGGCAGCGTGGGCGTGGCCATCGACGCGACCCACGTCGCGGCGCAGGCGCATCGCTTTCCCAGTATCTCGATGGACGGCCAGGCCATCGTGGTCACGACCACCGGCAATCCCGACACGCACCTGGTGCTGCGCGGCGCCAACGGCGGCCCCAACTACGATGAGGCCAGCGTGGAGAAGGCAGCGCGATCCCTGCTCGATGCCGAGTTGCCTGCACGCCTCCTGGTCGATTGCAGCCACGGCAACAGCAGCAAGGACTACCGACGGCAACCCGAAGTCGCCGCCGACATCGCGCGGCAGGTGGCGCACGGCTCCCGTGCCATTGCGGGCGTGCTGCTCGAAAGCCACCTGGTGGAGGGCCGGCAGGACATCACCACCGGCCGCGAAGGCCTGCGCTACGGGCAGAGCGTGACCGATGGCTGCATCGGCTGGGACGCGACAGTGCAGGCGATGGAAGCGCTGGCGGCCGCAGTGCGCGTTCGCATGAAGAGCACGCCAAAATGACTGCGCCGGCTGGCAAGGCGATCAGCGGTACGGCTTTCGCGACGCTGCTGCTGATCGCGCTGATGATGGGCGCGAACCACGTGGCCGCGCGCATTGCGTTCAACCACGGCGTGGACGTTGCCACCGCCGTCGTCTTCCGCAGCGCCGTGACGGCGCTGGTGATCGTCGCCCTGCTGGCCAGCCAGCGGGTGCAAGTCGCCTTCACGGCGCGGCACAAGCGCATGTTGCCCCTCATCGGCCTGCTGATTGGCGTGCAGAGCCTGTGCCTGTACTCCGCGGTAGCGCGCCTGCCTGTGGCACTGGCGCTGCTGGCATTCAACACCTACCCGATCTGGACCGCCTTGTGGTCGCGATTGATCTACGGCCGGCGGCCCGAGCGCGCGATGCTGGTCGCAATGCCGGCGATCCTGTTCGGGCTGGCGCTCGCGCTCGACGTGTTCGGTGCGGCCTCAGGTCTGGGCGCCGCGGGACAGTGGTCGCGCATTGGTGCAGGAGTCGCTTTCGCTTTGGCGGCGGCAGGCACCTTCGGCCTCGCGCTGGTGGTGACGCAGCACGAAGCCGGCGACGTGGACGGCCGGGTGCGCACGGCAACGACGATGACGATCGCAGGGCTGGTCGCGCTCACCATGGTGGTGGCGCAAGGGGGCTTTCACCTGCCGGATGCGGCCGCGGGCTGGGGCGGCCTCGCCGCGCTCACCTTCCTGTACGGCACCGCTTTCACCATCATGTTCACCGTGCTGCCTCGGCTGGGCGTGGTTGGCAACTCCGCGATCATGAACGTGGAGCCGGTGTTCGCGCTGGTACTGGCGTGGCTGGTGCTCGGGCAAGCCATTGCGCCGGTGCAAATTGTGGGAGCGCTGATTGTGGTCGGGGCGGTGATGACGCTGGGGTTGCGCAGGCGTTGAGTCGCATCATCGGCCGAAAGCGCGCCACAACTCGAAGGCCAGGAACGAGGCCATCGGAATGGCCAAGGCTGCGATCTGCCAGCGCGGCATGCGCTTCATCATCGCACGCGCCATTTCGTGCTGGGTCACCCGCTGGCTCACGGGCAAGTGCGCCAGCAAGTAGCGCGTGAGCTGTTCTTCATCGAAGATCCAGCGCGCGCGCCGACCCAACATGGCAGGCCTGCGATACGGCAGCATGGTGCCTCCGATCAGCAGCGATTGCGGCGACGCCAGCACCTGCAACACCGGCGCACTTTCGAGGATGCGCATGCCGACGCACACCTGGACGTGGCCGTGCGCGAGCACCAACCGCCGCCGCACCATGCGCCACGACCACCAGAGCGCCACGGGCATGCTGAGCCACACCAGCGCCGCCAGCCCGGCGATGAACCACACTCTCGGCGAGGAAATGAAGGCGGGCGCCCCTTCTTGCTGCTGGCTCAGAATGAACAGCATCACAGCAGGCATCAGCACCATCAGGATACCGCCCAGGCCCAGTGCCAAACCGGTTACCCGGCCGAACCAGGGTTGGGGCTCGAGCACGGCAGTGCCGCTTGGCACTTCCGCGGGGAAATCGGCGCACCCTGCAAATGCGGCGACCAGCGCCTGCTGCCCCGGTTTTTCGCCGTAGCGCCAGGCGAGCAGGAAACCCACCAAGAGGCTGGCCGCAAAGCCCACCCAGCCCGCGCGCATCCAACCCTGCGCTGATGCCACCCGTGCGCGCGAAGTCCGCAGGTCGCGCTGCACCGCCTCATCGCCGAAGGCGCCCAGGTACTGGCCTCGTGCGCCGAGCCGGTACAAGGCGACGCCGTCGAAGTCGGCGGCGATCGCGCCGTTGCCGAGCCGGTCGATGAAGAGCGGGTCGCCGAAGCCGCCCAGGTCGGCTCGCGCGACAGGCTGGCCCGCGTTCCACACCAGCACGTCGCCTTTCTTCTGGCCTTGCGCCACGGCCAGCATCCAGAGCACGGACGGCGGGCCCAGCGCGTCGGGCACCAGCGCGAAGTCCGCCACGCGGTTGCGGCCGGTGCGCAGCTGCGGGTGGTCCTGCGAACGCAGGCTCCTGCGCAGGGCGAAGCTGGGCTTGTCGGCAGCGATGTCCAACCACGCGATGCGGTGGTGATCGTTATCGGCCACCATGAGGCTGTCGCCCGTGATGCGCAGGCGATTGGGAAAGAACAGCTCGCCTTTGGCCGACTCCGACAGCAGCCGGCCGTCGAGCGAGAAAGCGCGCACCGCCTGCCCGTGGGCGTCGGCGACGAACATCCGCGCGCGCGCCACGTCGACGGCGATATGCACCGCGCGCGAGCGCTCGTTGGCCTTCAGTTGCGGCCCGGCCGCCGCCTGCACGCAAGCCTCCAGACGCTCGCCGGAGGCCGCCAGGTCGCACCTCACAACGCGTGGCGCAGTGTCCTCGAAGAACCAGGCCTGCACCTTGCCTTGCGCATCGACCGTCCAATCCATGTCATTGGGTTCTTCGGTCAGCAACAAGTCATGGAACGGCTGGCGCCCCCAGCGTTTGCCGGCGGCGTCGATCAGGTGCAGGTGGTTCGAGTGGAACACCGCGACGTGTTCCTGGCCGCCCGCCATGAAACTGCGCATGGGTCCGAAGCGGTCGGTGCCGTCGTCCATGTGCAAGCCCCACGCGAGCATGCCCACGCTGGTCGCCACCATCGCGAGGATGATCGCGGCGATCCTGGATTCTTTTTGATTCATCGGCCCTCCTGCCAAGGCCTGCGTTATAACCCGGACGGATTACTGAGCCATCGTCCAGCGCGTCATTCGACTGCGACCGGCACCCGCAGCGCCAGGGCGCACATCAACTCGTAGCCCACCGTGCCACCGGCACGCGCCACGTCGTCGATGGCGAGCAGCGCACCGTTCGGGGCGCGGCCCCACAGCGTCACCTCCGTGCCGATGCCCGCGTCGGGTACCGGCGTGAGATCGACAGCCAACATGTCCATGCTGACCCGCCCGACCAGCCGTGTGCGCACGCCGCCTACCAGCACCGGCGTGCCGGTGTTGCAATGCCGCGGGTAGCCGTCGGCATAGCCGCAGGCCACCACGCCGATGCGCAGCGGCGCGTCGGCAGTAAAGTTCGAGCCGTAGCCCACCGTGTCTCCGGGCTGCAATTGCTGCACGCCGATGAGGCGGCTGGACAGGGTCATGGCGGGTTGCAGTTGCCAATGCGCGATGTCATGGTCGGGGAAGTCGGGCGAGCTGCCGTAGACCGAGATGCCGGGCCGGATCCAGTCGCCACGCACCGCCGCGTCGCCGCCAAAGCGCAGGGCCGCAGCGCTGTTGGCCAGCGTGCGTTCGCCCGGCAGGTCGCGGGTGATCCCCTCGAACACGCGCAGCTGCGCGGCCACGCCCCGGGCGCCGTCGGCATCGCTGAAGTGCGTCATCAGCGAGATTTCGTCCACCTGCGGCAGCGCTTCCAGGCGGGTCCATGCCGAGCGATAGCTGTGCGGCGCAAAGCCCAGGCGGTTCATGCCCGAATTGAGTTTCAGGAACACGCGATGCGGTTGCTGCGTCTTGTGCATGGCCAACATGTCGATCTGCTCTTCGCAATGCACCGTGTGCCACAGGCCCAGCCGCGAACAAAGCTCCAGGTCGCGCGCCTCGAACACGCCTTCCAGCAGCAGGATGGGGCCGCGCCACCCCAGCGCGCGAACGCGCTCGGCCTCCTGCAGATCGAGCAGCGCAAACCCATCCGCGCCGCGCAGGCCCTCATACACGCGCTCGATGCCGTGGCCGTAGGCATTGGCCTTCACGACGCCCCAGATTTTGGCGTCGGGCGCGGCGGAGCGCATGCGTGCCAGGTTGTGCCGCAAGGCTTCGGTATGGATGGTGGCGAGGATGGGACGGGGCATGGCAGGCAAATTTTGGCATTACCCGCGTGATATAACCCTTTGTCGCTTGGAGACAGCTGAAAGAAACGCCGCCTATCAGGCGGCCTGATGGGAACAAACCCCCGGAATGAAGCGCGGTTTTTACACCCTGATGGCGGCCCAGTTCTTTTCGTCGCTGGCCGACCAGGCGCTTTTCGTCGCCGCAGTGGAATTGATCAAGTTGGGCGGCGGTCCCGAGTGGCAGCGCGCCGCGCTGGTGCCCATCTTTGCCCTCTTCTATGTGGTCCTCGCGCCCTGGCTCGGGGCGTTTGCCGACGCCTACCCCAAGCGCAGCGTGATGTTCGTGAGCAACGGCATCAAGGTGGTGGGCTGCCTGATGATGCTGTTTGGCTCGCACCCGCTGCTGGCTTATGCGGTGGTCGGCCTGGGCGCCGCAGCCTACTCGCCGGCCAAGTACGGCATCCTCACCGAGATGCTGCCTTCGTCGCAGCTGGTCAAGGCCAACGGCTGGATCGAGGGGCTGACCATCGCGTCGATCATCCTGGGCATCCTGCTGGGCGGTCAGCTGGTGGGCCACGTGGTGTCTTCGCGCCTGCTGATGATCGACATCCCGGTGATCGACACCGGTATTGACACGGCGCCGGAGGCCGCAATCTCCGTGCTGATCTTCGTCTATGCGCTCGCCGCCTGGTTCAACACGCGCATCCCGCACACTGGCGTGGAGATGCGGCCCATGCCGAAGAACCCGCTGGAGCTGGTGCCTCATTTCTGGACCTGCAACTCGCGGCTGTGGCGCGACAAGCTGGGCCAGATCTCGCTGTCCACCACCACCTTGTTCTGGGGCGTGAGCGGCAACCTGCGCTACATCATCCTGGCCTGGAGCGCGGCAGCACTGGGCTACAGCACGACGCAGGCTTCGTCGCTGGGCGGCGTGGTGGCTATCGGCACCGCCGTCGGCGCGATCGTCGCCTCTATGCGCATGCGGCTGGACACCGCCACCAACGTGATCCCGATGGGCATCCTGATGGGCCTCTTGATCATCGTGATGAACTTCATCCACAACGTCTGGGCGGCCGTGCCTTTCCTGATCCTGATGGGCGGGCTCGGTGGCTTCCTGGTGGTGCCGATGAACGCGCTGCTGCAGCACCGCGGCCACAACCTGATGGGCGCGGGCCGCTCGATCGCCGTGCAAAACTTCAATGAGCAGGCCGCGATCCTGGGGCTGGGCGCCTTCTACAGCCTGTCCACCGGCATGGGCATGTCGGCCTTTGGCGCGATCACCGCTTTCGGCCTGGTCGTGGCAACGATCATGTACGTTATCCAGCGCTGGCACGCGAACAACTGCATCAAGCATCCCGAGGAAATCGAGCACCTGCTGCGCGTCGCGCGACACGACAACCTGCATGGGTGACAGCGGCGCGCGCCTGCTGCCTGCGCTGGCCCTGCTGCTCAATGCCCTGGTCTGGGGCGTGTCGTGGTGGCCGTTTCGCCGCCTGAACGAGCTGGGCCTGCATCCCTTGTGGGCCACGGCGATGGTGTACTTCCTGTCGCTCACGCTGCTGTTGGTTGCGCGCCCGAATGCCTGGCGCGCCTTCACGAAGCAACCGGGCCTGTGGCTGCTGCTGGTCGCCGCGGGCTTGACCAACGTCGGCTTCAACTGGGGCGTGACGGTCGGCGACGTGGTTCGCGTCGTGCTGCTGTTCTATCTGATGCCCGCGTGGACGGTGGTGCTGGCCTGGGTGATGCTGGGCGAGCGGCCGACGCCCCTGGGCTTGCTGCGCCTGGCGATCGCGATGGCCGGTGTGGTGATCGTCCTGAAGGAGCCCGGCGCGCCGTGGCCCGTGCCGCACTCCGCACCTGACTGGCTGGCAATCGCCGGCGGCTTCAGTTTCGCGCTGACCAACATCGTGCTGCGGCGCCTGCGGCATGTCGATGCGCCGGCGCGCGTCCTTGCGATGTTCCTGGGCGGCGCTTTGCTGGCTGCCGCGGCAGCCCTCTTCGGCGCCGCGGCTGGGACAGTGCCGCTGCCACCGGCTCCCAGCATGGCGTGGGCGGGTGTCGGCGTGGCGCTCAGCCTGGGTTTCCTCGCCAGCAACGTGGCGCTGCAATATGGCGCCGCGCACCTCAACGCGCACACATCGGCCCTCATCATGCTGGCCGAGATCGTGTTCGCCAGTGTGTCATCGGTGGCGCTTGGCGCCTCGGAGATGAATGCGCGCACCTGGGTCGGCGGCGCGCTGATCCTGTTGGCCGCCGCCTGGTCGGCCTGGCCGGTGGGCGACAACACGCAGGCAGCCGCAGGCGCAAAATAGCCGCCAATCCGCAAAAGGAAAGGCGAACCATGGCCAGCATCTACGATTTCGAGGCGAAGCAGATCGACGGCAAGACCGTGCCCCTGAAGAAGTTCGAGGGCAAGGTGCTGCTGGTGGTGAACACGGCCAGCGCCTGCGGCTTCACGCCCCAGTTCGGCGGCCTCGAGGAGCTGCACAAGCAATTCGGCAAGGACGGGCTGGTGGTGCTGGGCTTTCCCTGCAACCAGTTCGGCTCGCAGGACCCGGGCGAGAACAGCGAGATCGCGCAGTTCTGCCAGGTGAACTACGGCGTGAGTTTTCCGATGATGGCCAAGATCGACGTGAACGGCCCCGCCGCGGACCCGCTGTACCAGTGGCTCACGCGGGAGGCGCCGGGCCTGCTGGGCAGCACCGGGATCAAGTGGAACTTCACGAAATTCCTGGTGGGCAAGGATGGCCAGGTGATTAAGCGCTACTCACCCCAGGACGAGCCGAAGAAGCTGGCGAAGGACGTGCAGGCTGCGTTGGCTGGTTGAGGCTGCTGAAGGCGGGCTGCTGAAAGCGGACAGCCGGACGCGGAGGTCGCAGAAATAACGCAGAGGACGCAAAAGGACTTCCAAAGAAAATTCTATTTGTATTCTTTTGCGTCCTCTGCGAATCCTTTGCGACCTCTGCGTCCGGCAATCCGCTTTCAGGATTTCAGTGAGCCCAGCCCTGTTCACGGGCTTGCGCCTCGTTCAGGCGCAGGAGGTCGGCGAGTGTGCGGCCAGGTTCGTCACGGAATCGCTCGTCGAGCCGGCGCAGGTAGGTGACGCGGTCGATGCGGAACGTGCGGAAGTCCTCGCGCCTTTCGCACCAGGCCGACAAGGTCCAGACCTTGCCCCAATAAAAGCAGCCCAGCGGTCGCAAGGTGCGCTCGCTGGAGTTGTCGCTCTGGTCGCGGTAGTTGATGAAGATCTTGCAGCGCTCCTGCACCGCTTCGCGCAGGGTTTGCAGCGTGCGCTGGGCCGTGTTCGACAGGCCGCCCGAAGGCGCATACACCGCCAGTGCTTCAGCTGCGACCCGTGCTTCCACTGGCAACACCGACAGGATCTTGCCCAGCGCGTCTTCGGCGCTCTGGGCCAGCGCCGGGTCGAGCCAGGACTGCGCCACACGCATCGACGCCACCAGCGCCTTGGCCTCGTCCTGCGTGAACATCATCGGCGGCAGGTCGAACCCCGCGCCAAGGCGGTAGCCCACCCCGGCCTCGCCTTCCAGGGGCACGCCCTGCGATTGCAGGTCCGCCACGTCGCGGTAGATCGTGCGCTCGGACACTTCCAGTCGCTGCGCCAGGTAGGCGGCCGTGGTGAGGCGCCTGCCGCGGATCAGCTGGATGATATGGAAGAGGCGGTCGGCGCGTCGCATAGGGCACCTTACTGTGCCTGCCGGCTCCTGACAAGCTGGTGTCAGGAGGCTGTCGCTGCCCTCGAAGATTCCTGCAACGCATCGTCCAGCACCTCGACCCAGTGCCGTACCGGGGTGGAAGTGCCGCTTTGCAGGTGCGCGATGCAGCCGACGTTCGCTGACATGATGGTATGGGCGTTCAGCGGGGCCAGGTGGCCCAGCTTGCGGTCTCGCAGTTCGTGGGACAGTTTCGGGTGGAGCACCGAAAACGTTCCCGCCGAGCCGCAACACAGGTGCGGCTCAACCGGGGCCACTCGGACGGTAAACCCCAACTCGCCCAGGGATTCCTCGACCCCGCCCTTGAGCTGCTGGCCATGTTGCAGCGAGCAGGGCGGGTGGAAGGCCAGCGTTTCCTGGGGCACGCGCAAGCGGCCGCGCAGGCTTTCGACCAGCCCGGGCAGCAATTCGCTCAGGTCGCGCGTGAGCTCTCCGACCCGGCGCGCCTTGCCCGCATAGGCCGCATCGTGCGCCAACATGTGCCCGTACTCCTTGACCGTGACGCCGCAGCCCGACGCATTCATCACGATGGCTTCCACCTCGCCGCGCTCGATGAACGGCCACCACGCATCGATGTTGGCGCGCATCTGCGCCTTGCCGCCATCGTGGTCATTCAAGTGGAACTTCACCGCCCCGCAGCAGCCGGCCTGCGGCGCGACCAGGGTCTGGATGCCGGCGGCGTCCAGCACTCGCGCCGTCGCACTGTTCACGTTGGGCATCATCGAAGGCTGCACGCAGCCTTCGAGCAGCAGCACCTTGCGTGCATGCGAATTCGTGGGCCAGGTGCCGGCGTGCTGGCGCGCCGGCACTTTGTCTTTCAAGGCGCGCGGCAACAGCGGCCGCACGGCTTGCCCCAGTTTCATCGCGGGCCCGAACAGCGGCGAGGTCAAGCCCTCCTTCAGCGCCCAGCGCAAGGCGCGCGAACCGATGCCGCGCGGCACCTTCTCGTCGACCACCTTGCGGCCGATGTCGACCAGGCGCCCGTACTCCACACCGCTCGGGCAAGTGCTCTCGCAGTTGCGGCAGGTCAGGCAACGGTCCAGGTGCAGCTGCGTCTCTTGCGTGGGAGCGTGGCCCTCCAGCACCTGCTTGATCAGGTAGATGCGACCACGGGGGCCATCGAGTTCGTCGCCCAGGAGCTGGTAGGTGGGGCACGTTGCGGTGCAGAAGCCGCAGTGCACGCACTTGCGCAGGATCGCCTCGGCCTCCTGGCCCAACGGCGTGTCCTTGAATTCAGGGGAGAGATGGGTCTGCATGCGGCACGCCTTCAGAAGTCGGCGTAAAGGCGCCCCGGGTTGAAGATGCCCATCGGGTCAAACTGGCGCTTGAGTTCACGGTGAATGTGATGCAGCGCCGCGCTCAGTGGAGCGAAGCGTGCGACTTTGGGGTCAGCGGGCGCGCCGCGCACGAACAGCGTCGCGTGGCCTCCTGCATTCGCGGCGACCTCGCGGATACGTTGTGCATCCCGAGCATCCGCGCGCACCCAGCGCTGCCCACCGTGCCACTCGACCAGAGGGGCCTCGGGCAAGGACAACACCGGCGTCGACTGCGGCACCGACACCCGCCACAGGTCACGCTCGCCGCGCTCGGCGAACCAAGGCAGCTGCAAGTCACGGGCGGAAACCCAGTCGGCGGCGGCCTCCTTATTGCCCTGGCGCTCGCCGCCCAGCGTCTTGCAAGCGGCTTCCACCGCAGCCATCGCGCCACGCAACCGCAAGTACAGAACGCCCCGCCCTTCGTCTTCCACCCAGCAACTGGCGTTCAGCGGCAGCGGTTGTCCGCCCCATTCGTTCAGGCGCTGCAGGGCCTCCTGCTGCGGCATCGCGAACTTCAGTGTCGCCTCGGCCGGTGCCCTGGGCAGCACCTTGAGGCTGACCTCGGCGATGAGGCCGAGTGTGCCCAGCGCGCCGCACTGCAGGCGCGAGACGTCGTAGCCCGCCACGTTCTTCATCACCTGGCCGCCGAAGGTGAGCACCTCGCCGCGCCCGTTGACCATCGTGAGTCCCAGCACGTAGTCGCGCACGGAACCGACGCTGGCCCGTGCCGGCCCGCTCAAGCCCGAGGCGACCATGCCCCCGATGGTGGCGCCGCCCGCAAAGTGGGGCGGCTCGAAGGGCAAGCACTGGCCGTGCGCAGCGAGCAACGCTTCGAGTTCGGCCAGCGGCGTGCCGGCCTGCACCGTGACCACCAGTTCGCTCGGTTCGTAGCTGGTGATGCCGGCCAGCGCGGTCGTCGAGAGCAATTCGCCTTGAGGCGCCTCGCCGTAAAAGTCCTTGCTGCCGCCACCCCGGATCCGCAGGGGCGCGCCATCGCGTGCCGATGCGCACACTTTCTCCACGATGGCTTTGAGCGCGGTGTTCATGTGGACATGGTAAGCCCCAGTCCCGCCGTCGCATGACAGGCCGAACCTGAAGTTTTTGAAATCAGGCGCTGACGAAATTCACCGGCAGGCCCGGCACTTCGACTCGCGCCGCGATCACGCGGCCCGACCAGGGCAGCTCGCGCAACTCGTCCGCCTGCCGGTTGTAGCTGGCGCTTGTCACGTACAGCGTGCGCAGGTCGGCCCCGCCAAAGCAGGGCATCGTCGGGCACCGGACTGGCAAGGACAGCTCGGCAAGTACATCGCCCTTCGGCGAGAGCTGAAGCAAGCGCTGGCCTTCGAACATCGCGCACCAGTAGTTGCCTTGGATGTCGACCGCCGCGCCATCGGGCCGGCCTCCGTAACCCGGCATGCCCGGCTTCCAGTCGGCAGGCTTGCCGGGAAACTGGTGGAACACGCGGTGCCCGTTCATGTCGCCGGTGGACCAATCCCAGTTCCAGGCCCCGATGACATGCGCGGTGGTGTCGGTCCAGTAGATCGTGCGTTGGTCGGGCGACCAGGCAAGGCCGTTCGCGATGGTGGCGTTGCCGGCTTTCACCTGCACGATCGGCGCGCCGCCCGCGCCGTTGCCGGGGCGAACATCGACGCAATACAGTTCGGCTTTGCGTGCGTCGCGCGGCTCGTACATCGTGCCGGCCCAGAAGCGGCCCAGCGTATCTGCCTTGCCATCGTTGAATCGCGTGGTCGCCGGGTCGTGCGCGAATTGCGCAACCACGCTCGGCGCCTCGCCCCAGGAATTCGCACGATACACGCCGTCGCGCAGCGCGATCACGAAGCCGCCGCCCCGGATCGGCGCAATGCAGCCCGGCTCGCTCGGCATGGCCCAGGCTTCGACATCGCCGCCTTCGCGCATCCGCTTGACCTGCCGCCCCGGAATGTCGACCCAGTACAGCGCGCCTTCGCCCGGAAGCCAGAAGGGCGACTCGCCGAGCTGGTCGGCATGCTCGGTCACGGGTTGCCAGTCGAGGGACATCGTCACTGGTGCCGTACCTGGATCGCCATCTGAGCCGTGCAGGACGCACCCGGTTGCAGCGTGAGCAGCCCCAGGGCCGCGGCATCAGCAGCTGCGCCCGCAAGATGCAGTGCGTTGTTCACATGGCTCACCGGTTCGATTGCGATGCTGTCGCGGCTCGGGTGGGTGAACACCACCAACCGGGTCAGGCTGGAGGTGATGCGCACTTCCAGCAGTTCATCGCGCAGCAGCACCGCGCCCGTCCAGCCGTCGAAGCAATGATCGACATCGAGTGCTCCGCAATCCGCATCGATCCCGCGCGATGGCGTGCGGTGCGTCGGCAACTTGTCCTGGCCCATCTCCCAGCGTCCCGTGGCCTCGAAACCGATGTGGCTGCCCGGGCGCTTCACGAAGAACGGGTGCCACCCCAGGCCCGCAGGCGCGGGTTGCTTCGACTGATTGGTGAGCGACAGCGTCATCTCGATCGAGTCTTCGGCCAGGCGCAAGGCCTGCGAACAATCGAAGGCAAAGGGCCAACCCTCGTCAGCGGCGTGTTCGTACGACAGCAACGCGGTGCGCCCGTCGCTGTCGAGCACTTCCCAGGGCCTCTGCCAACCCACGCCGTGGATCGCATGGGGCTCCGCCGCGTTGTTGCGCAGCAAGGGATAAAGCGTTCCCTGCCACTGCAGCGTGGCATGCGCGAGGCGATTGGAGAAGGGCACCAGCGGGTAGCTCGAAGCCTGCCGGGCCGAGTTCAGGCCTGCGGGAGAAGGCCGCAAGACGGGCACGCCGCCTAGCCGCAACCAGGTGATGCAGCCCCCGAGCCCCGGCTCGATTCCGCAGCTGAGTTCGCCCGCGTTGAGTTCGATCATTGCCGAACATTGTGACGAAAAAAAGGCCCGCGGAGCTTGCGCTCACGCGGGCCGACCATCCAGAGGAATCGGCTGTGTCTTAGCGGTTGTAGGCGGTTTCGCCGTGGCTGGAGATGTCCAGGCCTTCGCGCTCTTCCTCTTCGGTCACGCGCAGCCCGATCACCAGGTCGACGATCTTGTAGGCAATGAACGCCACCACACCGGACCAGACCACCGTGGTCAGCACGCCCTGGAACTGGATCCAGACCTGGCCGCCGATGGAGTAGTCCGCCGCGACCTTGTTGGCCACGTAGTCGTAGATGCCGGTGCCGCCGAGCGAGGGCGATGCGAACACGCCGGTCAGCAGCGCACCCAGGATACCGCCCACGCCGTGGACGCCGAACACGTCGAGCGAGTCGTCCGCGCCGAGCATTTTCTTCAGGCCGTTCACACCCCACAGGCAGACCAGGCCGGCCGCCAGGCCGATCACGATCGAACCCATCGGGCCGACGAAGCCGCAAGCCGGCGTGATTGCAACGAGGCCGGCGACGGCACCCGAAGCGGCGCCCAGCATGGAGGCCTTGCCCTTGGAGAGCGCTTCACCGGAAATCCAGGACAGCGTGGCAGCGGCGGTGGCCAGCAGCGTGTTGACGAAGGCCAGGGCGGTGACGCCGTTGGCTTCGAGGTTGGAGCCAGCGTTGAAGCCGAACCAGCCCACCCACAGCATGGCTGCGCCGACCATCGTGAGCGTCAGGCTGTGCGGAGCCAGCGACTCCTTGCCGTAACCCAGGCGCTTGCCCAGCACATAGGCGCCCACCAGGCCGGCGACACCAGCGTTGATGTGCAC
>JBKJOM010000010.1:0-2859 GCA_046595775.1 Ramlibacter sp. | reverse complement strand
CAACACCACTTCGACCGCCTGATCGTACATCGGGTCCTTCTCACCACCGCCCGCTTCGCCGCCCAGCAGGTCGCCGTCCTCGCCGTCCACCGTGCCTCCCTCCAGCACACCCTCGATGTAATTCGGCTCACCGCCCTGCGCTTTCAGGTATGCAACGACCCGGTGCACCTCTTCGTCGCTGACAAAGGCGCCGTGAACGCGCATCGGGAAGCCGGAGCCGCTGGCCATGTACAGCATGTCGCCCATGCCGAGCAGCGCCTCCGCACCCATCTGATCGAGGATGGTGCGGCTGTCGATCTTGCTGGAGACCTGGAATGCGATGCGGGTCGGGATGTTGGCCTTGATCAGGCCGGTGATCACATCGACGCTGGGGCGCTGCGTAGCCAGGATCAAGTGAATGCCGGCGGCGCGGGCCTTTTGCGCCAGGCGCGCGATCAGCTCCTCGATCTTCTTGCCCACCACCATCATCAGGTCGGCCAGTTCGTCGATCACCACCACGATGTGCGGCAGCCGCTCCAGCGGCTCGGGATTGTCCGGCGTGAGGCTGAAGGGGTTGTTGATGAACTGCTCTTTGGCCTTGGCTTCGTCGATCTTGTGGTTGTAGCCCGCCAGGTTGCGCACGCCCAGCTTGCTCATCAGCTTGTAGCGGCGCTCCATTTCGCCCACGCACCAGTTCAGGCCGTTGGCGGCCTGGCGCATGTCGGTGACCACCGGGGCCAGCAGGTGCGGGATGCCTTCGTACACCGACATCTCCAGCATCTTCGGGTCGATCATCAGCAGGCGCACGTCGCGCGCCTCGGCCTTGTACAACAGCGACAGGATCATCGCGTTGATGCCGACCGACTTGCCCGCGCCGGTGGTGCCGGCCACCAGCACGTGAGGCATCTTCGCCAGGTCCGCAACCACCGGGTTGCCAATGATGTCCTTGCCCAGGCCCATCGTGAGCATCGACTTGGCTTCGTTGTAGACCTGCGAGCCCAGGATCTCCGACAGCTTGATGGTCTGGCGCTTCGCGTTGGGCAGCTCCAGCGCCATGTAGTTCTTGCCGGGTATGGTCTCGATCACGCGGATCGACACCAGCGACAACGAGCGCGCCAGGTCCTTGGCGAGACTGACGACCTGTGAACCCTTGACGCCGGTGGCGGGTTCGATCTCGTAGCGTGTGATCACGGGACCGGGCTGCGCCAGCACCACCCGCACCTCGACGCCGAAGTCCTTCAGCTTCTTCTCGATCAGGCGGCTGGTCATCTCCAGCGTGTCGTTCGACACCGTCTCCTGCCGCGCAATGGCTCCGTCCAGCAGGTCGACCTGCGGCAGCTTGGAATCGGGCAGCTCGGTGAACAGGGGCTTTTGTCGCTCCTTGGCGACGCGCTCGCTGGGGGGCAGTTCCACCAGCACCGGCTCGATCAGGACCGGCACCGGATGGTGCTCGGCGATCTCGATGCGCTCTTCTTCAAGCACCTCTTCACGCTGCCGCGCGGCCTGCTGGCCAAACGCCAGGTCCTGCGCCATCTCGCGCTTCTCGCGGCGCGACACGAAAAAGCCCTCGATCCGGGCGCCCATGCGCTCCGCGACATCGCTCCACGAGAAACGAAACACGATGGCCGAGCCGAGCACGACCAGCGCGACGAACACCAGGCCCGAGCCGGTGAACCCAAGCCATTTCACGCCGGCCGGGCCGACGAGAGAGCCCAGCGCACCGCCCGCGTGATCGGGCAACAGCGTTTCGAAGCGGTACAGCCGCGACCACTCCAGCGCGGTGCTTGCGCACAGCAGCACCGCCAGGGCCACCCAGAAACCAATGCGGGTGCGCGAGAAGCGGTGCTCCAGGGGCTTGGCTTCGCCACGCATCCAGCGCGCGAGCGTCGAGAGCCAGGCGCGCACGCCGGCGGCAAAACACCACCAGATGGAGAATCCCAAAAGGAAAAAGCTGGCGTCAGCCAGCCATGCACCCAGGCGTCCGCCCCAGTTGCGCAAGGGGCCACCGGCCCCGGAAGTCGAAAAGGCAGCGTCCTGCGCTGAATAGCTCACCAGGGCGAGCAGCCAGAAGACCAGAGCCACCAGGCCAAGGACCAGCGCGATGTCGTGCGCGAAGCGGCCTGCGCCGGTGCTGCGATGCTGCGGCGGGGACGCGCCGGGTTCGGTGAGGGTGTTCAGCGTGTAAGTCATCCGGACTTGATTGTCATGCCGGAATGGATCCGCAATGACACTTTCAACCCAGTGTGGTCAACCTGTCCTTGATCACCATCGAGCCGTCCTCGCGAGTCTCGATGAACCCGCGATCTTCCAGGTCCTTCATCACCCGGCTGACCATCTCTCGCGAGGCGCCGACCATCTTGGCGATGTCCTGGCGGGAGATGCGCTCGCGGATCGTGGTGAGGCCTTCCTTGTCGGGCGTGGCGAATTCGAGCAGTGCGCGTGCCACGCGTCCATAGACGTCCATCAGGGCCAGCGATTCGATCTTGCGGTCGGCCTGCCTCAGGCGCTGCACCAGGCCCTTCATGATGGCGTAGGCCATCGAGCTGTTCTCCGGCAGGCAGCGGGCGAACTCCGGGCGCCCGAGCGCCAGCATGTCGGTTTGGACCTCGGCGCGCACGCTCGCCGAATGGGGCTCGTTGTCGATCAAGCTCATCTCGCCGATGTAGTCGCCCGGCTGCAGCGTCGCCAGGATCACTTCGCGGCCGCGCTTATCGGAGGTTACGACCCGCACCCGGCCGGTCAGGATGATGAAGAGGGTGTTCGATTTCTCGCCTTGTTCGACGATCAGTTCACCACGCTTGAAGCGGCGCTTGGTCACAGCGTCCGCCACTGCCTCGGCCTGGTGGGCGGTCAGCAGCGCGAACAGCGGCACCCGGCGGA
>JBKJOM010000318.1:0-21790 GCA_046595775.1 Ramlibacter sp. | reverse complement strand
GCCGGTCCTCGCCCACGTCCCAACCGGCGATGGCCCGGGCCCCGGCCGGACGCAGACCCAGCCACAATCGCGATGATTGCTGGCGGTCGGCGTCGCCGAGCATGGCGCTGTGCCCCTTGCTGGCGTAATAGCCCGCAATATTGGTGGCCAGCGTAGACTTTCCGACACCGCCCTTGGGATTGGCAACGACCACGACCGGCATGATGGACACCCTTGGTTCGCCGCAGCCCGGGAAGGGCCACGATGCGCTATGTTACCCACATGGATGAGCAGTCAGAAGATCAGCACCCTTCCCCGGCCCGGACCCTCGTGCTGGCCGCTCACCCGCGCTGGCGCGACTCTCGGGTGAACCGGCGCCTCATCGAGGCAGCGCGCGGCACACCCGGCGTGCAGGTGCGCGACCTCTACACCTTGTATCCCGATTACGACATCGACGTGCCCGCCGAGCAGGCCGCCGCGCAACAGGCACAACTGGTGGTGTTGCCGCACCCGATCCAGTGGTACTCGATGCCGCCCCTGCAAAAGCTCTGGCTCGACGAGGTGCTGACTTACGGCTGGGCGTACGGACACGCCGGCACGGCGCTGCAAGGCAAGGACCTGTGGCTGGTCGCGACCACCGGTGGTCCCGAGGATTCGTACCATCCGCAAGGCTACAACCGCTACTTCTTCGACGCCTTCATGCCGCCCTATGAACAGACCGCTGCGTTGTGCGGCATGCGCTTTCTGCCGCCGCTAGTGATGCACGGTGCGCGCCGGGCGGGCGAGGAAGACATTGCCGCCCATGCGAAGGTTTTCCAGGAGCGGCTGCGCGACTACCCCGACTGGCCCGAAATGCATGACCTGCCGCAGTGCGCCGCCTGCGTGGTGCCGGCCGCCGACCGGCCGAGCAACACCTGATGGAACACGCCCCCGCCTGGCTGACCAACAGCCTGATCTACCTGGGCGCCGCGGTCATCGCGGTGCCGCTCTCGCGCGCGCTCGGACTCGGCTCGATCATCGGCTACCTCGCGGCCGGCATCGTGATCGGCCCCTGGGGCTTAGGTCTGGTGAGCAACGTGACGGACATCCTGCACTTCGCCGAATTTGGCGTCGTGCTGATGTTGTTCCTGGTCGGCCTCGAACTCGAGCCCAAGCGCCTGTGGGCGCTGCGCCGACCGATCTTCGGCTGGGGCAGCGCGCAGGTGCTGGGTTGCGCAGCCCTGTTGTGTGTCGCGGGCATCGTCGCAGGCGTGCCCTGGAAGGTCTCGCTGGTGGCGTCGCTGGGCCTCGCACTCTCGTCCACCGCGATTGCGCTGCAGGTGATGGGCGAGCGCAACCTGCTGCCCACCTCCAGCGGGCAGGCGGGCTTTTCTATCCTGCTGTTCCAGGATGTGGCCGCCATCCCGATCCTTGCACTGTTGCCGCTGCTGGGCGGCGTGGTTGATGACAAGGACGGCGGCAACACCTGGCTCGAGGCCGCGCGCATCCTGGCGGTGATCGGCGGCATCGTCCTGGGCGGCCGGCTCGCGTTGCGGCCGCTGCTGCGCTGGATTGCCAAGAGCAAGACGCCGGAAATCTTCACGGCTGCTTCGCTGCTGCTGGTAGTGGCCATCGCCTTCCTGATGCAGCTGGTGGGGCTGTCGATGGCGCTTGGCGCCTTCCTGGCCGGCGTGCTGCTGGCGGAAAGCGAATATCGCCGCGAGCTCGAAACCGATATTGAACCTTTCAAGGGCCTGCTGCTCGGCCTGTTCTTCATCGCGGTGGGCATGAGCATCGACTTCGGCGTGCTGATGAAGTCGCCCTGGCTCATGGCGGCGATCGTGGTGGGCTTCATGGCGCTGAAGGCAACGGTCATCTATGGCGTGTCGCTCGCCATGAAGATCCCGCTGCAGGAGCGGCCCGTCTTCACGCTGCTGCTGGCGCAGGGCGGCGAGTTTGCCTTCGTGGTTTTCCAGGGCGCCGTGGGGTCGCATGTGATGGCGCCCGAAACCGCCTCGCTGCTGATCGGTGCAGTCGCCGTGTCGATGCTGCTGTCGCCGCTGTTGCTGGTGGCCATCGACCGGTTGCTGTTGCCGCGCTGGGCCGACTGCAACACGCCGCAGCTGGAGGAGCTGAAGGAACTGCAGCACGCGCCCATCATCATCGCGGGCTTTGGCCGCTACGGCCAGATCATTGGCCGCCTGCTGGGCGCGCAAGGCATCTCGGCCACCGTGCTGGATCACGACGCCGACATGATCGAAGCCGCGCGATCGTTCGGCTACAAGGTGTTCTATGGCGACGCCAGCCGGCTCGACATGTTGCGCACCGCCGGCGCTGAATCGGCCAAGGTGCTGGTGGTGGCCGTCGACGATGTCGAGCAGTCCCTCTCCATCGTCGACCTGGCGCGCGAGCACTTCCCGCACCTGGAGCTGGTGGCGCGAGCGCGCGATGTGACGCACTGGAACAAGCTGCGCGATCGCGGCGTGATGCGGGTGGAGCGCGAGCTGTTCGAGGCCAGCCTGCGCAGTGGCCGCACGGTGCTGGAAGTGCTGGGATTCGCGCCGCACGAAGCGCGTATCCAGGCCATGCGCTTTCGCCGCCACAACCTGCAGCTGTTCGAACAGATGTACCCCCACTACCGAGACCGGGCCAAGATGATCGCGGTGGTCAAGGAAGGGCGCGCGCAGCTCGAGCAGCAGATGGCGCAGGAGCGCGCCGAACGGGAAAAGCGGCCCCGCGAGGGGGGAGACCGGCCCCGGGGCTGGTGAGCGCCCCTGCTGCGAAAACGCCCTATCCCGATTAGGCAATTTGCCTAGGGCCTGGCGTCCCCCGGATGGTTTCATGGAGTCCCTCCCACCCACGAGCGGAAGCCTTTCATGGACCGTGTCCCCAATGAACTCTCGCAAGCCCTGGCCTTTGGTGGCATTGGCGGGCCTGGCCCTGAAGAAGAACTTGCGCAGCTGCGGCGCGAAGTGGCCCAGGAACGCGAACGCGCGAGCGCCGCGCTGGCGCAGCTGGACCAGCGCGCCGACGAACTCACGAAATTGAAGGCTGCGCACGAGCAGGTCGTCTCCACATTGGACGCGGTCAACGACGGCGTGATCACCCTGCCCGCCGATGGCAACGTCTACTACAACATCCGTTTCGTGGAGCTGTGGCGGATTCCCGAAGACAAGTTGAGCGATCTCAACGACCAGTTCCTGTCGCAGTTCCAGTTGTCGCAGGTGAAGGATCCGGCGGATTGGGCGCGCCGCGTGGCGCATCGCCGCGCCAACCCGGACGACGAGGACTACAGCACGGTCGAGCTGAAGGATGGACGGGTGCTGGAGCGCCATGTGCTGCCGCAGCGCCTGTACGGCAAGTGCGTGGGCAGCGTGGTCGTCTTTCGGGACATCACCGAGCGCGCGCTCTACGAAGAGCGCATGGTGTTCAACCACCTCGTGCTGGAAAATTCGGGCCCGATGATCTGGATCGACCGGGCGAATACTTCGGTCACCTATGCCAATCCCGCGGCCTGCCGCCACCTGGGTTACCCGCTCGAAGAAGTGTTGGGCATGGACATCCTGGACTACGACATTCAGTTCGAGATGAAGGACCTGCCAGCCCTGGACGATGCGCTGGAACGCACTCGCGGTCCCCTGGTGCTGGAGAGCCGGCACAAGCGCAAGGATGGCAGCATCCGCGACGTCGAGATCACGGTGTTCCTCACCCAGGCAGCCGAACGCGCCTTGTACATCTGCGCGGTGAAGGATCTGACAGCGCAGAAGGTGGCAGAGCGCGAACGCCGGCGCCAGGAGGCCACGCTCAAGTCCTTGATCGACTCGATTCCTGACCGGGTGTTCTACAAGGACCGCTCGGGCCGCTACCTGGGCTGCAATACCGCATTTGCCGCGTCGGTCGGCCGCCGGGCGGACGAAATCATCGGCCTCACCTGCCGAGAAATCTTTACCGAGGCCGATGCCGACCGCATCGAAGCCAACCAGGCCCAGATGTACCAGGACATGCGCGAGCGGTCGGCCGATCAGTGGGTCACCTACCCCGGCGGCGAGCGCGCCCTCTTCGAGACGGTGCTGTCGCCACTGTGGGACGACAGCGGCGAGGTGCAGGGGCTGCTGGGCATCAGCCGCAACGTGACCGAGCGGAGGCGCGCCGAAGATGACGTCCGGCGGGCCAAGGAAGTCGCCGAGGACGCGACGCGGATGAAATCCGACTTCCTGGCGAACATGAGCCACGAGATCCGCACGCCGATGAACGCCATCATCGGCCTGTCGCACCTGGTGCTCAAGACCGACCTGACACCTCGCCAGCGTGACTACATCGCCAAGGTCCAGACCTCGGGCCAGCACCTGCTGGGCGTGATCAACGACATCCTGGATTTCTCCAAGGTCGAGGCCGGCAAGCTGGACCTGGAGAACACGGACTTCGAGCTGGAAAAATTGCTGGACAACACCGGCAGTCTGATCAGCGAGAAAGCACACTCGAAAGGGCTGGAGCTGGTGTTCGAAGTGGCACCCGACGTGCCGCCGAACCTGGTAGGCGATTCGCTGCGCCTGGGCCAGATCCTGCTGAACTACGCGAACAACGCCGTCAAGTTCACCGAGAAGGGCGAGATCGTGATCGCTGTCCGCGCCAGCGAACGCACTGACCACGACGTATTGCTGCACTTCCGTGTGCAGGACACCGGCATCGGCCTCACCCCTGAGCAGGTGGGCCGCCTGTTCCAGAGCTTCTCGCAGGCCGACGCCTCGACCACGCGCCGTTTCGGCGGCACGGGCCTGGGCCTGGCGATCTCCAAACGGCTGGCCGAACTGATGGGCGGCAAAGTGGGGGTGGAAAGCGAATACGGCAAGGGCAGCACTTTCTGGTTCAGCGCACGCGTGGGCATCGGCAGCTCGATGCGCCGCAGCCTCGTGCCGAACCCGGACCTGCGGGGGCGCCGCGCGCTGGTGGTCGACGACAACGACCATGCTCGCGCGGTGTTGATCGACATGTTGCAAAGCATGACCTTCCATACCTGCGAAGTACCCAGCGGCACAGCCGCAGTCGAGGAGGTGCGCCGCGCAGCCGATGCAGGCGCGCCCTACGACGTGGTGTACCTCGACTGGCGCATGCCCGGCATCGACGGCATGGAGACGGCTCGCCGCATTCGCGGCCTGGGGCTGGAGGACACGCCGATGTTCCTGATGGTCACTGCCTTCGGCCGCGAAGACCTCCTGAAAGAGGCCGGCCAGGCCGGCATCGAGAACGTGCTGATCAAGCCCGTCAATTCCTCGGTGCTGTTCGACACGACCATGGACGTGCTTGGCGGGCGCCGATTGCAGCCCGACGAAGGGCCGCAGCGAACGAGCCCCGTCGACCAGCGTTTGCAGGCGCTGCGCGGCGCCCGCATCCTGCTGGTGGAGGACAACGACATCAACCAGCAGGTCGCCCGCGAGTTGCTGGAGGACGCCGGCCTGGTGGTCGACGTGGCGGACAACGGCGTGATCGCGCTGGAAATGGTGCACCGCTCAACATACGACCTGGTGTTCATGGACATGCAGATGCCGGTGATGGACGGCGTGACCGCCACGCGCGAGATACGCCGCCTTCCAGGCTTCGGCACCCTGCCGATCGTTGCGATGACGGCCAATGCGATGGAACAGGATCGCCGCAAGTGCCTGGAGGCCGGCATGAACGACTTCCTGGTCAAGCCCATCGACCCGCAGGAGTTGGGGACGATCCTGTTGCGATGGGTGCGCCCGCGCCGCGCGGCCGGCGCAATGCCCCAGCTCACCTCCACCAACAAGGCAGGGGTCAGTGAGTTGCCCGAAGGCATTGCCGGGCTGGACACGGCGCTGGGCCTGTCGCGCATGCTCGGCAAGAAGTCGCTGTACGCCGCGATGCTGAAGCGCTATGTGGCTGGGCAAAGGGACGTGATGCCCGGCATTCGCCATGCCCTGGCCAGTGGCGACACGGTGACTGCCGAGCGGTTGGCCCACACAACCAAGGCGGTGTCGGGCAACGTCGGCGCGACGCTGGTGCAGGAGAAGGCTGCGGCCCTGGAGACAGCGCTGCGCGAGCATGCGCCGGCCGATGACACCGAGGGCCTGATCGTGCAACTCGACGCAACGCTGACCGGACTGCTGGCAGCGCTGCAGGAACGCATGGACTCGGAGACCAGCCCCGCGTGAAAACCGAGAACCACGACCAGGCCCTCGCGGGCGACGGCCTGGGTGACCTGGTCAACAGGCTCACCCAGGAGTTGGCAGCCGTGCGACGCACACTGGCGGCAGCGCAACAAAAACTCGGAGCCAACGCACGCACGCTCGAGAGCCGCACCCAGGAACTGACGGAAGCCCGTGCCGCGCTGTCCCTGCTGCTGGCGACACTCGACTCGGCCTCGGACGGCATCATCGCCCTGGGCTACTTCGGGCGGGCGATGCACTTCAATGCGCGCTTCGTGGAAATCTGGGGCGTGCCCGAAGAAAAACTGGGCTTGCTCGACGACTCCGCACTGCTCACGAGGCAGCTCGCGCAAGTGAAGGAACCCGGACAGTTCCTCGCCGAAGTGGCCGCGCAGAAAGCGCGGCCCGAGGAAGAGCGCCTGACCCTCGTGGAAATGTGCGACGGCCGGGTGCTGGAGTGGCAAGTCAAGCCGCAGCGCGTGCGCAGCAAGCGGGTCGGCTGCATCACCAGCTGGCGCGATGTGACCGAGCGCGAGCACCTGTGCCGCGTGCTGTCCGCGCTCGAGGTGCAAATGCCCGGCGAAGTTGCCGAGGCCCGCGCTACGGTGTACTGAGGAAACCGTCCCACACCAGCTTGCAGCCGGTAAGGAACATGCCGATGTGGATCAGGCGGTAGAAAAGCTGGGGACGGATGCGGTGCGCAAGCCGCACCCCCGTCCACACGCCCACGGGCGCGAGCGGCAGCAAGGCCAATGAGGTTGCCATGTTGCGTGCATCGAGCAGGCCGAGCCACGCATACGGAATCCACTTGCTCAGGTTCACCGCGAAGAAAAAAGCCGAGAGCGTCGCGGCGAACGCCACCGGCGCCATGCGCATCGGCACCAGGTAAGCCGTGATCGGCGGCCCGCCCGCGTGCGCGAGGAAACTGGTGAAGCCGGACATGATGGTGAGGATGCGTCCGGCCCACTTCGGAGGCGCAGGGCTGTCCGCGCGCGGCGGAAACACGAGGCGCTGCGCCAGAAACAACAGCGTGAACACGCCGACGATGCCCGACACCAGCCGGGCATCGAGATAGCGGAATGACAGGGCGCCGATCAACGTGCCGACCAGCCCGAGCGGGATCAGGAAGCGGATCAACTGCATGTCAAAGTGACGCCGGAATGCCGCCACGCCCATCACGTCCATGACGAACAGGATCGGCATCATGATCGCGGCGGCCTGTGGCACGGTGACCGCAAGCGCCATCAGCGGCACTGCCAGCGAGCCGAAGCCAGAGCCGAACCCGCTTTTGCTGATGCCCATCAGCAGCACGGCCGGCACGGCGGCCAGCCAGAACACCGGGTCGGTAACGAGCAGCAGGCTCAGACGCGCTCGAGGATCACGGCAATGCCCTGGCCCACGCCGATGCACATGGTGCACAAGGCGTAGCGGCCGCCACTGCGGTGCAACTGGTTCACGGCCGTCGTCGCCAGCCGCGCGCCCGAGGCACCGAGCGGATGGCCGAGCGCGATCGCACCGCCGTTCGGGTTGACGCGCGGATCGTCGTCGCGCAGGCCAAGCAGGCGCAGCACCGCGAGCCCCTGCGCGGCGAACGCCTCGTTCAATTCGATCACGTCGATCTGCTCGAGCGAAAGGCCGGTGAGCGCCAGTACCTTCTGCGTGGCCGGCGCCGGTCCGAGGCCCATCACCCGCGGCGGCACGCCGGCAGTGGCCATGCCAACGACGCGGGCGCGCGGCGTGAGGCCGTGCTTCGCGGCGCTTCGCTCATCGGCGAGCAGCAAGGCGCAGGCGCCGTCGTTCACGCCACTGGCATTGCCCGCCGTCACGCTGCCATCGGGCCTGACCACGCCCTTGAGCTTGGCCAGCGCCTCCAGCGATGTTTCGCGGGGATGCTCATCCCGACTCACCACGATCGCGTCGCCCTTTTTCTGCGGGATGGTCACCGGCGTGATCTCGGCGTCGAAGAAACCGGACTTCTGCGCGGCGACGGCCTTCAGCTGCGAGGCGAGCGCCATCCGGTCCTGTGCTTCGCGCTCGATGTTGTGCTCCTGCGCGACGTTCTCCGCGGTCTCGGGCATGGAGTCGACACCGTACATCTCTTTCATCAGTTTGTTGATGAAGCGCCAGCCGATGGTGGTGTCGTACACGGCGTTGGCGCGCGAGAACGCGGACTCCGCCTTGGGCATGACAAAGGGTGCGCGGCTCATGCTCTCGACCCCGCCGGCAATCATCAGGTTTGCTTCGCCGGACTTGATCGCGCGCGCTGCCGTGCCCAATGCATCCAGGCCCGAGCCGCAAAGGCGGTTGATGGTGGCACCGGGCAGCTCGATCGGCAGGCCCGCGAGCAGGCTGGCCATATGCGCCACGTTGCGGTTGTCCTCCCCCGCCTGGTTGGCGCAGCCGTAGATCACGTCGGTGACGGCCTGCCAGTCGACACCCGGGTTGCGCGCCATGAGGGCCCTAAGGGGAATGGCGCCAAGGCCGTCGGTGCGGACCGACGAAAGCGCGCCGCCATAGCGGCCGAAAGGGGTGCGCACCGCGTCGCAGATGAAAGCTTGGTTCATTCGGCGATTTTCCGCTGAATCGGGCGCCTTTGCAGGGGTGGGGGGCGTGCTACGCTTTCCGCATGTTCAACCCAACGCAAGAGGATGTGCGCCGCTTCTTCTGCGCAGTGCACGCCAAGTCTGGGGGCCTCCAACCCATGGATGCGCTGGAGACCCTGGCCGGGCAATGGCTTGCCGAGCACCCGGAATACCGGGGCGACGTGGCCGACGCAGAAGCGGCGGTGGCCCGCACTTACACCGGACAGGACGGCACCAACCCCTTCCTGCACCTGTCCATGCACCTGTCGATCAGCGAACAGTGTTCGATCGACCAGCCGCGCGGCATCCGGCAAGCCGTGGAGCTGCTGGCGGCCCGCCGCAGCTCGCTGCACGACGCCCACCACGAAGCCATGGAGTGCCTGGGCACCATGTTGTGGGAGAGCCAGCGCTTGGGCCGGCCGCCCGACGGGCAGGCCTATGTGGAGTGCGTCCAGAAACGGGCGACCCGCGACTGATTTCCGTTCCCTATCGGCTGGCCATCAGCATCCGCCCGAGCGCCAGCATTGCCGGTAGCGTGATCGGGTCGTTGGCCGCGCTCCCGGCCACGGGATGGGACGCGAACCGGGCGATCACCATCTCGGCCTTTGGCGCAACGTAGAGCCGCTGCCCATGGATGCCGCGCGCCTCGAAAGCGCCGAGCTCGTTGTGCGACACCCACCACATGTTGCGGTACGAATAGCCGGGCAAGAGCAAGTAGCCCGCCTTGGCGAATTTCGAAGGGTCGCTGCCGCCGCGAATATCGGCCACTACAGCCTCTGGCACGCGCTGGATACCATGCCAGGCGCCATCACAACGCAGGGTCTCGCCGAAGCGCGCCAGGTCGCGCAATGTCGCGTTCAAGCCGCCACCCCCCATGGGGACCCCGAGGGAATCGACGCTCAGGTAACCGTCCTGCTCGCAGCCCAATGGCGACCAGATCCGCTGTGACAACATGTCGGCCAGCCCGACGCCGGTGGCGCGCTTCATCACCCAGCAGAGCACTTCGGTGTTGACTGTCTTGTATGCGAAGGCCTGGCCGTGCTCGCCCTCCTTGCGCAGGGTCTGCAGGTAATCATAAAAGTTGTCGGGACCCGCGTAGCCGGGAGGCCGATCCCGGAACCCCCCGGCGCGCGAGTAGTTCCAGATGTCAGCTGCCGGGTCCGAGTACAGCTCCGAATAGGCAACACCCACCTGCATGTCCATCACCTGCCTGAGCGTGGCATCTTCATAGGCAGTGCCCCGTAGCTCGGGCACGTAGTGGGGCACGGTCTGGTTGTCGTCCAGCGTGCGGTCATGCACCAACATCGCCGCGAGCGTGGCCGCATACGACTTGGTAATGGAGAAACAGGCATGCGGCCGCTCCGGACGCAGCACGCCCAGGTAACGCTCGTAGACGCGATGACCCCGGTGCAGGACCAGGATGCCGTCGGTATAGGTGTCGAACAGCGATTCGAGCCAAAGGCGTTGTTGTCCGTGCATGTCAGTGAACGGCAGGGCGTCGATGGGCTCGCTGGCGTGCGCGTGGGGCGGTTCACCCAGCGCATGCGGCGGGAGCGGACCGCGCCATACGTTGACGGTCGGCTGCAGCTCGCGCGCATGGGACAGGGACCAGCGCAGCCTTGGGAAACCCGAGAACTCATCGCCCCGAAAGGCAATGCGCCGGTCCGCGGGTGGCGGCGAGCCTTCCATCCACCCCATGGCGCGCGGGTCGGACGCCCGGCCGTCCGGATACTCCACGCCATCGAAGGTGAGTGTGCCTGTGCCTGCGCCCATGGAAGCCTCCTTGTTCGCCGACATTCTGCGCCAAAGAAAAAGCCCGCCGAAGCGGGCTTTCGCGTGACAGAGGCAACCTCAGTGGCCCGTGTGGAAGCGACTTTCCGGCACCGTCTTCACTTCACCATCGAGCGAAGCGACGTACTTGGCCAAGGCCTTGAGTTCCGCATTGCTGAACTGCTTGGCGATCGCGCCCATCACGCCGTTGCTGCGCCCGACGGAGGGGTTGTTTTCGGTCTTGTAGGCCTTGAGCGCGACGAACAGGTAGTCGCCATGCTGGCCGGCGATCTTGGGATAGCTCGGGTCGATCGGCTTGGAGAAGTTGGCGCCGTGGCAGGAGACACACGCCGCCTTCTGCAGCAGGGCCGCGACCTGCGCGTCCGGCTCGTGGTTCGGCTTGTCGCCCGGGGCCGCGCCGCCGGCCTGCTTGCCCATGGCCTCGTAGTAGCCGGCGATGTCGGTGATGTCCCGGTCCGACAGTGACGTCGCGATGCCGCGCATCGTCGGGTGCTTGCGGTCGCCATTCTTGTACGCGGTGAGGGCAGCGGCGATGTACTTGGCGCTCTGGCCCGCGATCATCGGCACCTTGTAGACCTCAGGGAAGCTCGCCTGGTAGCCCTTGATGTTGTGGCATCCCATGCACATCGCGGTCTTGGCCTCCAGTGACTTGGCACCGGCCGGGGCGGCGGCCTTCGCTGCGGGTGCCTGCGCCGACGTCGCGGGGGTCTGGGCCGACGCCGCAGGCGTCTGGGCATTGCCCGTCACGCAAGCGACAGCGAGGACGAAAAGCGTGGTCAACAACTTGTTCATTTTGCGAGCACAATCACCAGGAAAGGGGCCTATCTTCAATCAACCGGTGATTATATCGGTCGCCCCGTCCCAGCCCTTGTCCCACGTATTTCGAACGCACTCGCCCGCACCATGAAGTTCCAAGGCTCCCAGAATTACGTCGCCACGCAAGACCTGATGCTGGCCGTGAACGCGGCCATCACGCTCAAGCGCCCGCTCCTGGTCAAGGGCGAGCCCGGCACCGGCAAGACCATGCTCGCGGAGGAAGTCGCCTCCGCGCTGGACCTGCCCCTGCTGCAATGGCACATCAAGTCGACCACCAAGGCGCAGCAGGGCCTGTACGAGTACGACGCCGTGAGCCGCCTGCGCGATTCGCAGCTCGGGGACGCGAAGGTCAAGGACATCCACAACTACATCGTCAAGGGCGTGCTGTGGCAAGCCTTCACGGCCGACCAGCCGGTGGCCCTGCTGATCGACGAGATCGACAAGGCCGACATCGAATTTCCCAACGACCTGCTGCGCGAGCTCGACCGGATGGAGTTCTACGTGTACGAGACGCGCGAGCTGGTGAAGGCCACGCATCGTCCGGTGGTGTTCATCACCTCCAACAACGAGAAGGAGCTGCCCGACGCCTTCCTGCGCCGGTGCTTCTTCCACTACATCAAGTTCCCCGACGCCGACACGATGAAGCAGATCATCGACGTGCACTTCCCCGGCCTGAAGAAGGAACTGCTCACGGCGGCGATGAAGACCTTCTACGACGTTCGCAACCTGCCGGGCCTGAAGAAGAAGCCCTCCACCAGCGAACTGCTCGACTGGCTGAAGCTGCTGCTGGCCGAGGACATCCCTCTGGCGGCGCTGCAAAGCAATGACGACAAGGTCGCGGTGCCCCCGTTGGTGGGCGCCCTGCTGAAGAACGAACAGGACGTGACGCTGTTCGAGAAGCTCGTGTTCATGCAGAAGCACAACCGCTGACATGAACCCGCTGCTGGCAGAAGGATTGACCGACGCCGTCGGATTCGTGGCTGGCGCACTCGTCGCGTACCTGGTAGCCAAGTTGCTCGGCTTCGATCCGCTGGCAACTCTCTCCGACACCAATTCGCTGGTCGGCATCCTGATGGCCGGCATTGGCGGGGGCGGCGGCGTGCAACTGGCCAGGCGCTGGCGCGCTTCCCGCGGCAAAAAGGGCGAGTGATGCGCACGCCCGAGCCCGTCAACCTCGAAACGCGAGGCGTGCGGCTGGAGCCGATGACCCTCGCGCACGTGCCTGACCTGGAATCCGCTGCGCGTGATGGCGAACTCTGGAACCTGCGCGTGACTTCCGTTCCCGCGCCCGGCGAGACCGAGGCGTATGTCACCGCGGCGCTCCAGGGCCGCGACAACGGCCACATGTTGCCTTTCGTCGTGCGCGACATTGCCGTCGGCCGTATCGTGGGCAGCACCCGCTACCACGACATCGTGGTTCCCATCGAGCGACTGGAGATTGGCTACACCTGGTATGCCGCCAGTTCGCAGCGCAGCCACGTCAACACCAGTTGCAAGCTGCTGCTGCTGACGCACGCGTTCGAGATGCTGGGCGCACAACTGGTGGGCTGGCGCACCGACAACTACAACTTCGCCAGCCAGAAAGCCATCGAGCGGTTGGGCGCGAGGAAAGACGGCGTGTTGCGCCACCATGCGCCGCGGCGCGACGGCACCGTGCGCGACACCGTGATGTACAGCCTGGCCGCCGGCGAGTGGCCGGAGGTGCAGGCCCACCTGCGGTACCAGTTGGCCAGGCCACGCTGAAATCAAAAGAGGAGATGGAGATGTTGTTGTTCCAGACGCCGGCACAAGCACCGAAGTGGAAGCGCTGGCTGCTGTATTCGCCGATCGCGCGCATCGTGATCTTTCTGCTCGTGACCGGGGCCTTGATGGCGGCGACCCTCTTTTCCATGAAATTCGCGGGCCTCTCGCTCAAGGAAGCGCCCAAGGGCACGCGCGTGCTGGTGATGTTCGGCGTCCAGACCCTCGCCAGCATCCTCGCGTACCTGGTACTGGTGCGCTTCGTGGAGAAGCGCCGTGTGACCGAACTGCCGCTGCGCCTGGCACTGCCACAGGCAGGCCTCGGCATCGTGTACGGCGCGCTGCTGATCACGGCGGTGGTCGTGATCCTGTGGCTCGCAGGCGCCTATCAGGTCGACGGCACCAACCCGGGGGCCAGCTGGGTAGTTCCGGTGCTGGTGGGCGGCATCGGCGCCGGGGTGTCGGAAGAAATCATCTTCCGCGGCGTGCTCTTTCGCATCAGCGAGGAAGGCGTGGGCACCTGGTGGGCGCTGGTGATTTCAGGGCTCTTCTTCGGCCTCGTGCACCTGGGCAACAAGGGCGCCACGGCATGGAGCGCGATCGCCATCGCTGTCGAGGCCGGCTTGCTGCTGGGCCTCCTGTACCACGTGACGCGCAGCCTGTGGCTGTGCATGGGCCTGCACGCAGGGTGGAACGTCTTCCAGGGTTACGTATGGGGTGTTCCCGTGTCGGGCACCAACGAGCCGGGGTTGCTTGTCTCTTCGCGCGCCGGCCCCGATTGGCTGACCGGTGGAAGCTTCGGCCTGGAAGCTTCGGTGATCGCCGTGCTGGTGAATCTCGCGGTCGCGCTCGCGCTGCTGCATCTGGCGCGACGCCGAGGCACGCTGGTACCGGCCCGCCATAGCGCGCCTATCATGGAGGCAGCCCCCGCGGCTTCATAGGCTTCGCCATGCTGATCGACTTCTTCTACACGCTGCGCAGCGCCAAGCTGCCGGTCTCCGTCAAGGAGTACCTGATGCTGCTCGAGGCGATACAGGCGGGGGTGGTCGGCCCGAACAGCGACGACAGCTACTCGATCGACGACTTCTATTTTCTCTCGCGCACCGCGCTGGTGAAGGACGAGAAGCACTACGACAAGTTCGATCGCGCTTTTGCCGCCTACTTCAAGGGCGTCGAAACCATCGCCGATTTCACCAAGGACGTGCCGCTGGAATGGCTGCGCAAGAACCTGGAACTCGAACTCTCGCCCGAGGAGAAGGCGAAGATCGAGAAGATGGGCTGGGACGAGCTGATGGAAACGCTCAAGAAGCGCTTCGAGGAACAGAAGGAGCGCCACGAGGGCGGCAGCAAGATGATCGGTACTGGAGGCACCTCGCCGTTCGGCGCGTATGGCTTCAACCCGCAAGGCATCCGCATCGGGCAGGACAAGGGCCGCAACAAGAGCGCGGTGAAGGTGTGGGACCAGCGCGCCTACAAGGATTACGACGACACCCAGGAGCTGGGCACGCGCAACATCAAGATTGCGCTGCGCCGCCTGCGCAAGTTCGCACGCGAAGGCGCTGCCGACGAGCTCGACCTGGACGACACCATCCGTTCCACTGCCGCCAATGCGGGCTGGCTCGACATAAAGATGGTGCCCGAGCGCCACAACAACGTGAAGATCCTGCTGCTGATGGATGTGGGCGGCACGATGGACGAGCACATCCACCGCGTCGAGGAGATGTTCTCGGCGGCCAAGGCCGAGTTCAAGCACCTCGAGTTCTATTACTTCCACAACTGCGTCTACGACTTCATGTGGAAGAACAACCGCCGCCGCTTCTCCGAGAAATTCGCGACCTGGGACATCATCCGCAAGTACAACAAGGACTACAAGTTGATCTTCGTGGGCGACGCCACGATGAGCCCCTACGAAATCCTGCAGCCCGGCGGCAGCGTGGAATACAACAACGAGGAAGCCGGGGCGGAGTGGATGCAGCGCCTCACCAACGCCTTCCCGAAGTTCGCGTGGATCAACCCGGAGCCGCAAGGCGTGTGGCAGTACAGGCAGTCGATCAGCGTGGTCCAGCAGCTGGTGAACCAGCGTATGTACCCACTGACCATCAAGGGCCTCGAGGAGGCCATGCGCCTCCTGAGCAAATGACAAAGAGGAGCGCGCGCGATAATGCGCGCACTCCTCGTAGTTCAATGGATAGAACGGGCGCCTCCTAAGCGCCAGATACAGGTTCGATTCCTGTCGAGGGGACCAGCGTTGCTAGTGGATGGCCGCCAGCACCTTCGGCACCGACAGCTCCCGCCCGACCATCGCCCGCGCATACAGGTAGTTGTTGCGCGCCCGCTCGGTCAGTCCATCGAGGTCCACGGCGCCAGCGGGGTCGCAAGGAAATGCATAGCCGCGGCCGCTGTCAAAAAGGGACTGGAAGCGCAATTCGAAGGCGGCGGCGTTGTTCATGGGGTGCTCCGGGTCGGGTGTCCTGTGCATTCACTATGGACCAGGCCCGCGCGGCGCACCCATAGGCGCATGCCGAAAGAACCCCTCGGCGGATGGGCAGTTACAAGCGGCGTAGCGGCCGACCCCGCCTAGGACTGGTCCGACCTGCCACTGCGGCGATGGCCTCGGTCCTGAGGCCGATCCTACTTTTTGTGTCAGCCCAGTCCTACAGACAACCGGCTTCTAGTCCTTACTCTTCAGAGGCGAAGTCAATACCAGAGCAAAGAGACAAGCCCCCGGGGGTCCTGAACCATGACATCCGCCAACTTCCGCGTCGAAGCCAATCAGCCGCTCGCCGGGCGCTTCCTGCCGGCACCGAGGGGGGCGCAGCAATATTTCATCAGCGACCGCGCCCTGGCTGTCGCCATGGCCGCGAAGAGCTTTACCCTGCCCTCCTCGGAGATCCGCGTGGTCCATGTTCCCACCGGTGAGGTGGTGTTTCGCAAGGCGGCTTCTTTGCGAGACGAAGCGGCCGACGACCTGTCGGCCTGATCAACTCTCGATGCTGGGGCGCCCCGGCGTCAGCTCGTCGATCCTGGCGACGAGCTCGGCCAGCGTGGCCCGTTTCGAGACGCCGGGTCGGCCGCCGACCTGGCCTTCAAGGTCGCGCGTTTCTTCCGGGGACACCAGCGCGGTGAGGTAGATCAGCGGGATGTGCGAGGTCTTCGCTTCGGCCGCCAGGGCCGCTGCCACGTCGCCGCCGCACATCTCGGGCATGTCGATGTCGCACAGCACGACATCGGGCATATCGATCCGAGCCAGGGCTACGGCCTGCCGCGGGTCGGTGGTGGAGGTCACCTCATAGATCTTGGACAGCTTCACCACCAAGTAGCTCACGACGGCGGCGTCGTCGTCGATCAAGAGGACGCGTTTCTTGGCGCTCATCGAAGTTCTCCTGGGGATGGCTGCTGGGGCAGGTCGATCATATCGCCACCGATGAGCTGCGCGTGCGCTTGTCCGAGGTGCGCGTCGAGTCCATCCGCCACCTGGTGCAATCGCTCGGGTCCGACGACCTGCGCATTGAGTTCCAGCCAGCGCGCCTGTTGCCCCGCCCAAGTGAATCCGTAGAGGGCAAAACTGCCGGCGAGCTGGTGGGCGATGCGGCGCACTTCTTCGCGATCGAGCACGCGCATGGCCGCCGACAGCCCGGAAACCAGCTGGCGCCGCGATGCGATGAAGTCGCCCAGCATCGGGCGGATATCGGGATCGATGGTGATGGGGTCATCGGCGCCCGGTACGTGCTGGGCGCCTGGGGCGCCCGCCGGTGCACTGCGCACGGGCTCCGCGGGCGGCGCCGCGCGCAGCGCGAGCAGCGTCTCCTGGATCAACTCGCGTGTTACCGGCTTGGAGAGATACCGATCGAATCCGGCACCGAGCGCCTGGGTGCGGGTCGCCTCGTCGTCGTGGGACGAGAGCGCGACGATGCAACAGGGCGAGCCGCCATTCGCCGCCTGCAGGGCTCGCAGTTCCCTGACCGCTTCCATGCCGCCCATCACCGGCATGTCAAGGTCCATGAAGACGAGATCGGGCCACCGCGCCTGGGCGGCAGCCAGCGCGACGCGCCCATTGATGGCGGTCTCCACCGTGAAGGGCGGTGTCGGCAGAAAGCGGCGCACGATCAACAGGTTGTACTCGTCGTCGTCCACCAGCAGGACGCGCGAGGGCGGCAGCGACGCCAGCAGCACCGGGTCGACGCCACGGCGCTCGTTCGCGTGCCGTGTGGTGGCGGGCATCGCCCCTTCCGGCGCCGCGCGCAGGCGCACAGTCAGCGTGGTGCCGCCTTCATTCGAGGTCTCCATGCTGACCTCGCCATCCTGTACCCGCGCCATCAGCCGCGCCGAATAGGTGCCCAGGCCTGTGCCACTGGCCTTGCCCAGGCTCGCGTACTTCTGGAAAAAGCTTTCGCGGATCGCCACCGGCACGGCCCCTTCGTTGTGGATTCGCACCAGCACGTGGTCGCCCGAGGACTCCGCCCGCACCCAGACCTGCGCCCCTTCGGGCGACGCCTCCACCGCATTCTTCAGCAGGTTCGCGAGCAGCGAGTAACACAGCAGTTCCTCGGCCCACGCAAAGGGGAGGCGGCGCACCGTCTGCCGCACCACCACGCGCTTGGACTCCGCGTGGACGCGGACGTCGGCGATGACTTTCCCGGCCAGGTCGATGAGGTCCACCGCGTCGGGCCGGAAGACGTAGTTGCCCTGCTCCATCTTGTACAAATCGAGCGACAGGTTGACCATGGAGAGGATGCGGTAGCCGGCGCGCTCGACGATGCCCAGCAGCTCGTCTGCCTCTGGCCCCAGCCGCCGCTCCTCGCGCAAGAGGCGGGGCACGGCCACGATGCTGTTCAGCGGCGTCTTGATATCGTGCCGGCCAATGCGCTCCACCTCTTCGCGCAGGCGCACGTTCTCCTTGAGCGTTTCATTCTGGCGCTCCAGCAACCGGGCCTGCGCCGCGATCTGGTCACGCGAGGCACGCAGCGCTTCCTCCTGTTCGTGGAAGTGGGTGAAGTCGAGGTAGGAGGTGATGAAGCGGCGTGTGCGCCCCTGGTCGTCGACCAGCGAAATGCCTTCCGCATGGATCCAGATCCAGCCGCCGTCACGGCGCTGCAGGCGATAGGACATGGGCTGTCCCGGCACCTGCTCGCCGCCGGTGGGCTTGCGCCGGATCATGAGGCGGAACTCCTCACGGGCACGCTCGCGATCTTCCGGGTGCATCATGTCGAAGAGGCTTGGCCACTGTGATGTGTCGTAGTCGGCCGGATACCCGAGCATCTCCTTGAAACGGTCGGTGTACTGGACCACGTCGTTCTCCGCGTCCCAATCGCCGAAGCCGGCGCGCGTGGACCGCACCAGCAGCCGCAGCCTCTCGCGCTCCGTCACCAGCGCCTGCGCGATCGCGTGCTTCTCGGTGATGTCCAGGCTGGTGGTGAGCACCCCGATGCGCGCACCCTGCGAGTCAATCATCACCGAGCGCGTCTGCACCAGGCGGCGGCCGTTGTAGTCGTACTCGTGATCCGGACCCTGTACCCCCGGCCCCAGTGCAAGGGCAGTGCGGTCCAGCTCGAGTGCCGCGCGTGCAGCAGGGGCGTCGACGTCCGCGAGCGATGTGCCGACCACGCTCTCGCGAGTGAGGCCGAAATAGCGCTCCCATGCGCGATTGACGAGCAGGTAGCGGCCGGCCGGGTCGCGCAGGGCGAGCGCCAGGGGCATCGAGTCGAACAGGTCGTTGATGAACTTGATGCGGTTGGACATCGCCAGTTCGTGGCCCTTGCTTGCCGAAATGTCGATGAATGAGCCAATGAAGCGCAGCGTGCGACCATCCGCGCCGCAGACGCCCACGGCTTCGGCATGGACCCATACGAACGTGCCGTCGCTGCGCCGCAAACGGAAGTCCTTGGGCTCGTGCTGCTGCAGCCCGTTGCGCACGCTGCGGTCGCGCAAGCGAGCGAGCGTGGCTGCCAGGACCGCCTCCCGGTCGTCCGTGTGCAACATCTCCTCGAAGCGCGGCAGGCGCATGTCCGGCGTATCGGGTGTGTAGCCGAGCATCTCCTTGTAGCGGTCAGAATAAGTGACCGTGTTGCGCACCATGTCGCGGTCGACGATGCCCGCCTGCGTCGCCCGCACCAGCATGTCGGTGCGCCCGCGTTGCTCGATGCCGCGCAACTCCTCCAGTGCCAGCGACTGGGCGAAGCGCTGCGCCAGCAACACCGCGGGTGCCATGACGAATGCCAGCACCCCGTAAGGCAGCAGGCTGGACGACAGCAGCCGCTCGAAGAGGATGATGTCGTGCGCAGTTGCGGCAATGAACGCCAGCAGGCCCACGAGCAACACGATGGCCCCGCGTTCACCATGCCGGATCGCCCGCGCGAGGACCACCGCAAGGTACACCGCCTCGAGTACGGCCGCGACGATCAGCGCCGGCGACGTATAGCTGAAGATGGGTGTCGGTGTCGCCAGCACCAGCAGCGCCCCGGCGATCGAGAACACGGTAAAGCCCAGCGTGGCGGGGCGCCAGGCGTGCGTCGGGTACAGGCGCTTCAGCAGCCACGGGAAGCTCGCCAGCCCCGCAAACCAGTTCAGGAACAGGACACGAATGAGCGGGTGGAACCCCAGGGCCTCGATGCTGCTGATCATGGGCCGCTCGCCCGCAAGCCCGAGGCTGATGGCGTTGGTGAGCGCGAACATGCCGAAGAAAAGCGGTGCCGGCTCGCGCGGGCGCCAGGCAAAAAACAGGACGGCGAAGAACGCCGCGAAGAGCAGTGCGCCGGTTGTGGTCTGGCCCAGCACCAACGTGCTGGCGCGGCGTTCGGCAAGTTGTGCGGGCGTGCCGATCTGGATGCTGCGCACCATGCCGCCGCGATAGACGTCGAAGTTCGCCACCTGCACCAGCAGGGTGAAGGGGCACGCACCGGTGGGTAACGGCACGATCTGCTGCATCACCGATGGCCGGTACGCTTCGCGCGACGCCGCAGGGCTGCCTTGTTGTGCGAAGGGCCGACCATTCAGGAAATACTTCGCCGAGCTGTGCTCGAAGGGCAGGTAGAGCGCAAGGGGCTGTGCGCCCGCGCAAGCCACATGCACGCGGTACGTGCCGTAGGCGCGACCGCCCCCGAGCTGCGCGTTCCATTCATCCGGAACTTTCATGCGCATGGCGTCCGCAGGCCAGGCTTCCGAAGGCGCGACGAGCCGTTGGGGCACGAACTCCCAGGTCCCGTCCAGAAAAGTGATCCCCGAGCGCTCGAAGTCCCAGCCGCGCAGGTCGACGTTTGCCGCCGCGAAGGGCTGCGCGTGGCCCAACAAGGGCACGGCCGCCAGCAGCACGCACACCGCACCCGCCAGCCACGCCCCCAACGCGCGCATCACGCTCCTCATCCGGGAAAGGATACGCCGGGGACGCGGATCGGTCCAGCGCCCTAGCGCAACGCCGCCACCGAGGCGTGCAGTGCGGCGGCCCAAGCACGGCGATCGCGGCCCTCGGCACGCTGGGACTCGCCGAAAGCGACCACGGCCACCAGCGGCGCACTCGTCAACAGGCGCCAGATCGAACCCACCAAGGTGTCCGCGTCGATGTAGCGCGCGGCCTGGCTAGTGTGCCCACTGGCCGCGTCGAGGAAACTCAGGGCCATGGGCATCGCGGGCGCTTCGGCGGAGATGGCGGCCTGGATCAGGTTGGCGTGGAACGGAAGCAACCGCTCGCCATCCGTGGTCGTGCCTTCCGGGAAAACCGCGACGATGTCGCCGGCGCGCAGGGCGTCGGCCATGTGATGCACCACGCGCATCGCGTCGCGGCGCGACTCGCGCTCGATGTACAGCGTGCCGCCACCGGTGGCCAGGGTGCCGATCAGCGGCCAGTGCTTCACGTCGGACTTGGCGACGAACCGGCAATGCCGCGCGGCATGCACGACGAGGATGTCGAGCCAGGAGATGTGGTTGGCGACCAGCAACAGCGGCCCGCTGGCGGGCACAGTGCCGCGAACGCGCAACTGGATGCCCAATACCCCGAGCATGTCGCGCGCCCAGCGCTGCACGCGCGCATCGCGCTGCGGCGCGGTCATCTGCGGAAACAGGAAGACGATGGTGAACCAGCCGCCGATCGCATGCGCGAGGGCGCGCAGCGCACGGAACGCGGCGCGGAAGACGTTCATGGCTTCAGGCGCGGTCCCAGCCTTCGTACGCGACCTGGCCGGATGCGATCGTGCAGCGAACGCGGCCAGGGATGGCGTACCCGGAGAAGGGCGTGTGCTTGCCCTGGCTGCGCAACGCGTCGGCTGTGACGATCCACTCTGCCTTTGGGTCGAAGATGCACAGATCGGCGACGCCGCCCGCAACGAGTTGGCCCACGCTGGCTTGCAACGTGCCCAGCGATGCACCCAGTACACGTGCCGGCGAATGGGTCAGGACAGCTAGCGCCCGCATCAGGCCGACGCCACTGTCTTGTCCCCACTTCAGCGCCAGTCCGAGCAACAGCTCCAGCCCGGTGGCGCCGGGTTCGGCTTCGGCGAAGGGCAAGGTCTTCGCGTCCTCGTCCACCGGCGTGTGGTCCGACACCAGCGCATCGATGGTGCCGTCCGCCAACCCCGCACGCAGCGCATCGCGGTCGCGCTGCTGGCGCAGCGGCGGGTTCAGGCGCATGCGGCTGTCGAAGTAGCCGATGTCGTTGTCGGTGAGGTGCAGCGAGTTGATGCTGGCGTCGCATGTCACTGGCAACTTCTGCGCTTTCGCCTGGCGCACCAGCTCCACGCCCGCGGCGCT
>JBKJOM010000213.1:0-9525 GCA_046595775.1 Ramlibacter sp. | reverse complement strand
CCCAGCCACGCGCGGGTCGGGCTGGGCATCGGCTTCATGCCGGAAGACCGCGGCCTGGTGCCCGAGCTGACGGTGGAAGAGAACATCCTGGTGCCGGTCTGGACCCACAAGGGGCTGCGCGAAGACGAGCGCCTGGCACTGGTCTACCAGGTGCTGCCCGAAGTGCGCGAAATGCGCACGCGCCGCGCCTTGCTGCTGTCCGGCGGGCAGCAGAAGATGGTCGCCCTGGCCCGCGCGATGGCCGCTGGTACGCGCCTGCTGCTGCTGGACGAGCCGTTCGAGGGTGTGGCGCCAGCCTTGTCGAAGCGGCTGGCCGAAGCCATTGCGGCGCTCAAGGGCGGCGCCGTGTCGGTGCTGATTGCCCAGAGCGACCTGAACCACTCGCGCAAGCTGGTCGATGCCGAGTTCGCGATCGAGCGCGGCGCGAACATCGCGGCTGCCGCCGCCTGACGGCGCGCGTACAAGGCCAGCATGGAGCGAAACGGATCACGGAGTTCCGACCAGGGGCTTGGTCATGTTCATGTTGGTCACCGCATAGCCGAGTGACTCGTACAGGCTGCGCGCACCGGGGTTCGACGCGAAGACATTCAAGACCATTGACGCGTGACCCAGTTCGCGCGCTACCACTTCCGCATCGAGCAAGGCTTGGCGCGCGTAGCCGCGCCGCCGGTGCGCCGGCAGGACGATCACCTGGTAGACATACGCCACCTTGACGCTGCCTCGCTGCATCGACGCGAGCCACAGGTAGCCGACCAACTGCTCCTGGCCTTCGGGCCGGATGGCGAAGAAGAAGTGGCCGGGCGTCTCCACCCCTTGCGGCATCAGTTGCTCGCTCTCCTTGCGCGCCATTTCCAGCGCGTCCTGTTCCAGCCAGCGACCCGCGGCGACGTTGTCCGCGGCGTAGCCGCTCACGGCCTGCTCGAAGAACGCGGTGAACTTCTCGACGGTGAGGGGTGCGAGGGTGGTCATGAGCGCCGCGCAGGGAAAGACGAGTTTTGCATCGGCGGCTTCGTTTCCCAGCCCTCGCTACGCGCCCTCACTGTTACCTTGGATGCGCCCGTATACCGCCTAAACCCGCCCCGCGCGCGGGCAACGACCCGCTCGACATCCTGCACGTCGCGTGCCGTCGGCTCCTGCGGGAACGCAACCTCGACCACGCTGCGCTGGTCCGTGGAACTGGAGAAGGAACCCAGGACACGCGGCAGCGTCCTTATCGCCTTTTCGATGGGGACGGTAATGGCTTCCTCGACCTGTTCTGCAGTCGCGAGAGGAACCGCGACTTCAACGGCGACGATCGCGGGTTCAGCCATCGCCTCGCCTGCCACGAGGCACAGCGCGGTGATCATCGATCGGATCACGCTGCGCTTGCCTTCAGAACGGAATGTCGTCGTCCATGTCGTCGAAGCCGGTTGACGGCTTCGACGCGGGCTTGGACGCGGGGACCTGGCGCGAAGGCGGCGCAGCGCGGCGGCTGGCGCCGTCGTCTTCATCCATGCCGCCGCTGGACGGCCCGCCCATGCCCTGGCGGCTGCCGAGCATCTGCATCATGTCGGCGCGGACTTCACTGATCTGCCGCTCCTGGCCTTCCTTGTCCTGGTACTTGCGGGTGCGGATGCTGCCCTCCACATACACCTGGCTGCCCTTGCGCAGGTACTCACCCGCGATTTCGGCCAGGCGGCCGTTGAAGACGACCCGGTGCCACTCGGTGTGTTCCTTCATTTCGCCGGATGTCTTGTCCTTCCACTTGTCGGTGGTGGCGATGGTGACGTTGGCGACGCGGTCGCCGCTGGGGAAAGTGCGCACCTCGGGGTCGCGCCCCAGGTTGCCGACGATGATGACCTTGTTGACCGATGCCATGGTGGAGGCTCCTCCTTCGATTCTGTGATTATGTCGCCTGCGCGTTGGCGTCGTCGGCCAGCACTTCCTCGGCCGTCCGACGCGCCGCAGGCGCCCGCATGGGCCACGCCACCACCAGCCACAGCGCCATCAGCACTGCGCAGGCGGCAAACACACCCTGGTGACCAACGTTCTTGGCCAGCCATCCGCCGACCGCACCCCCCGCGAAGAACCCCAGGGACTGCAAAGTGTTGTACACGCCCAGCGCCGCACCGCGGGCCTGCGGCGGCGCGATACGCGAGGCCATGCTCGGCTGGCTGGCTTCCAGGATATTGAAACCGCAGAAGAACACGAACAGCAGCAGCGCCAGTGAAACCACGCCCGGCTGGGGTGCGACCAGCCACAGGCCCGCCTGCACGAGGGCGACGACACCCACCGCGCCCAGGAACACTGCGCGCAGATAGCCGCGCCGCTCCAGCGGGAACAAGGTGAAGCCCATCACCAGGAACGATGCCAATACGGCCGGCAAATAAACATGCCAATGCTCAGCCTTGGGCAGCCCGGCCTCCACCAGCAGCGCGGGGATGGCCACCCACATCGCCAGTTGCACCGCGTGCAGGATGAACACGCCTGCGTCCAGGCGCAGCAGGCCGGGGTGCGCCAGCACTTCGCTGAGCTTGCCGCGCTGCACGTTCTTGTGTTGCAGGGGCTCCGACGGCGTCCACCACATCACGACGGCGATGCATGAGAGCGCCAGCAGCCCGGTGATGGCGAAGAGGCCGCCCAGCCCGATGGCCGATGCGATGAGGGGCGCCGCCACCAGCGACAGCGCGAACATCAGGCCGATGCTGGCGCCCACCAGCGCCATCGCCTTGGTTCGCACTTCGTCGCGGGTCTGGTCCGCGAGCAGCGCGGTGACGGCGGCGGAGACGGCCCCCGCGCCTTGCAGGGAGCGGCCGGCGATCAGCCACGAAAGCGTCGGGGCCGCTGCCGAGACGAAACTGCCTGCTGCAAAGATCAGCAGGCCGATGATGATCACGCGCTTGCGGCCGAAGCGGTCGGAGGCCAGGCCGAAAGGGATTTGCAGGAGGCCCTGCGTCAGTCCGTAGATACCCATGGCCAGGCCGACCAGCGCCGGGTCATCGCCGCCGGGATAGCGCGCCGCTTCCAGCGCGAAGACTGGCAGCACCAGGAACAGGCCGAGCATGCGCGCGGCAAAGATCGTTGCGAGCGATCCGCTGGCGCGGCGCTCGCTGGGCGTCATGCTGGTGCTGGAACTGGCGGTGGGGGAAAGGGGTCGGGACACGGGACTGGGGGAAAACAGACTCCACGCCGCTTCAGGAAGAGGCGGAACGCAGAACCCGTGATTCTCCCCGATGGTGAGGGGACCGCCGTGCCGGACGATTGATGAGGGTCAAGTCGAACCGGGTTGTGATACCGGCCCAAAAATGCCGGGTTGCGGCTCACGCCCGCAATGAAAGAACCGTGTCGTGCCGGACTTGAGCCGCCAACCACTGTGTTTTTTCGAGCCACACCGAGTCCCCGAACTCATGGGTGAGATAGCCCGCCCTTTCCAGCTCGGCGCTGGCGCGGCGCAACACGTCGTCATCGGCAAACGCTCGCAACAGGTCATAGTGGCTCGTCCCAGGTTCATGCGTGCCGCTGATGATCGCGTCGACCACACGCAATTTGCTTCCCGCCCCGATCCGCTGCGTGGCCAGTCCATCGCCCGCACCCAACTCGCCGCGCGACGCCGCATGCTCGAGCGCGCGAGTCACGGTCGTTCCCAGTGCAATGACGCGCCCGCCGTGCACCTGCGCCTTCACGATTGCGGCCACCGTCGCGGCGGGGATGTGGTACGGCTCATCGAGCGGCAGGCGTGCATCCAGCGCATCGTCGCCCGTCGATGACAGGCCCGCTGCATGCGTCAGCGTCGCGAAGCCCACGCCGCGCGCCTTCAATGCCGAGAGCAAGGCCCAGTCGAGCACGAAACCCGCCGACGGCGGCTCGAAAGCCACTGGCAGCGCGGCCACGCTGGTCCACACATCCCACAAGGCCAGCGGCTGGTGCATGTGCGCGTACTGAACTGGTTTGCCGTGCCGCGCGATGCCGGCCCAGATCGCATCGACCGGGCCTTCGAAACGCAGCGCGACCAGGCGCGGATGGCCCTCGAGGCGCAGCACCGACGCGCGCAGCGGCCCGATCAGCAACGCATCGCCAGGGCGCACTTCGGGCGGCAGCGGGCGGTGCTCCGTGGGCGTGCGATGGTCGCCTTCGCCGAACAGCACGGCGGTGAACTCGCGAACGTCGTTGACCGCGAGCGAGCGGCGGCCGGCCAGGCGCACTTCAATCTCGCAGCCGGTTCGCTCGTGCACGCCGCGCAGGCTGGCGGGCAAGGTCGCCGCGTCGTTCGCGACGATCACATCGCCGGGCTTTGCGAAGTCGGCAAGACGCGACCGGGCGGCGTGGCGGATGCCGCCTTGCGCATCCACCACCAGCAACCTCGCTTCGCGCGGGCGCTGCGCCGGAGTCTGTGCCGCCTTCATGCGGGCACCTGTTCGCGCTGTGCGATTGCGATCTGGGCGATGCGGTCCAGCAGTTCGCGCGCCGATTGCGACGGGCGCTTCAGGGTGCCCGGGTCGGTGCCGGGCAAAGCCAGCTCGTGCATCGGCGTGTCCATGTCGCCGGGCTCGTGTTCGATCACGCGCACGCCGTGCTCGCGCAACTCTTCGTCCCAGATCCGGCTCATGTGCGCGACGGCCGCCTTGCTGGCGCCATACGCGCCCCAGTTCGCATAGGCATTGACGCCGGCGTCGCTACTGATGTTGACGACGATGGCGGGCCGGCCCTCGCGCGCCGACGAAGCCAGCGCGCCGAGCAGCGCCTTGGTGAGGCGGAACGGGCCAAGCAGGTTGGCGGCCAGCGCTGCCTCGAAGTCTTCGCACGCGGTATCCGCCAGCGGTGCCAGCGGTACCGGGCCCAGCACCGATGCGTTGTTGATCAGGATGTCAAGGCCCCCCAGCGCGGCCGTGATCTCGATCGCCAGCGTGTGCGTGGTCTCCTTCTTCGCGATGTCGCCCGCGATGCCGTGCGTGCCGGGCTGGCGCAGCGCCACGGCGCTGACGCGGTGCGCGTCACGGGCGATGAAGGCCACCTGCGCACCGGCAGCGCGCAGTTGTTCGACCAGTGCCAGGCCCAGGCCCGAGGTGCCGCCGGTGACGGCCACTCGCAAGTCCTGCAGGCCTCTCAGCGATTCGATGTTGTTGTTCATGGTGTTTTCCTTTCGTGTGGGTCAACGATAGGAGCGCCACCGCGAAACGCCGAGGGACTTGTCCAGCAGATTGGCAGATGCTCACCACGCCGGTCACAATGCCGCGAATGAGCAACCCCGATGAAGCCGGCGCGGCCTTGCACCTGGCGCGCAACCTGGTCAACCTGCGCCGCACCCGCGGCCTGACGCAGGACGCCCTGGCGCGGGACGCGGCCGTTCCGCGCTCCACCATCGCCAACCTCGAGTCGGGCGAGGGCAACCCGTCGCTCGCGATCCTGGTGAAGGTGGCGCAGGCGCTGGGCGTACCCATCGACGAGCTGCTGGCCTCGCCGCGCGCAATGGTGCGCAAGTGGTCGGCTGATGAGGTCGTTCTGCGCACCAAGGGCCGCGGTGTCACCATTCGCCCGCTGGTGCCCGAGCCGGTGCCCGATTCGCAAATGGAAGTGATGGATTTCGCACCCGGCGCGATCATGGGCGGCACACCGCACTTGCCGGGCACCCGCGAATTCTTCACCTGCGTTGACGGCAAGGTGCGCATCACGGTGGCGGGCGATGCCTACGAGGTCGGCACCGGCGAAGTGCTGGCATTCCCGGGCAACCTGCCGCATTCGTACCAAAACGCCGATGGGGTGGCGCCGGCGCGTGGGGTGTCGGTGGTGATTTTGGCGAAGGCTGGCACTTAAGGCGGACAGCCGGACGCAGAGGACGCGAAGATTCCCCTGAGGCCCACTGGATGCCAAAAGAGCCCCGGCGTGACAAAATGGCCGGTTTCCCGCGCGTACCTCGACTTGAACTCTTCCACCGACGGCAAGTACCTCGCCAGCATTGCTGCTGCCCAGCGGATCAGCATCCGCGGGGCGCGCACGCACAACTTGAAGAACGTCGACCTCGACATTCCGCGCAACCAGCTGGTCGTGATCACCGGGCTGTCGGGCTCGGGCAAGTCGTCGCTTGCGTTCGATACGCTGTATGCCGAAGGCCAGCGCCGTTACGTCGAATCGCTCTCTGCCTACGCGCGCCAGTTCCTGCAACTGATGGACAAGCCCGACGTCGACGTGATCGAGGGCCTGTCGCCCGCGATCTCGATCGAGCAGAAGGCCACTTCTCACAACCCGCGCTCCACTGTGGGCACGGTGACCGAGATCCACGACTACCTGCGCCTGCTGTTCGCGCGCGCCGGCACGCCGTATTGCCCCACGCACGACATCCCGCTGCAATCGCAGACCGTCTCGCAGATGGTCGACTTCGTACTGGCGCTGCCGGAAGAGACTCGGCTGATGATCGTCGCGCCGGTCGCGCGCGACCGCAAGGGCGAGTTCGTCGAGCTGTTCGCCGAGATGCAGGCCCATGGCTACATCCGCTTTCGCGTCGATGGCCAGTCGTATGAATTCGACGAGCTGCCCAAACTCAAGAAGGCCGAGAAGCACGACATCGACGTCGTGATCGACCGGCTGAAAGTGCGCGAGGATGTGAAGCAGCGCCTGGCCGAGAGCTTCGAGGCCGCGTTGCGCCTGGCCGACGGCCGCGCGATTGCGGTGCAAATGGACTCCGGCGCGGAACACTGGTTCAACGCCAAGTTCGCCTGCCCGATCTGCAACTACTCAATCGAGGAGCTGGAGCCGCGCCTGTTCTCCTTCAACTCGCCGGTGGGCGCCTGCCCCACCTGCGATGGTCTGGGCCACATGGAGTTCTTCGACCCGCTGCGCGTGGTGGCGTTTCCGTCCCTGTCGCTCGCCAGTGGTGCGATCAAGGGCTGGGACCGGCGCAACGGTTACTACTTCGCGCTGCTTGAGTCGCTGGCCAGGCACTACAAGTTCAACGTGGAAGCCCCGTTCGAGGAGCTCGACCTGCCGGTGCAAAACGCGATCCTGCACGGCTCGGGTGAGGAAGAGATCAAGTTCAGCTACGTGATGGACTCGGGAAACTTCGCGGGCAAAAAGCTCAACCGGAAGCATGCGTTTGAAGGCGTGATCCCCAACATGACGCGGCGCTACCGCGAGACCGACTCGGTGGCGGTTCGGGAAGAGCTTTCGCGCTATCGCGGCGTCCAGCCCTGCCCCGACTGCAATGGCACGCGCCTGCGCAGCGAGGCACGCCATGTGAAGATCGGCGAAGGCGCCGACGCACGACCGATCTACGAGATCAGCCACGCCACGCTGCGCGAGGCTCACGCCTACTTCGAGCACTTGAAGCTGCACGGCGCCAAGGCGGAGATTGCCGAGAAGGTGGTCCGCGAGATCGGCCTGCGCCTGAAGTTTTTGAACGACGTGGGCCTCAATTACCTGAGCCTCGATCGCAGCGCCGAGACACTGTCCGGCGGCGAGGCGCAGCGCATCCGCCTTGCGTCGCAAATCGGCTCGGGCCTGACCGGGGTGATGTACGTGCTCGACGAGCCGAGCATCGGCCTGCACCAGCGCGACAACGATCGCCTGGTTGCCACCCTGCGCCACTTGCGCGACATCGGCAACAGTGTGATCGTGGTGGAGCACGACGAGGACATGATCCGCGCTGCCGACCACGTGATCGACATGGGCCCGGGCGCGGGCATCCATGGCGGCCGGGTGATGGCGCAAGGCAGCTTCGATGAGGTCGCGGCCACGGAAGCATCGCTCACGGGCCAGTACCTCTCGCACCGCAAGTCGATTCCCGTGCCGAAGCGGCGCACGCCGTGGCTGCCGGCACCGGCGCCCGCACTGGCCAACTCGGTGCAGGAGCTGCGCATCGTCGGCGCGAGCGGCAACAACCTGAAGAAGATCAACGTGTCGTTCCCGGTGGGCCTGTTTACCTGCGTGACGGGCGTGTCCGGCTCCGGCAAGTCAACACTGGTAAACGACACGCTTTACGCCGCGGTCGCGAAGACCTTGTACCGAGCGCACGACGAACCGGCGGCGCATGAAGAGCTGGACGGCATCGACTACTTCGACAAGGTGATCAACGTCGACCAGTCGCCCATCGGCCGCACCCCGCGCAGCAACCCTGCGACCTACACCGGCCTGTTCACGCCGATCCGCGAGCTGATGGCCGACACCACGGTGGCCAAGGAGCGCGGCTACGGCCCGGGCCGCTTCTCGTTCAACGTGGCAGGCGGCCGCTGCGAAGCCTGCCAGGGCGACGGCGTGGTGAAGGTGGAGATGCACTTCCTGCCCGACGTGTATGTTGCCTGCGATGTCTGCAAGGGCGCGCGCTACAACCGAGAGACGCTCGAGGTGCAATGGAAGGGCCGCAACATCGCGCAGATCCTGGACATGACGGTGGAGGACGCCTACGCCTTCCTCAAGCCCGTGCCGACGATCGCGCGCAAGTTGCACACGCTGCTCGACGTGGGGCTCTCCTACATCAAGCTCGGCCAGTCGGCCACCACGCTATCGGGCGGCGAGGCGCAGCGCGTCAAGCTGGCGCTGGAACTGTCCAAGCGCGACACCGGGCGCACCCTGTACATCCTGGACGAACCGACCACCGGCCTGCATTTCGCCGACATCGACCTGCTGCTCAAGGTGCTGCATCAATTGCGCGACGCGGGCAACACGATCGTCGTGATCGAGCACAACCTGGACGTGATCAAGACCGCCGACTGGATCATCGACATGGGGCCCGAAGGAGGGGCCGGCGGCGGCATGGTGGTGGGGACGGGAACGCCCGAGCAGATCGCGGCGAACGAGGCGAGCCACACGGGCAAGTACCTCAAGCGCCTTTTGTAGTTCTGCCACTAAGATGCCGACCCTGCGAAGCGGCCCCGTCCTACTCTTCCACGCAACTCAGCGGCTTAGTCTCTCTTAAGGAGATCAATGCCATGAACAAGCTATTTCATTTCGCCGCTATCGCCCTCGCCGCCTCTGCCTTTCAGGCGCCGGCTTTCGCGCAACAGGACGCGAGCTGCCACAACTGCGGCACGGTCGTGTCGGTCGCACCCGTCACGCGCACCACCCAGCCCAAAGGCATCGCCGGGACACCCGTCACGCCGGGCATGGCGGTGGGCGGCCTGGTCGGCGGGGTGGTGGGCAACCAGGTGGGCCACGGCAACGGCAGAGCTGCGGCCACGGTGCTCGGCACCGCAGGGGGCGCGTATATCGGCCACTCCATCGAAAAGAAGAAGTACACCAGTTACGTGATGAACATCCGCATGCAGGACGGCACCATGCGCAAGGTGGAACAGCGCACCGCACTGGCCAAGGGATCGCACGTCTACGTGGAAGGCAATACGGCGCGCCTGCAACACACCGGCCAGCGCCAGGGCTGACGGAGATGCAGCGCAGGACGGCGACGCTGGGGTTCGCGGCGCTGTTCCTGTCTGCGTGTGGTGGCGGCGGGGGCGTTTCACCCCCTGTGGAATTGAGCGCAGCGCCACTGGCGCCTGCACCTGCACCTGCACCTGCACCTGCACCTGCACCTGCACCTGCACCTGCACCTGCACCTGCACC
>JBKJOM010000307.1:0-4260 GCA_046595775.1 Ramlibacter sp. | reverse complement strand
CTCGTCTTCATCACCGCCTACGACCAGTACGCGGTGCAGGCCTTCGAGACGCAAGCCGTCGACTATGTGCTCAAGCCCGTGCAGACAGCGCGGCTTCAGAAGACGATGGTGAAGGTGAAGGAAGTGATCGCGCAGCGAAAGCTCGGTTCGGGTGACATGGAAGCCACGCTCGGCCAGTTGCGAGCGTTGCTTGGCTCCGTGGCCGCACCGGCGGCGCCTCAACCTGCGCTGGCGTTGATCCAGGTGAGCGTGGGCAGCAACATCCGCATGGTGCCGGTCGACGAGGTGCTGTACTTCGAAGCGGCCGACAAGTACGTGCGCGTGCTGGTCGAAGGGCACGAGTACCTGATCCGCACGCCGCTGAAGGAGCTGCTGCCGCAACTGGACACCGCTCGCTTCTGGCAGGTGCATCGCGGGACCGTGGTGCGCAGCGACGCGATCGAGACGGTGACGCGCGATGAGGCGGGCAAGCTGCACCTGCAGCTGCGGGGCCGGGCCGAACGCCTGCCGGTGAGCCGGCTGTATGCACATTTGTTCAAGGCGATGTAACCCTGCCATCCCGGCGGTAGGTTGAATCCGGCGCGTTTTTCCTTGCGTATGACCCTTGCGCGTCCGCGCATCCAACATATACGCCAAGGAAACCCCCATGAAGACTCTCGTCCTCGCCGCCGCTGCAGTGGCGGCCCTGGCCGGCTGCGCCAGCCAGCCGATGATGCAACCCATGTTCAACCAGGCTTCGTTGCCCGCGGCCGTGCAAGTGCCTGCCGGCAACAAGGTGGCGATGGAAACGGTTGGCGCCGGCGACATCACCTATGAGTGCCGCGCCAAGGCCAACATGGCTGGCGAGTTCGAATGGGTCTTTGTCGGGCCCGACGCGAAGCTGATGGACCGCAGCGGCAAGGTGATCGGCAAGTACTACGGCCCGCCCGCCACGTGGGAGAACATGGACGGCTCCAAGGTCACTGCCACCCAGGTTGCGGTCGCGCCCGCGATGGCTGGCAGCATCCCTTACCAACTGGTCAAGGCGAACCCCGCGATGGGCAATGGCGCGATGACGGGCGTGAGCTACATCCAGCGTGTGGCGACGATGGGCGGCGTGGCCCCGGCGTTGCCTTGCGGCGCAGGTTCTGTCGGCACGAAGCAAGTCGTGAAGTACCAGGCCGATTACATCTTTTATCGCGCCGGCTGATCGCCGCTCCGAGCCGGACGAATCAAATTTTTCCGTCAGGCTAAGTGGTCCTTGTCCTACAGGCAAAGCCTCGCGGATGAGACGAAACTACAAGTCAATCACCCCGACTCCTCTGAGTCCCCTCCTCCTCCGGGGTGAGCTGGTCCGGCCCTCCGTCCCGCGACTGGCATGTTGGCCCCAGTCCCAGTGACTGGGGCCTCTTTTTTGGGCGGACGAAACTCGACGGCATCCAGCGCAACGGGAGCCATCCGCTCGCGGTGGCGACTCCGAATACGGCCCCCTTGGGGGCTGTTGCGCGAACGAAGCGCGCAACGAAGCGCGCAAAAAAAGCCCCCGGCACTCATGTGCTGGGGGCGAGCTTGGAGAACCTCCGGGAGACGGGCCATCAGCCCGCCAATTCTTGATCAGCGATAGTAGCGGTGCCTGTGGCCGCTGCGGTAGTAGGCGCGACCGTAGTAATACGGGCGACTGTAGTACACCGGCGCAGACTGCACATAGTAGGAAGCCGGGGCGTAATACACGGGTGCCGGTTCGTAATAGACGGGTGCAGGCTGGTAGTACACCGGCTGCGAGCCGTAGTAGTACGGCGCATTGGACGCGGACACCACCACGCCCGGGGCGACGGCGCCACTCACGGAAAAATAGACATTGCTGCGCGCCTGGACCACCGATGCGGTGCCTGCTGCGGCCAGCACCAGGGCGACGGCCCCGACCCTGGCGATAAGCGAACGGTTCGATTTCATACTGCTCTCCTGCTGGGTTTGATGGGGACCAACTTCATCCCGTACCACCATTAAACGCAGTGCACCCCTTGCCGAATACCCCACGTACGGTCAAACCCGTTAGTGGAGGTAACTATCTGCCCGAAATCGCGGGTTGTATGTGATGGCCAGCACTTGTCCGGAGGGGTTTGTGCACTGCACCCTAAAATGGTTCGGGTATGAATCTCCCCGCCAACAAAGAAACCGTCAAGCCCAGCAATTTCCTGCGCCAGGTCATTGAACGCGACCTTGAACAGGGCACCTACGCTCAACGCCAATGGGCAGGGCAGCCGGCAGACGCTGCAACGCACGAAGGCGGCGTGCACGACCCTGCGCGCATCCGCACGCGCTTTCCGCCCGAGCCAAACGGTTACTTACACATCGGCCACGCCAAGAGCATCTGCCTGAACTTCGGTCTGGCGCGAGATTACAACGGTGTGTGCCACATGCGCTTCGACGACACCAACCCCGAGAAGGAAGAGCAGGAGTTCGTCGACGGCATCCTGGACGCAGTGCACTGGCTGGGCTACGGTTGGGAGGCCAACGGCACCAACCACCTGTATCACGCGAGCGATTACTTCGACTTCATGTACCGCGCCGCCGAGTACCTGATAGAAGCGGGCCTGGCCTATGTCGATGAGCAGACGCCCGACGAGATGCGCGCCAACCGAGGCGACTTCGGCCGCCCCGGCGTGGACAGTGCCTTTCGCAACCGCAGCATCGAGCAGAACCTGACGCGCTTTCGCGAGATGCGTGACGGCAAGCTGAGCGATGGCGCCGCAGTGCTGCGTGCCAAGATCGACATGGCCAGCCCCAACATCAACCTGCGCGACCCGGCCCTGTACCGCATCAAGCACGCCGAGCACCACAACACCGGCAGCAAGTGGCCCATCTACCCGATGTACACCTACGCGCACCCGATCGAGGACGCGCTGGAGAACATCACCCACAGTCTGTGCACGCTGGAGTTCGAAGACCAGCGCCCGTTTTACGACTGGCTGCTGGACCGCCTGGCCGAAGGCGGCCTGGTCAACAAGCCGCACCCGCGCCAATACGAGTTTGCGCGGCTGAACGTCACCTACCTGATGACCAGCAAGCGCAAGCTGAAGCAACTGGTCGACGAAGGCCATGTGACCGGCTGGGACGACCCGCGCATGCCCACCATCGTGGGCCTGCGCCGGCGCGGCTACACGCCCGAGAGCATCCAGTTGTTTGCCGAACGCATCGGCGTGAGCAAGGCCCCGCAGTGGATCGACTACAGCACGCTGGAACAAGCGCTGCGCGATGACCTGGACCCGAAGGTGCCGCGCGCGATGGCGGTGCTGGACCCGGTGAAACTGGTGCTGACAAACTACGCGCAGGTGATGGGCAGCGACGACTTCGTCGATACGTGTTCTGCGCCCGTGCACCCGCACCTGCCCGACCTGGGCCGGCGCGAGTTCAAGTTTGGAAAACAGATCTGGATCGAGCGCACCGACTACGAAGACGTGCCGCCCAAGGGCTACAACCGCCTGTTCCCCGGCAACAAGGTACGCCTGAAGTACGGCCACGTGATCGAGTGCACCGGCGCGACGCGCGACGCGCAAGGCCGCATCACCGAAGTGCAAGCCACGCTGGTGCCCGACACCAAGAGCGGCACGCCCGGCGCGAACGCGGTCAAGGTGAAGGGCAACATCACCTGGGTTGCAGCGGTCGACGGCGTGGCCGCGGAAGTGCGGTTGTATGACCGCCTGTTCTCGGTGCCGCAGCCGGACACCAGCGAGAAAGACTTTCTGGAAGAACTGAATCCGGAATCGCTGAAGGTGGTGACGGCGTATGTGCAGCCGGCGATGGGGTCAGCGAAGGGCGATGAGCGGTTTCAGTTCGAGAGGCATGGGTACTTTGTCGCCGACCGAAAGGACCACTTTTCGCTTCCTGCGAATGGGGGAGAGGGTAAGCCTGTGTTTAACAGGGTGGCGGGGATGAAGGATAGTTGGGGGAAGTAGCACCGGGGAAGGGACTCACCACTCCCATCGCGCTATCGGCCAAAGCATGCTCACCCAGGTTTGATAGCGGAGCAGACTGAGCACACGCGCGGTGTTTCCCTCTAGTCCGCGGAGCATTACCTTCACAGCTCTAACTCCGGCTTGATGCGGGGGACGGGTTCTCCCTATAGTCCTGCCTTTTGGCATCTGGGCTGTGTCAGTCTGGGGTGCGGGGCGCTGTGCCATTGACGATCGTCACACTGCGCGCGGCTTTGCGGTTCTCACGCGTGAATGAGACGCGATCCATGGCACATCGGCCGCCCGGCCCAGTGACCTTTCCTTCTCG
>JBKJOM010000170.1:0-14043 GCA_046595775.1 Ramlibacter sp. | reverse complement strand
CCGGCGACGCGCAAGGCGTCGGGCCCCATGCCCGCTCCCCGCACGCTGGCGCCGACGTCGGTGGGTGCGCCGCAAGCTGAGACAATCCGCGTCCATGAAGACAGTCAGCCTGATCGGCGCACCCACCGACGTCGGCGCCAGCGTGCGGGGAGCGGGCATGGGGCCCGACGCCTTGCGCGTCGCCGGTTTGTACGAGGCGCTGCGCGCGCACCACCTCAACGTCATCGACCATGGCAACCTCGCCGGGCCGCCAACGCCGTGGCTGCCGCCGCAGGGCGGGGTGCGCCATCTCGAGGAGGTCGTGGCGTGGAACAAATCGGTGTTCGACCGGGTTGCCGCGGTGCTCGCGGCGGGGCAAGTGCCGCTGTTGATGGGCGGCGACCATTGCCTGGCGATCGGTTCAATCAGCGCCGTCGCGCGCCACTGCCGCTATGCGAAGAAGAAGCTTCGCGTGGTCTGGATGGATGCGCACACCGATGTGAACAACCCCAACATCAGCCCCTCGGGCAACGTGCACGGCATGCCGGTGTCGTGCCTGCTGGGCGATGGGCCCGAGCGCCTCGTTGGCTGGAGCGGGCAACCCGCCGCGCTGGGCCCGCAGGACATCGACTTCATCGGCATCCGCAGTGTCGACGCGGCCGAAAAGCAGGCGATCAAGCAACTGGGCCTGCAGGTGTTCGACATGCGCCACATCGACGAGCACGGCATGCGCAACACCATGATCGAGGTGCTGCACGACATCGACGACGACACGCACCTGCACGTGAGCTTCGACCTCGACTGCCTCGACCCGACCGATGCGCCGGGCGTGGGAACCGGCGTTCGCGGCGGGCCGACCTACCGCGAGATGCAGTTGTGCATGGAGATGATCGCAGACACCGGCCGCATGGGCTCGCTCGACGTGGTCGAGATCAACCCGGCGCTCGACGTGCGCAACCGCACGGCCGAACTCGCCGTGGAGTTCATCGCCAGTCTGTTCGGGGCTTCGACGCTGGCCCGCTAGGCAGTGTCTTCTCGATCACCTGCTCGTCGGGCACATCGTGCGGCCCGTCCTCGTCAGGCATGGGCGGCGGCGACTCCTTGCCTTCATCCGCGCCGGGCGGTTGCCAGTCGTCGTCAGAAGGGTTGCGCGGGGTTTCGTTCATCGGGCTGCTCCAATAGGTTCGGTTCGTTGGCCGGACCCTGTTGCCGCGCAGGAATCGAATCCGTCCACCGCGCGATGTCGTCCGGGGTCATGGTGCTCGCAGGCGTAAGGCGGCCGTCCACGTAGCCCAGTCGCTCCACGTCGTGCAGGTACTGCTCGCGTGAGAGCAGCGTGCCGGCGCAGACGTGCGGGTCGAAGATGGGCGGCTGCATGGTCTCTTTCGCCAGCCGCGCCAGCAGGCTGCCCATCACCCACGCCGGAATGCGGTCATGCTCGCCCGGGTAAATGAAGCCGAACAAGGTGAGGTGCGCCAGCAGTACTCGCCAGTTGGCACCAAACCGCTTCAGCAGCTCCTCCCAGTCGACGCGCTCGGCGTTCACCTGCAACAGGTGCGCGATGTCGGCGCCGTCATAGCGCTCGCGCTCCATGATGAACGCCTTGGACAGCAAGCCGTCTTCCAGGTTGGCAATGCACACCGGAACGCCGAGCACCTCGGCGCGCGCATTGTTCTGGAACCACTGGTCGTCCACCGGTGTCACGCCGTTGCCCGAGTTGAAGATGAGGTCGATGAAGTCATCGCCGGCATACACCTTGGCCAGCCAGTGCGGGTAGGTCATCTCGCAACGCCAGTCCTGTGCGTGCATCAGTGCAGCCACCTGATCGTAGTGCGAGCGGCGGATGAACAGGTCCAGGTCCTTGGTGGATCGCCGGATGCCGGTGAAGCAGGCGTGCGCGAAGGCGCCGCCGACCAGGAACGGCACCTTGGCATCGGTGAGCACGCGAAGCGCCCGCCGGTAAAACGCCGCTGTCTCCGGCAGCACTTCTTCTTCCAGTGACGGGGCAAGGCGGGCGTAGGCGGACATGGGTCGGTGCGTGTTGAAGGCTTGGACAAGCCTAAACCCACGCCGTGCGTGTTGCGGCGGCGGATGACCCTCATCGTGCGTCAGCCTCCGCCTACACGCTGCCACGGCAGTTGGACGATGGCCTACGCGCGCGCGGCGACGCACGATGGCAAGGTCTGTACTTGCGCCTGCCCATGCCCCCTACGAATCCCACCAAAGTCCATGCCCCTCGTTCCAAAGACGTGGTGCGCTTTGCCGCAGTAGGCGACCTGCATGTGACCAAGGATTCAGTGGGCACTCTGCGCGCGCTGTTCGCGCAAGCTTCCGATGCCGCCGATGCATTGCTGCTGTGCGGCGACCTCACTGACTACGGCACCGCGCAAGAGGCTCAGGTGCTCGCTGATGAGCTCGGCCTGGTGAGCGTGCCGGTCATCGCGGTGCTGGGCAACCACGACTATGAATCGGGCACGCCCGGGATCGTCGCCGAGACACTCAAGCGCGCCGGCGTGCGCGTGCTCGATGGCGAGGCGTGTGAGGTTGAAGGCGTCGGCATTGCGGGCACCAAGGGTTTCGCGGGCGGCTTCGGCCGCGGCTCGCTCGGCGCGTGGGGCGAGCCGGCGATCAAGCTGTTTGTTCAGGAGGCGTTGAACGAGGCGATGAAGCTGGAGTCGGCGCTGGCCAAGCTGCGCACGCCGCGCCGCATCGCGCTGCTGCACTACTCGCCGATTGCGGGCACGGTGCAGGGCGAGCCGGTGGAGATCTTTCCCTTCCTCGGCTCCAGCCGCCTTGAGGAACCCTTGTTGCGCTACCCGGTCGACGCCGTGTTCCATGGCCACGCGCATCGTGGCACGCTGGAGGCGAGAACCATCAATGGCGTGCCGGTGTTCAACGTGGCCAAGCCACTGTTGCTGCGTGCGCGCCCCGAGATGCCGGCGTTTCGCATGTTCGAGGTGCCGCGCGAAGCGGCGCCGGCCAGGGCGGCGAGTTCCGCGTGATAAAAACCGGCGGCCTGCCGCGCCTGGTCCTGATCGCGGACGACAACGCCGACGCGGGCTGGCTGCCTGGTGCAGCTAGCCGGCGTGCCGTTTGCGCCAGTGCATCGCAGTTTCAGAAGGTCGTTGCTTAGGCAAATTGCCGATGGCGCAAAGCGCGAACTTTGGGCCCAATGGGGGAATGATCCCCAGCCGACACCTGTCGCAAGTACCGCGCGTCGCGCGGCCGCCGAATTCCCCGCCCCACGACGTGCAGTTCGCGGCGGCGTTCGAGTTCGCCCCGATCGGCATGGCTTTGCTCGATGTCGAGTCGAAGGGTGTTCGGGTCAACCATGCCATGTGCGAGATGCTGGGGTACACGCAGCACGAGCTCCTGGGCATGCAGCCGGCGCAGGTGGGGCATCCGGACGACCTGGCCGAAGACGACCGCCTGCGTGCGCTGATGCTTTCTGGCGCGTTCCCCAGCTACCAGCGCGACAAGCGTTACCTTCACAAGAGTGGGCGCGTGGTCTGGACACATATCAGTTGCAGCCTGGTCCACGACGAGCACGGCCAGCCGGCCAGCTTCCTGTTGCAGATGCAGGATGTAACGCAACGCAAGGCCGCCGAATTGGGGCTGCGCGAGAGCGAGGAGCGCTTCCGCGCAACGTTCGAGCAGGCGGCGCTGGGCATTGCGCACATTTCAATGGATGGCAGCATCCTGCTCGTGAACAGCAGCTTGTGCCGCATGCACGGCTATTCGCGAGAAGAGTTGCTGTCGATGAACGCAATCGACCTGACGGCCGACATGCTGGCGGACCAGGCGGCCGGCGCAATGGACGAAGTGCGCGCTCTGCGTGAGGGATTCATCACTTCCTATACCGCGCAGCGACACTTCATCCGCAAGAGTGGCGAGATTTACCCGGCGCGTGTTTCGGTGACGATGGCGCGGCACGGGCGATCCGAGCCTTACATGATCTCGATTGTCGAGGACCTGACGCAGCACGTGCGCGACCAGGAGCGCATCCGCGAGCAGGCACGCCAGCTGGCCCATGCCAACGAGGCGCTGGAAGGGCGCATCCGCCACCGGACCGCGCAGCTGGAGGAGAGCAACCGCCAGTTGCGCGCGTTCGCGTACTCCCTGGCGCACGACTTGCGTGGGCCGCTGGCGAGCACTGACGGATTCGCGCGCCAGCTCGAGCTGCTGCTGGGCGAGCAGCTGGATGAGCGCGGACGCCACTACCTGAACCGCGTACGCGCCGGCGTGCAGAACATGTCGGACCTGACCGACGCGCTGCTGTCGCTGGCGAACCTCTCGCAAGAGCCCTTGCAACAGGCGAGCGTGGACCTCTCCGCCGTGGCGCGGGCGTGGCTGGGGCGTGTGGGCGAGCGCGAGCCGTCGCGCAAAGTTCAAGTGCTGATCGCCGAGACGCCGCGCGTGCAGGGCGACGTGCGATTGCTGACGGTGATGCTGGGCAACCTGCTGGACAACGCGTGGAAGTTCACTGCGTTCAAAGAACATGCGCGCATCGAGTTCGGTGCGGTGGCAAGCGATAGGGGTGACACCGCGTTCTTCGTGCGAGACAACGGCGCCGGCTTCGACGATGCGTACAGCGACAAGCTGTTCATGCCTTTCCAGCGCCTGCATCCCGCGACCGAATTCGCCGGCACCGGTATGGGACTGGCCATCGTGCACAAGATCGCGCAGCGCCACGGCGGCCTTGTGTGGGGCGAGTCGAAGTTGGGCCAGGGCGCCACCTTCCGCTTCACGCTCGGCGGTGCGACGGGCGAAGAAGCGCTGCTTTAGGGCGCAGCGCGCCTCGGCTCAGGACGTGGGAATCATCAGGCTGAACGTGACGCCGTCATCGTCATTGCACGCCTCCACGGTGCCGCCCATCTTGGCCAGGTAGGTCCGCGCCACGAACAGCCCCTGGCCGCGGCGCTCGCCGGCCTCGCGCTGCGCTGCTCCTGATACCCCGTAGTCGAACATGCGATCACGCAAGGCAGCGTCGATCGCAGGCCCCTTGTTGTGGATGGCGATCGAGGCATGGCCATCGCTCGTTCGCAGGCTGATCGTGATCGGGGTGCCGGGCGTGCGATGCCTTTGCGCATTGCGCAGGATGTGCGTGACCACGTCTTCCAGCGAGAACTCGTCGGCGCGAACCAGCACCGCCCGGCCCGCGCCTTCGTAACGAACGTCGGCGATGCCCGCGAAATGCGCGTTGCCTGCCACATGCTGCAGGAAATCGTCGAGGTCGAGGCCGCCGAGTTCGAGGTTCGCCGACTGCAGGGCCTCGCTGGGCGAAGCCTGTCCATAAAGCACGCGCACCGCCTGCTGCATGCGCTGCACGTAGCGGTGCGCCGGATCACCGTCGTCCGGATGCAGCGCCATCAGCGACTGCAGCGGCGAGAGGATCTCGTGCCCCACGGCCTGCAACATGCCGCGCTCCTGCTGCGCGCGCAGTTGCTCGCGCCGCACGTCGTCCTTCACGCGCTGCAACAAGTCGTCCAGGCTCGCGGCCAGGATGCCCAGTTCGTCGGAACCGCGCAGGTCCGCAACGTCCAGCCGCGCCAGGCTTTCATCAAGCTTGTCGTCCTGCACATTGCGCGACACCGTCGCGGCACGGCGCGTGAGGAGCGTGATGCGGCGGATCAGGCCCAGCTCGATCACCAGCCAGGCCAGCGCGATCGCCGCGAGCATCGCACCCACGTACCACGACATGCGCGTCGCCACGACGGCCAGCCCGCGCTCGATGCCGCGCGCATCGCCGCGTAGGATCACTTCGTAGTTGCCCACGGGCGTGCCGATGACATCGCGCACGGGCGGCGGCAACGCGCCGCCTTCCAGTGGCAGCAGGCGGATCAGGCGCGTGATGAGGGGCGAGCTGCGGTCGCCGGCGTCTTCGCCGCCCTTGAACACCAGCGGCGCCTGCTTGCCACTCATCTTGCGCACCTGCAGCGTTTCGCCGGGACGCAATGCGGCGCGCAAGTCTTTCAACGAGTCAGGCGCCGTGGCGCCGGGGGCGTTGCTGTCGAAGACCGGTGCGCCGGTGCCGGGCGGCAACACCTGCATGTGCACGCGCACGCGCTCGAGATCCGGTGGCGGCCACACCGGACGCTCGCGTGAGAACAGGGCTTCGCGGAACTGGTCGACGGGCAGGCGCAAGGAGAAGAACGCCCGCTTGGGACAAGTGGCATGTGTTTCGTTCGTGTCCACGCACGCGCCGGCTTGCCACAGCCATCCGCGGAAGTCGCGCTCGGGCTTGGCATCTTCGGACAACATCGGCTCGGTCGTGTCGGCGTAGCCGGCTAGGCGGCCACGGATCGAGCCGTCCGCCCGGTCGGAAGTGAGCACAAAGGGCGCGATCCAGCGGATCGTCTCGCCGCGCACGGTGAGGGCGACGCGTGCGCGATGCGCGGTGGTGAGTTCAAGCGTCGTCTTGTCGCGCGGCACCATCTCGCTCGCGTTGAAACTGCCCACGACATAGACGAAGCCGCCTGCGTAGGGGTTGTTGCCAATCGCCACGCAGATCGAACTGCCGTCAGGGTAACGCACCGAGCAGCCCGACATCTCCACCGCCTGCTGCGCCTTGTTGTAGTCGTCAAAGTCCAGCGCAGCGTAGGGCAGCAACAAGGGGCGCAGCGGTGTCTCGGGCCCTTCCACCGAAGGGTTGAGCAGGGCCAGCAAACCGGCGGGATGGCGCAACAGCGCCAGCACTTCGCCCTGCGTCTTGCGAAAGCCCTCGCGGTAGTCGCGCCAGCTGCGCTCCTTTTCTTCCTTGAGCAGGAGCACCGCGAACGCGATGGTCGCGATGGCCAGCAACAAGAACACGCCGCGAAAGAGGATGCGGCGCCGGAATGAGGCGAGTTTCATCGCTTCGCGGCCCAACGAAACCCCCGCATCGGCACGTTCTCCACGCCCTCGAAGGCCGGGTCGACCTCGCGAAAGGCGTCGCGGATGGTGCTGACGTGCTTGCGCACGTTGTCGCGGTTGCGGCCGCTCTTGACCACGTCGAACAGTTCCTCGTACGACACCACTTCGCCCGCGCGCTCGTACAGCGTCGCGAGGATGCGTTGCGCGGTGAGTGGGAGGTTGATGCGCTGGCCGCGCCACATCGGCGTCCGCTGCCAAAGCGGATCGAGCGAGAGTTCTTCGGCGACAGGGGGTGTGACCGCCGCGTTCGCAGTGCGGCCCACACGCAGGATTTCCAGGAAGGTCTCGATAAAGTCGGCCTCCTCGAAAGTGGTCTTCTGCAGGTAATCCCAAGCGTCCAGCGCCTTCATGATGCTGCGATAGATCGCCGCGGGCATGGCGGACACCACCAACACCGGCGTGCCCTGGCGCTGCTTGTTGATGGCGTTGATCAGCGCCACGCCGGCATGGCGCTCGTGGCCCAACTCGATGTCGAGCACCACGACGTCGTAGCTCTCTCGTGCCAATGCCGCTTCCGCGTCATCGCGGTTGAACCACTGCCGCACTTCGATGCCCGGGCGGGCCGACCGGATCCACCCGGCGAGCTGGTTGCTGGTGGGCAGGTCGTCCTCGATCACGGCAACTCGAGTCATGGCCGGATTATGGAGAACAAGCCCCATCGCGCCTGTGAAGATTTCTTCCGAGGCAGGAAGGAAGTCGCCCCGCACGCTCATTGTTTGCTCCGCGCCGTCTCCGAACAATGACTTCATCGCCACCACCGATGAAGGAGAAGACACTCATGAACACCACCACCAGCCTGCGCGCCCTGCGCGATATCGCCGCCTTGGGCGCCGCCGCGGTACTGGCCGCATCAGCCTGGGCCGCCGGCCTGCACGAGGAGGGCTACCTGCTGGAGGCGCCGACCTGGCGCAACGAGGTCGCGCGGGTGCCCAGCGAGGACTGGCCCGTCGATGGCTGGTACCGCATCGCGCCGGCCGGTCGCAAGGTGGAAGTGCGCGCCGCGAAGCCCAGCGAAGCCGAAGGGCGCGACCCCGATGGCGCGCTCTACGTCCGTGTGCCGGGTGCGCGTCTGATCGAAGGCCAGCGTGCCAGAGTGCGCTTCGCCAGCGACGTCCTGCGGCCCAAGGTCGGCACCGAGTACCAGCTGCTGCTGGGCAAGACCCGCTTCGCGTTCATGGTAGCGAGTGACCGCGATGGCACGCGCTATGACATCACCTACGGCGGCCAGGAGCACAGCTACATGCTCGGCCTGCCGGGCGCCGCCAGCGTGATCCACGCGATCGCCGACTTCGACGGCGATGGGCTGCCCGACTTCATGCTGGAAGTGGGCGACGACACCTACCTGCTGCTGTCCACGCAAGCGCAGCCCGGCGGCAACCTGCCGAGCGCGCAACTGTGGGCGATCAAGTGATCGACCCGGGGCCAGTGGCCAGGAACCCGCGAGGGAAGCGCGCCGGCGTGCAACAACGTCCCCTCGACCTCCGCGTTCGATTCCCGGGTTCCTGACCCCTGGCCCTGCCCCCCGTTCCGTTCCGTCCCGCTCCCTCCGTTGCGTCTTCTTCGAAAGGAAGAGTCATGTTCCACCGCCTCAATGTCATCGCCCGCGCCATCCGCCGCCACCTCGCTCGCCGGCTGCGCCCGGCCGGCGAATCCGCACCGCCCTTCAGTGCAGAAGCGACCTTCCATCGCGTGGCATCGGTCCAGCGCGTGCTGATCTTCACGGGATCCGCGGCCGTCGCTGGTTGGCTGCTTTGTGCCCACATGCCGGTGCAGCAGGTCGCACGCGGCGAGCTCGGCGTGCGCACCAACCAGTTCACGGGCACCGTGACGCAATGGCGCGAAGGCCGCGTCTTTGTCATGCCGGGCATGTTCGACATGCGCGTTTATTCGATGCGGGACCAGGTCTACCGGCCCGAGCAGGTGAAGAACGCCGCCGGGCCGGCACCCTTGCAATCGGTGGAAGGCCTCTCGGTTGGCGTCGACCTCTCGGTGCGCTATGCGCTCGACCCCGCGCGCATCGCCGCCAACTCGCGCAGCCTGCCCGACAACATCGCCACCGAAGTGGTCGAGCCCGCGGTGCAAGGGGTGATCTACAAGGTGTTCGCGCGCTACACCGTGCGCGAAATCTTCTCGGTCAAGCGGTTGGAGATCCAGCAGGCGATCGAAAGCGAGTTGCGTACTCGCCTGGCAGCCGACGGCGTGGTGCTCAAGTCGGTGCTGATAGGCAAGGTGGACCTGCCCGCCGACTACAAGCGCGGCATGGACCGGCTGCTGGCCGAGGAGCTCGAGTCGCAGAAGATGCAGTACACGCTCGAGCTCAAGGACAAGCGCGTGCGCGAGTCGCAACTCGAAGCCAGCGCCGACAAGGCCCGGCGCGAAGTTCAGGCCGAAGCGGCGGCGCGTGAGCAGGTCATCGCCGCCCGAGCGCAGGAAGAAGCGATGAAACACGTGCTGCCGTTCAAGGAGCGTCAGATCGAGCAGCGCAAGCTGGAAGCCGAAGCCGCCAAGCAGACGCGGGTAAAGGCCGCCGAGGCGAATGCGCAGGCGCGCCGCATCGAGGCGGAAGGCGAGGCCGACGCACGCACGAAACTCGCCGAGGCCGAAGCCTGGCGGCTGGACCGCGTGGGCAGGGTGAACGCCGACCAGATGGAGCGCGAGGGCGCGGTCGTATCGCGTCATCCGCTACTGGTGCAAAAGACCCTGGCCGACAAACTCTCGGACAAGATCCAGGTGATCATCGCTGCGCCGCCCAAGGATGGCTTCATCGGGGCCGGGTTGCTTGGCGGGATGCAGCAGGCCAGTGCCCGCAATGCCCCGCAGCAACAAGCTGCCACCACCACGCACGCGGTGGACTGAGCCATGCGCCCCGCACTCATCGCCGGCGCGCTGCTCGCCGCTTCCGCCTGTACACACGCCGCCGCGCAGGTGTTCGCACCCGGCACCGCTCAATCGCAGGAAGCTGCCATTGTGGTTTCCGACCTGTCCGTGTTGCGCGCAGCGCCGCGCGACGGCGCGCAGCAGCAGGCGCAACTGTGGCAAGGCGAACTGCTCGAAGTGCGCGGCGAGCGCCTGGACTACCTGCAGGTCTACGACCACCAGCGTGAACGTGCCGGCTTCATTCGAGCGAGCCAGGTGCGCCGCACCGTAATGGCGAGCACCGACGCGCCCGCGCTGCTGGGGGTGGTGCGCTTCGTGCGCGACACGCCCGGCAGCGAGGCACTGGGCATCGGCTTCGCTGCGGCCTACCTGAAGGCCGCGCCGGCCGCAACGCTGCGCGGCCCGGAAGGCGTGGAGGTGTTCGATGCACTCGGCACGATGGCGGACCGTCTTGCACATCGTGCTTCCTGGGGCGCACAGCTGTCACAGCCACAACAGGCCCAGCTCGCGGCGCATCTCGAAGTGGCGACGCACTACGGCATCGCTTTCCGCAACCAGGAGCGGGAAGGCCGCATGCAGATCTGCTACGAAGGCGAAGCATTCCGGCGCGTGCTGGCGCTCGACGCGAGTCCGCAGCAGCAGGCCCGCGCAGCGCTCGCGTTGACACGCCCCGAGTGCCTGGGCGAACTCAAGCCGATCGAGCGCCACGCAGTCGATCAATGGCGCACCGACGTGCTCGACCGCGTCGATGCCGCGCTGCTGCCGGGTTACCTGAAGAATCGCGTCTTGATGCGGCGCGCCAGCGTGTGGAGTGCGCTGGCCTACCAGAAGGCGCGCGTGGGGCAAGGCGCCGCGGAGGCCGCGCAGCGTGCGGTCAGCGAGCTGGCAGGCGTGAACAAGGCGGACCTGACCGACATCGACCTGCCTGCCTTCAGCGACGCAGCGATGCGCGCCAACGCGTCTCGCTGGGCGGCCGTCGCGGTCGCGGCAACCACCCCGACCGCGCGGCCTTCGATCGTGACCGTGCCCGGCCAGCCGGGCGAGACGTGTGTGTTGCTGGTCGATGCGAAGAACGATGCGACAAATCCGCTGGCAAAACGCTGCACCTATGCGCTGGTGTGGCCGCAATCAGCCACGCTGAACCGCGAAGGCAACGCGCTCGCGCTGGCCGTGCAGCCGCTGGAGGCATGGCGCGAGTTGTGGCTGTTCCGCAAGCGGGGCCGCGAGTGGACGATCAGCATCCTGCCGCCTGCGACCAGCAGCCCCGAGATCGGCTATGCCGAGTTCGCGGGCTGGGTCCCTGGCGGCAAGCAGCTTCTGGTGGCCCGCGAAGCGCGCGGCGACGGCAAGTACAAGCGCAACTACGAAGTGGTCAGCATCGATTCGCTTGCGACGGCGCGCCAGTCGGTCGACCCTGCAGCACTCGGAGCGTTCCAGCGCTGGCAGGACTCGGCATGGAAGCGCATGACCGTGAGCCTGCGCTAGGCGCCCGCAGCTTCACAGGCGCAATAGGGAGCCGCCCCTACCGGCTCTCCTACAGCGTCCGGCGCCTTGCACTCGCAGGTTCGCCCCATGGCCCCGCCTACGCTAGGTCCATGCCGATTTCCCAAGATTCCACGCCACGGCTGCCTGCACTGACCCTGCTCGCCCTCGAACCGCTTCGCGCGGGACTCGACTACTGCGCTTCACTGTTGGGCTCAGGGCCGCCGAATCGCGGGGACGGCCATCCCGTCCTGGTGTTGCCAGGGCTCGCGGCGGGTGATTGGTCCACGCTGCACATGCGCCGCGTGCTGCGCGGCGCCGGATTCGACGCGCACGGCTGGGGCTTGGGGCTCAACCGTGGCCCGCAAGGCGACTTCGATCATTGGCTCACGCGCGTCGAGGACAAGCTCCATGCGCTGGTCGAACACAGCGGTGGCCGCAAGGTGAGCGTCGTGGGCTGGAGCCTTGGCGGCATCTACGCGCGCGAACTGGCCAAGCGTGCACCGCAGGCGGTACGGCAAGTCATTACGCTCGGCAGCCCTTTCGCGGGCATTGAAGCGAGCCGGGTCGGGCCGGTATTCAAGTTGGTCAACGCCGGACGGTCCAAGTTGACGCCCGAGCTGGAAGAACGATTGCGCGAGGACCCCGCCGTGCCCACCACCGCGATCTACAGCAAGACCGACGGCGTCGTGGCGTGGCAAGCTTGCATGGCGAACGAGACCGCGCACTGCGAGAGTATCGAGGTGAGCCGTGCCAGCCACTGCGGGATGGGAGCGCATCCCCGCGTGCTGCAGATCGTGGCAGACCGGCTTGCCCAGCCCGAGGGCCGCTGGCAGCGCTGGCGAGCGCCGATGCATGGCCGCGCGAAAGCCGCCACACGCTGATCATCGCCAAGCGGTTGACCCGTCACGCAGCAGCAGGTTCGGCGATTGCGCACAATGGCCCCTTTGTCCTTGAGCGAACGGGGCCACCATGGCGGATACTGAATTTGATCTCTTCGTGATCGGCGCGGGCAGCGGAGGCGTGCGTGCTGCACGCATGGCAGCGCAGCGTGGCGCACAAGTGGCTGTCGCCGAGGCGGCGGCGCTCGGCGGCACCTGCGTCAACGTCGGCTGCATCCCCAAGAAGCTGTACAGCTTCGCCGCTCACTACGCCGACGACTTTCGCGACGCCGTGGGATTCGGCTGGCAGGTGGGCGAGCCCCGCTTCGACTGGCCCACACTGCGCGCCAATCGCGCCTCCGAGATCTCTCGCCTGAACGGCATCTATCAGAAGCTCCTGGTCGACTCCGGCGCGCGCATCGTCACCGGTTGGGCGCAACTGGTCGACCCGCACACGGTGCAGGTGCAAACTGCCAATGGCAAGGAGCGTTTTACTGCCAGGCAGATATTGGTGGCGACAGGCGGACGACCGAGTGTGCCCACTTTCCCCGGCAGCGAGCACGTCGTGACTTCCGACGGGATGTTCGACATCGATCCCTTCCCGAAACGGTTGCTCGTGGTTGGCGGCGGCTACATCGCTTGCGAGTTTGCATCGATCTTCAACGGCCTGGGCGCACAGGTCACGCAGCTGTACCGCGGCGAGCAAATCCTGCGCGGCTTCGACGCCGACGTAAGGCGCTTCATCGCTCAGGAAGTGCGCAAGCATGGTGTCGACCTGCGCACGTCGACCGATGTCACGTCAATCGCGAAGACTGCGGGTGGGCTCGTTGCCACTTTGCTTGACGGGCGAACCCTCACGGCCGACGCGGTTCTGTACGCGACCGGCCGCCTGCCCAATGTGTCGGGCCTCGGCCTCGACACAGTGGGCGTCGCTCAAGGCAAGGATGGCGCGATCACTGTCGACAAGCACTACACCACCACGGTGCCTTCGATCCACGCGGTGGGCGATGTGACCGCGCGCATGCAGCTCACGCCCGTGGCGCTCGGCGAGGCGATGGTGCTGGTCGATCGCCTGTTCGGGGAAGGCAAGCGGGCCATGGGCTACGACTTCGTGCCCACTGCGGTGTTCACGCACCCCAGCATCGGTACGGTCGGCTACTCGGAAGAAGCAGCGCGGCAGAAGTTTGGCAACGTCGCCGTCTTCCGCAGCGAGTTCAAGGCACTCAAGCACACCTTGAGTGGGAGCGCCGAACGCACGTTGATGAAGCTGGTGGTCGACAAGGCCAGCGATCGCGTGGTGGGCCTGCACATGGTCGGTGCCGATGCGGGCGAGATCGTGCAGGGCTTTGCCGTAGCGATGAAGGCGGGCGCCACCAAGGCGGTGTTCGACTCGACGATCGGCATCCACCCGACGGCCGCCGAGGAGTTCGTGACAATGCGCGAGTCCGTCACGGCGCTGGACTAAAGCCCATATTTGGCCCGCGCGAATCCTCGGCCATGACATGCGCGTCCACGGGCGCTCACGCAAACGGCTTGTGATCGACGCGGCAATCCAGTGTGTCACGCCCAGTGCGACGACGCTGCCGCTGCCCTTGAGCAGCCAGGCCTCTGGTTCATCCCGGTCGAGCAGGCGCAACAGCATCGGCCAGCAACGCCACGTTCCCGCCCGCCGCCGTTGTGTTGATCGTCAGCGTCTGCTCGGCGCAGAAGCGATACAGGTAGTGCGGGCCACCGGCCTTCGGGCCGGTGCCCGACAAGCCTTCGCCGCCGAACGGCTGCACGCCGACCACCGCGCCGATGACGTTGCGATTCACATAGACGTTGCCAACGTGTATGTGAATCGCAACGTCATCGGCGCGGTGGTCGGCGTGCAGCCGTTCGGCGGCGAAGGCTTGTCGGGCACCGGCCCGAA
>JBKJOM010000105.1:0-3370 GCA_046595775.1 Ramlibacter sp. | reverse complement strand
TCATGCGCGGGTTCACCTTGAGAACTCGCGGCTCTCCGCCCTCGAACAGCCGCCACTCGGGCGACGGCGTCACGCCGCTGGCCGAAATCAGCGTGTGCGAGGCCAGATCGTCCGGCGTCAGCGGGACGCCGCGCTCGGCCAGATAGCTGGGCGCCGCGCAGATCACCCGTCGCACGCTGCCGACCCGGATCGCCTGCATCGAAGAGTCGGCCAGCTCGCCAATGCGCACCGCCACGTCGACGCCTTCTTCCATCATGTTGACCACCCGATCCAGGAACCAGCAGGCGACGTTGACTTCGGGATAACGCGTCAGGTACGCGGTGACGATCGGCGTGACGAAAAGAGTCCCAAATAATGCCGGCGCTGTCACGGTTAGGCGCCCACGCGGCGCGCCATGCATGCCGCAGGCCGACTCATCGGCCTGCGCCACTTCACCCAGGATGCGACGGCAGTCCTCGACATAGCGCGCTCCCACATCGGTGACACGAACCACCCGCGTCGTGCGCGTCAGCAGGCGCACCTTCAGGTGGGCTTCGAGCTCATTGATCGCGCGGGTCACCGCCGGTGGCGAGATATTGAGCTTGCGCGCCGCGCCGGCGAGGCCATTGGCGTCGACCACGGCCACAAAGACGCTCATCAGATGCAGCCGATCCATTGTTTATCCAGTCGCAACGGGGCCTTGGATTTTTCGGTGATTCTGCTCTTCAGGCAGTTCAATCACAGTTCATCCTACGCGCTGCATCCCCAGCGCAGCCCTTGGCAGCAACGCGCACACCCTCTTCATTGAACCACCGCAAAGGGAGGTGCAGAAGAAGTGGCTGGAAAACGTGCCGGTCAGCCTTTTCCCGATTTAGCGAAACCTCATCCCGACACTGATCGACACCGAGATCGGGTCGAGCTTGGTGTCGATGGTCTGGCCGGTGGACAGCGTGGTGGTTGTCTTCAGCCAGGTCTTGGCGACCATGCCGTCGATGAACCAGGTGTCGTTCAGCTTCATCACGCCGCCGATCTGCGCCGTGACGCCGGCCTTGTCCTTCACCGAGAACGTGGTCGGGTTGGCTGGCGAGCCGCCCGTCAGCGCCGACAGCACGCCCGTGCTGCGCTCCTTGAAGTGGTAGGCATATGTCATGCCGCCGCCCACATACGGGCGGAACTGCGCATTCGCATCCATAAAGCGGTATTGCGCGAGGACCGTCACCGGCAGCGAACGCACATCGCCCAGCTTTCCGGCGCCGCCGATCGCACCCGCGCCGGAGAGCGTGTGCTTGAACGGCAAGGCCAGCGGCACGTCGATGGCGACGTTGTCGGTCAGCATGTAAGTGATGCCGCCGCCCAGTTGCGTGGCGTCGCCAACGTCGACCTGGGTGCTCGGCAGGCTGGGCGCCGACAGGCTGCCACTGGTGACATGAGGGTTGACGTTGGTCACGCCCACGCGGCCCAGCCAACTGCCCGCCTGCTGGGCCTGTGCGCCCGCCGACAGCAACGCCAGCGCCACTGCGATAAAGTGAAGTTTCTTGTTCATTGGGTTCTTCCTCTGGTGCGGGGGTGATCAGAGCCAGCCGGCCTTGGCCATCTGCACGGCGACGAACTGCGCCAGCAACTGGTTACCGAAGGGCGTGATGTGCACTTCGTCGGCGAACAGGTAGTGGCTGGTGTCGCCGGCGATCAGGCTGGTGGCGTTGCAGCCGAGGGAGAAGCCCAGCAGCGGATTGCTGGGCGCAGTGCTGCTACACGCCGGTGTGGTGACGTTGCTCAGGAGGTACTGCGCCGGGTTGGCGATCTGGTCGCGGCCTTGCGAATAGGCGTCGACCAGGACCACGCCTTGCACGCCCGCCAGTCCCGCGACCAGCTGGGTATTGAAGGTGGTCACCATCTGGTTGACGAGGGCGCGCGTGGGCGCATCGGTCGGCGGAAATCGGGGCGTCTGGCTCACGTCGGGCAGGTTCACGACCAAGATGTACTTGGCCCCCTTGGCGGCGATCTGCGTCTTGATCAGGCCGGCCAGTTCGGCACCGGCGGCGCCCAGCGTCGTGACGGCCGCCGTGGCCGCCGCATTCACAGCCGCCGCCCCACCCGCCGCCACCTGGCCTTGCACCGTCGTGGACCAGCCGGCCGTGATGGCGGCGCCGACTGCAGCTGCACCACCGCCCGCCGCCTGGCCCACGGCATTGATGTTCATGAGGGTATCGTTGCCCCCGGCCAGCACCGTGACCAACTCCGTGCCACTGAAGCTGCCGCCCTTGCGCGCCAGGTGAGTGGCAACCTGCTGCGAAACCGGCACGGCAAGCAGGCCAATGTTGACCTGGTAGAAGGGGGCCGCCTGCAGCGTCTGGCTGAAGGGACCGTAGATGTTGCTCACCCGCGAGCTGCCCTGGGCGTAGTTGGTGCAGGAGGTGTTGTTGACAACCGCCGCGCCAGTGAAGCCTGGGACGTTGGGCAACAGGCCGGTTTGGGCGGGGCAGCTGGTGGTGCCGATGTCGGCCGCAATGCGCTCGGTCCAGATCAGGCCGGCCGGGCCGTTGATGGTGAATTTGCCGCCGCCGACCGCCGCCACGGTGCCTACCTTGTAGGTACCCGCGTCGCTCAGGCTGTCGCCGAACGACACCATCGAGCTGAAGGCCACCCGCGAGCTCTGATCGCCCGGTCCGCTGCCGCCGCCGCAGGCTGCCAGCACCACTGCAGCGCCGAGCGCCGCGATCCTTGTCCTCGTGTAACGCATCCCATGTCTCCTGTTTAAAAATAGAACGGTCGTTCGATTTTGGTTGAGAGCGATGGTAGTGCGCTTCCCCACGTGGGCGAAGAGGGTAATCACGGGGGCTTGGGGAGAAGCGCCGAAGGCCCGCGTCGTGCAGCTGCTCAAATGCACGCACTGGCGACACGGCGACGCGATAACACTTGGCCGATGCCCAGCCAAATGGTTGAGCCTGAGCAAGAGCGCAGCGGCGCCGATACACTCGTCTGGCAAGGACGTCCTGGGCTGTCCGCGCCACTTCTCATACCTGCGGAAAGCGACAAGACCATGACTGATTCTTCCGGCTACACGCCGCCGGCCATCTGGACCTGGGACAAGGAAAGCGGCGGCCGTTTTGCCAACATCAACCGTCCGATCGGGGGATCGACCCACGACAAGGAACTGCCGGTGGGTCGCCATCCGTTGCAGCTGTATTCGCTGGCGACGCCCAATGGAGTCAAGGTCACCGTGATGCTGGAGGAGCTGCTGGCCCTGGGCCACGACGGCGCAGAGTACGACGCGTGGCTGATCCCGATCAGCGAAGGGGCGCAGTTTGGCAGCGGCTTCGTTGCCGTCAACCCCAACTCCAAGATCCCGGCGCTGATGGACCGCAGCGGGCCGCAGCCGGTCCGGGTGTTC
>JBKJOM010000205.1:0-2908 GCA_046595775.1 Ramlibacter sp. | reverse complement strand
GGCGCGATGGTGTCGCGCGGATGCCCGTCCATCTTGGCGGGCGTGTGCAGTCCATGCCAGCGAATGATGGTCGGCTCGGTCAGCGCGTTGTCCAGGCTGGCCGTGAACCGTGCGCCGCTCTCGATGCGCAGGATCGGGTTCTGGTAAGCCTGCCCCCCGTGCTCGGTCTGGTACAGCAGGAAGGGCGACGGGGCTTGTGATGCAGGACCGGGCAGCAGCGGAAAGCTGGCCACTGTCGCCCGCAGCTTCAGCGGCCCGGCCACGTTCAGCACCCCGAACGGCCCGCTCGCAACCGGAATGAAAAGCTGCTTCTGGAAGTTCTCAGCAGCCACTGGATCGAAGGGATAGTGGCGAAACGGCCCGCCAACCAGCGCTTGCGAACCATGCAGGCCGCGGGAGCCGAAAAACGTCCACGCGGCGGCTCCAGCACCGGCCACGGCCACCACGCTGCCCCACTGCATCAACTGTCTTCGTTTCAACATGCGAGCCTCATATCAGTGGTCGCGGTCGAGCAAGGACTTGTGTTCTTCATACTGCTGCGGAGTGATCGCTCCACTGGCCAGCCGCGCTCGCAACACCTCGTGCGGCTTCTCCGGCAACTTCTGTGCGGGCCTACCGCCTCGCCGGCCTGGGCGCTGCCAGGCAAAGAAAAGCGCGACGCCAATCGCCAGCAGCAAGAAGATCCACCACCCTCCGTGCATGCCGCCCATGTAACCGCCGTCATAGAACATGTCTGTGCTCCTTCAATGGTTGGCTGGTATGGCCGTCCCGACCAGCGCCGAGCGCACGCGCTCGAGCCGCTGACGCACTTCATGCGCGACGCGTGCGACCTCCGGGTTGCTGGTCATCTGCAGCACCGCGACCGGGTCCATGAACCCGACGACGAGTCGGCCGTCCGCCTCTTCGCGCACGACCACATTGCACGGCAGCAGCAGGCCAATGTCGGGCTCTGCCTCCAGCGCGCGGTGCGCAAGCGGCGGATTGCACGCACCCAGGATCCGGTACGGCCGCCCGTCGATGCCCAGCTTGGCCTTCATCGTGGCCTGGACGTCGATCTCGGTGAGGATGCCGAAGCCTTCGGTCTTGAGCGCCTCGGTCACGAGGGCGACGCCCTGCGTGAATGTCTGAAGCGGCAAGACGCAATGAAAGCCGTAGCTCGAAGCCGGCAAGCTGTTGTCGTGGAGGGCGTTCATGACATCCCCATCACGGCTTGGCCGGCGTCTGCGGAAGACGGTCGACCATCATCTCCATCATGGTCTGCATCATGTCCATGCGCTGTTCCATCATGGTCTGACGCTCGGTCATGGTGGTGGGTGGGCTCTTGGGGCCGCCCATACCGCCCATGCCGCCCATGCCCTTCATCATTCCCATGCCTTCCTGCATGGTCTTCATGTGCTCGGCCATCAACGCACTGCGTTCTTCAGGCGTCTTGGCGGCCATCATCTTGTCGTGCATTTCCTGCATGGCCTTCATCTGGTTGGCCATTCGAGCCATCTCTGGCGTGGTCTTGCCGGGCATGGATTTGGAAGTGGCAGCAGAGGCCGAACCCGCAGGGTGGTGTGCCTTGTGTTGGTCGTGCTGCGCGGCCCAGCTGGGCGTGCTGACGGCCAAGGCGGCCAAGGCGGCGAGGGCAAGAGAAAGTGAAAGGGGGCGAACGAGTTTCATGGGGGACTCCTGGTCCATTGGCAAAGCGTTGACGAGCGATGGGGATGGGTACGCGTTCGGTGCAGATCACCGGGCGCAGGCGCTGAGCTAATTCCAACCGCATGTCGCATGCGGGTGCGGATCCAAGCCGGACCCAAGTTGGACGCCGGCCTCGGAGCGCGGTGGCTCCGGTTTTGACGTCGGGGTGGCTACAGCGCCAGGCGCGAGTAGCGAACTCTCAAAGGCGGCCCGCAGAGCGGTATCGCCAAATCATCAATTCGGCGGGGCGCCGATATGACAGGCGCCGATCCGGCCCAGAGGGTCGCTACCAGAGGCGCCGGACCGGGATGGCTGTGGTCGATGCCCGAATGTGCCTTGGTCACCGCGTTCGTGCCGTCGTCGCAGACCTTCAGGCACGATTCTTTGGTGCTGCCCGAGTCGTCATCGTGACCCGCAGAAGCACTCGGATGGGTACGCAGCTCGGCCGACGCGTGGCTCGCCGTTGCCGCCTGCCTGGCGTGCGATTGCGGAGTCTCCAGGAAACAGGCATTCGCGACACCCGAAGCCAGCGCAAACAACCACACCAGCAGCACGACGAATGCGGTGTTGCGCTTGATGCGGGTGTTGGCGAAGAACTTCATGTTGGTACGGATTGCATGTGATCCATGCTAGGTGGGCGCCGCAACGAACCCCTTGATCTTCGTCAAACAAGACGAGGCACCTCGAACGAAACAGATTCTCTGCTTTTCAGACTGCGCGTTCTCAGGGAAGGCGTCTGTTCGTTGCCGTACGCAAGTACCCGCGTTTTACTTCGGTATGCCGGCCGGCCAAGCGGATCGCATCAGCATCACGGCCCGGCCGTCCAACGAACAGACAGCGGAGGAAGCGACTGATACCCTGTCAACGTCGATTGGTGTGTCGATTGCCGAGCACGCCTTGTCTCACTTCATGCGCACCAACAATCCGTGAACGTAATCTTGCCAACATCGCAACTCGAGGCGCCCCTCAGCACCATCGACATGCTCAATAGCGCTTGCTTCTGTTTCAGTCTCGACGAGGAAACTCTGGCGCGCGCCCTCGATTCGGAACTGGGACAGCCAGGCCTTTCAGGGATGGTCCGGCAACGCTGCCCGTTCCTCTTTGCAGCCTTGCCCGTGTTCGTGGCGACGCCGCAGTTGCATCGCATGGCGCAGGTGATGCGGGCCGTTGAATCGGTGGTGGCGCTCCCGGCCTATCGAGAGCAGGTGCTGGGCGCCGCGCCGGC
>JBKJOM010000049.1:0-2733 GCA_046595775.1 Ramlibacter sp. | reverse complement strand
GAATTCCGGCAGGCCACCGCTTAAACGGTGTCAGTACAGTCACTCTTGGGGATGAGGTTCACGTCATGAGCACGAACGCTAGCGGTATTTCCGGCAGGCTAGGAAACCTGGGCCTCCGCGCCTGGATTTTCCTGCTGATCATTTCGGTCGCAATCTTCCTTGCGAACTTCCTGTACGCGAGCTTCTTGTCGAAGCAGGAAACCAACGCACGAAGCCTCACGGCCGAATTGCAGGTGCTCTCGCAGCAGCTCGCGAAGTACTCCAAGGAGGCCGTCGAGGGCAACCCCGACTCCTTGGACGAGTTCACCGCCACCAAAACCCGCATCGACTCGATCGTCAAGGCACTGCGGCTCGGCAGCGCCAGCGAAAACGTCCCCGGCTACGAAGGCAGCGTCCTGCAGCCCGGCGTCAGCGTCTCCCTCAAGAAGGTGACCGACGTCTGGACCAAGATGTCCGCCGATGCCGACCGCATCGTCAAGAGCAAGGAACAGATCCTCAACCTGACCACCACTGCCAACTCCTTCACTGGCCGTATCCCGCAGGTCTCGGCGCGCTTGGACGAAGTGGTGCGCGGTATGTCCGACAGCGGCGCCGCCGCGTCGCAGATCAACCTGGCCAACCGCCAGATCGTGCTCGCCGACCGCATGTCGCGTCGCGTGACGGAAATCCTGTCCGGTGGCGACAAGGCCGTCACCGCGGCCGACGCGCTCGCCCGCGACTCCGTGGTGTTCGGCAACGTCCTCGCCGGCCTGAAGTCGGGCAACGAGGAAATGGGCATCACCCGCGTCAGCAGCGCCAGTGCGATGGCTTCGGTCACCGAAGTCGACAAGCTGTACGAAGCGTCGCAGAAAGAAATGGAAAGCATCCTGCAGGCGTCCACCGACCTGTTCGAAGTGCAGCAGGCGGCCGAGTCGATTTCCGGCGATTCCAACGTGTTGCTCGAAGACAGCCAGTCGCTGTTCGACACCTTCGGCTCCAGCCTCGACCGTTTCTTCCCGAACAACTTCTGGGCGATCGGTTCCGGTGCGCTGGCCTTCCTCGCCATCGCCGGCCTGCTCTTGACGGTCAGCCGTGACCAGCGCAAGCGCTTGGCCAGCACGCAGGAGTTGAACCAGCGTAACCAGGAAGCCATTCTGCGTCTGCTCGACGAAATGGGCGCGCTGGCCGAAGGCGACTTGACGGTCAAAGCGACGGTCACCGAGGACATCACCGGCGCGATCGCCGACTCCATCAACTTCACCGTCGACGAGCTGCGCCGACTGGTGGGTACGATCAACGACACTGCCGTGCAGGTGTCCGCCGCCGCCCAGGAAACGCAGGCCACCGCCATGCACCTGGCCGAAGCCGCAGAACACCAGGCGCAGCAGATCAACTCGGCATCGGCGCAGATCAAGGACGTGGCATCCAGTATCGAGACGGTGTCGCGCGACTCGGCCGAGTCGGCCGACGTGGCAAACCGCTCCGTGCAGATCGCCGCCAAGGGCGCCGAAGTGGTGCGCCAGACGATCCAGGGCATGGACAACATCCGTGACCAGATCCAGGAGACCTCCAAGCGCATCAAGCGCCTCGGCGAAAGCTCCCAGGAAATCGGCTCGATCGTGGAACTGATCAACGACATCTCCGAACAGACCAACATCCTTGCGCTTAACGCCGCGATCCAGGCGGCCTCCGCCGGTGAAGCGGGCCGAGGCTTCGCGGTGGTGGCCGATGAGGTGCAGCGACTCGCGGAACGTGCATCCAACGCGACCAAGCGAATCGAGACCCTGGTCCAGACCATTCAGTCAGATACCAACGAGGCGGTGTCCTCGATGGAACAGACGACTGCGGAAGTGGTCGCCGGTGCGCGACTGGCCGAGGATGCAGGCCTGGCGCTGGGCGAGATCGAACAGGTCTCGACCGACCTTGCAGACCTCATCCAGAACATCTCCACGGCAGCGCGACAGCAGTCGGTGGCGGCGACCAACATCACCGCGACCATGTCGGTCATCCAGGAGATCACCACGCAGACCTCGCAGGGTGCGAACCAGACCGCCGAGAGCATCGGCAATCTGGCTCAACTCGCTGCGGACCTGCGCCGCTCGGTGGCCGACTTCAAACTGCCCGCGCTCTGACCAGCCCGGACTCACGGATCGTCAACGGGCGCGCTTCGCGCGCGCCCGGGTAAGGAAGGACAGGCGGCATGGGGCTGCAAGACAACGGCATCGATTTCACCACCCTCACATGGGTCAAGCCTGAGCTCGACGAGACGCTCAAGCAGGCGCGTAATGCCCTGCAGAGTTACGTCGAGGAAGGCGAGAGCCCGGCGGAGCTGCGTACCTGCTCGGACCTGTTGCATCAGGTCCAGGGCACGCTGCGCATGGTGGAACTGTACGGCGCCGCGATGGTGGCCGAAGAGATGGAGCAACTCGGCCGCGCGCTGATCGACGGCAAGGTCGAAAAGCGCGATGACGCCTATTCGGTGCTGATGCAGGGCATCGTCCAGCTGCCCGATTACCTCGAGCGGCTGCAGGGCGGCCACCGCGATATTCCGATCGTCCTGTTGCCCCTGCTCAACCAGTTGCGCGCTTCGCGCGGCGAGCAGTCGCTCAACGAGAGCGCGCTGTTCTCGCCCGACCTGTCGCGTCCGCTGCCGGACTCTGCGCGCGGCCCGTCCGCGCCCCTTGAACATACCGAACTCACCCGTCGTGCCGAGGGTCTGCGCAGCCTGTACCAGGGTGCGTTGCTACGTTGGCT
>JBKJOM010000211.1:0-5432 GCA_046595775.1 Ramlibacter sp. | reverse complement strand
GTTGGCCGAGCGGGCCGGCGACCTCCAGCGCGCCGGCCAGGCCCGCGGCGCCGCCCGAGACCAGCAGCGCGGTCCACAATGCCCTGCGCGACGAGAAGCCCGCGTAGCGCGCAGCCGCCGGCGCGAGTCCGCCCACTTGTTGCGCGAAGCCGGCGCGGGTGCGAAACAGGTACACCCACAACAGCGCCGCGCCCGCCAGCGCGATCGGCAGGCCGATGCTCACGCGCGAGCCCGCCATCAGGCGCGGGATCTGGGTTACCGCCTCGAAGGTCCTCGTCTGCGGAAAGTTGTAGCCGCCCGGGTCCTTCCAGGGGCCGAACACCAGCCAGTTGAGCAACTGCTCGGCGACATAGACCAGCATCAAGCTGACCAGGATTTCGCTGGCGTTGAAGCGGTCGCGCAGGAAGGCGGTGATCGCGGCCCAGGCCATGCCGCCGGCAATGCCCGAAAGGATGATGGCGACGACGATCCAGCCGCCTGTGCCCTTGCCGGCCAGCAGCGCGACGCCTCCGGCCGTCACGGCGCCGATCACGAACTGGCCCTCCGCCCCAATGTTCCAGACGTTGGAGCGGAAACAGACGGCCAGGCCCAGCGCAATCACCAGCAGCGGCGTCGCCTTGACCATCAGTTCGCCCAGGGCGTAAGGCGATTTGATCGGCTCCCAGAAGAAGACCTGCAGGCCGCGCACCGGGTCCTTGCCCAGCGCCACGAACAGCAGGACGCCGATGACCACGGTGACGGCCAGCGCGAGCAGCGGCGAGGCGACGCTCCAGACGCGCGAGGGCTCCGGGCGCGGCTCGAGCCTAAACATGGGCATCCCACAAGCCGCTCATCCACTCGCCGACCTGCGATACGGAAGCTTGTGCGCGCGCGATCGACGGCGACAGGCGGCCCCTGGCGATCACATACAGGCGGTCGCTGATCTCGAACAGCTCCTCCAGCTCCTCGCTGACCACCAGCACCGCGCAGCCCGCATCGCGCAGGTCAAGCAACTCGGCGCGGATCTGCGCGGCCGCACCCACATCGACGCCCCAGGTCGGCTGCGCGACGATCAACAACTTCGGGTTTGCGTCGATCTCGCGGCCGACGATGAACTTCTGGAGGTTGCCGCCCGAAAGCGACTTGGCGGCCGCACCCGGACCGCCGGCCTTCACATTGAAGCGCGCGATGATGTCCTGCGCCTGGCGCTTCAAGGCGTCCACCTTGATCCAGCCGCCCGCGCCCACAGCTTCGGTCCGCGTGAGCAGCAGGTTGTGCGCGAGCGAGAGTGTCGGCACCGCACCGCGGCCCAGCCGTTCTTCGGGAATGAAGTGCAGGCCAAGCGCGCGCCTTTGCGTGGGTCCGGCGTGCCCAGCGGGTTGGCCGAACACCTCGACGCGTTCGCGCGGCGCACGGCGGTCCTCGCCCGACAGCGCCAGCAGCAGCTCCTGCTGGCCATTGCCCGACACGCCCGCGATGCCGACGACTTCGCCGGCACGCACTTCGAGCGACACGCCCTGCAGGTGCACACCGAAAGGCTCGAGGGTCGGCAACCAGAGATCGTTCACGCGCAGCACCGGCTGCCCCGGCTGCCGCTCATGGTGTTCCAGCGCCGGCGGCTCGGCGCCGATCATCATCCGCGACAGCGACGCGTTGGTTTCCTGGCGCGGGTCGCAGGTGCCTGTGACCTTGCCACCGCGCAGCACCGTGCAGGCGCTGCACAGCTCGCGCACTTCATGCAACTTGTGGCTGATGTAGAGGATGCTGCAGCCCTGCGCCACCAGCTTCTTCAGGACCACGAAGAGCTTCTCGACCGCCTGCGGGGTGAGTACCGAAGTGGGCTCATCGAGGATCAGCAGCTTCGGGTCGGTGAGCAGGGCGCGGATGATTTCGACCCGCTGCATCTCGCCGACCGAGAGGGTGTGCACCGGTCGCGAGGGATTCACGTCGAGGCCGTACTCCGCGGCCTTCGCCTCGATGCGCGCGGTGACATCGGCCAGCGACAGGTGGCGGTCCAGTCCCAGCCAGACGTTCTGCGCGACGGTCAGCGTGTCGAACAGGCTGAAATGCTGGAACACCATGCTGATGCCCAGCGCGCGCGCCTCGCTGGGATTGCGGACATTGACCGGCTGGCCGTTGAAGCGGATCGTGCCCCCGTCGGGTGGCGTGGCGCCGTAGATGATCTTCATCAGCGTCGACTTGCCCGCGCCGTTTTCGCCGAGCACGGCATGCGCCTCGCCCGGGTGCACCACCAGCGAGATGCCGTCGTTGGCGACGACGCCGGGATACTGCTTGGTGATGTTCGACAGCTCAAGCCGGGGCGTGCTCAACCGCTGTTCTCCTGCTTCTGGGGGCATGGTGGGGGATGGCGTGATTGTCGGCGCGAAACTTGCCATACTGGATACGACCATGGAAGCAAGGCCCCTGAGATTCATCCGTCGCGGCGAGGTCGTGGCGCTGGACAATGTACCACCCGACCGCACGCTGCTGGAGCTGCTGCGCGAGGACCTGGCGTGCACCGGTACGAAGGAAGGTTGCGGTGAGGGCGACTGTGGCGCCTGCACCGTGGTGCTGGGCGAGATGGAGGGCGAAGGCCGGGATGTGCACCTGACCCTTCGGGCGATCAACAGCTGCATCCGGCTGGCCCATTCGGTCGATGGCCTGGCGTTGTGGACGGTGGAGGACCTGGCCCGCGAAGGCCGCCTGCATCCGGCGCAGGAAGCGATGGTGACTTGCCACGGCTCGCAATGCGGCTTCTGCACGCCCGGGTTCGTGATGAGCCTGTTTGCCATGTACCAGAACCATGTGTGCAAGAACGAGGCCATCACCCGCGAGCTGGCGCAGGAAGAACTGTCGGGCAACCTGTGCCGGTGCACCGGCTACCGGCCGATCATCGATGCGGCGATGCGCATGGGTGAGTTGCCACGGGTGGCGATCGACGAGGCGCCATTGAAGTCGCTGTTGCAGGTGATCCGCAGGCCTTCTTCCGGCGCTTCGGACGCGACGGCCTACATGGTGCCGCACTCATTGAATGAACTGCTCGCGCTGCGCGCCGCGAACCCGCATGCCCGGATCGTCGCCGGTTGCACCGACGTGGGGCTATGGGTCAACAAGATGCACATGCGCCTGCCGCAGGTGCTGGACGTCACGCGGGTGCGCGAGCTGCGGCGCATCGAGCGCTACGCCAAGCACATCGCCATCGGCGCGGCAGTTCCGCTGCAGGATGCCTTCGACGCGCTGGTGGCCGACCGCCCGCAGCTGCGCGTGTTCGCCAACCGCTTCGCCGGCCTGCCGGTACGCAACTCGGGGACGCTGGGCGGCAACGTCGCGAACGGCTCGCCGATCGGCGACTCGATGCCGCTGCTCGTCGCGCTCGGCGCCAACGTGGTGCTCATGAGTGCGCGCGGGCATCGCGATATGCCGCTGGAAGCTTTCTACACGGGCTACCGCAAGAACCTGCTGGCCCCGGACGAAGTACTCGCGTGGATCAAGGTGCCGGTTCCCGCGCCGGGCGAGTTCATGCGCGCATACAAGATCTCCAGGCGTTTCGACGACGACATCTCGGCGGTATGCCTTGGGTTGTCGATCCACGTCGACCGCGGCATCGTGATCGACATCTCCATCGGCGCGGGCGGTGTCGCCGCGACGCCGGTGCGCGCGCGCAAGACAGAGGCGTTCCTCGCCGGCATGCCGTGGAATGCCGACACAGCCGCAGCGGCTGCCCACGTCTTGCGCGGCGAATTTGCGCCGATCTCCGACATGCGTGCATCGGCGGCGTATCGCAGCGAAATGCTCACGAGCCTGTTGCAAAGGTTCTGGATGGAGTCCAGTGGTAACTCGCAGGCGCAACTGGAATGCTTCGTGCTGGAAGAGCCCGAATGAACACGCGCGACCGCCAACCCGCCGCCGAAATTGGCGAACGCAATATTGCGCCGGACGCAAAGTCGCCGCATGCGCCCGCGAGCGCCAGCCCGGCCGTTGCGGCATCGCATCCGCATGAGAGCGCGCGCGCCCATGTCACCGGCAGCGCGACCTATATCGACGACATCGCGGAGATCAAGGGCACGCTGCACGCCGCGCCGATCCTCTCGCCCATAGCGCATGGCAGGCTGCTCGGCATCGACGCCACGGCCGCGCTGCGGATGCCGGGCGTGCAAGGCATCGTGCTGGCAGCCGATATTCCCGGTGACAAGCGGCTGGCTACCTTCGTGCACGATGAACCCATCTTCGCCATCGACCGGGTCGAGCACGCGGGCCAGGTGATCGGCCTGGTCGTCGCCGACTCGGTGATGACCGCACGCCGCGCCGCGCGCCAGGTGACCCTGAAGATCGATCCCTTGCCGCCAGTGCTGTCGCCGCGCGACGCCCACGCGAAAAAGAGCTACGTGTTGCCACCGGTGACGGTGCGGCGCGGCGATGCGCACGGCGCACTCGCAAAGGCGAAGCACCGGTTGCAGGGCCAGCTGGCGGTCGGTGGCCAGGAGCACTTCTACCTCGAAGGCCAGGTCGCCTATGCGATCCCGCAGGAACAGGGCCAGTGGCGCATCCATTCCAGCACGCAGCACCCGGGCGAAGTGCAGCACTGGGTCGCGCACGCGCTGGGCCTGGAGAACAACGCTGTCACCGTCGAGTGTCGGCGCATGGGCGGCGGCTTCGGCGGCAAGGAAACGCAGGCCGGCCACGTTGCGGTATGGGCGGCGCTCGCTGCGCGCAAGTTCGGGCAGCCAGTCAAGCTGCGGCTGGATCGCGACGACGACTTCCTCGTCACCGGCAAGCGCCATCCCTTCCAGTACGACTGGCAAGCGGGCTTCGACGACGACGGGCTACTCACTGCGCTCGCGCTGACGATGTATGCCGACTGCGGCTTCTCGGCGGACCTCTCCGGCCCGGTGGCGGACCGCGCGATCTTCCATACCGACAACGCCTACTTCCTGTCCGACGTCGAGATCGTTTCGCTGCGCTGCAAGACCAACACGCAGAGCCACACCGCTTTCCGGGGCTTCGGCGGGCCGCAGGGCGTGATCCTGATCGAGGCGGTGCTTGGCGACATCGCCCGGCATCTGGGCATCGATTCGCTGGATGTCCGCAAGCGCAACCTTTACGGTCTGGGCGAACGCGATGTCACCCACTACCAGATGAAGGTGGAAGACAACATCCTGCATCCGCTGATCGACCGGCTGGAGCGAAGCGCCAACTATCGCGAACGCCGCGAAACCATCGCGAGGTGGAACGACACCAGTCCTGTGATCAAGCGCGGCATTGCGCTGACGCCCGTCAAGTTCGGTATTTCTTTCACCGCCACCTTCTTCAACCAGGCCGGCGCGCTGGTGCATGTGTACACCGACGGCAGCGTCCAGGTGAACCACGGCGGCACCGAGATGGGCCAGGGCCTGAACACCAAGGTGGCGCAGATCGTGGCGCAGGAGCTGGGGGTGCCGTTCGAGCGCGTGCGC
>JBKJOM010000247.1:0-4298 GCA_046595775.1 Ramlibacter sp. | reverse complement strand
GAGCCCCATCAGCGCCATCATGGTGACGCTCTTGCCCGAACCCGATTCGCCGACGATGCCCAGCACCTCGCCCTCGTCAACGGTGAGGCTCACACCTTCGACGGCATGCATCACGCTCCCCTGCGTGGGGAACTCGACGTGGAGGTCTTCTATTTCTAACAGTGGCATGGGTTCAAGTCCAATACGGACAACCGTACGCAGAGGACGCGAAGATTACGCAGAGGACGCAAAAGGGGACAAGGAAAATGAATTCAATTTCATTTGAATTCTTTTGCGTCCTCTGCGAATCCTTTGCGTCCTCTGCGTACGGATGTTCTGCCTTCATTTCTTCAGCTTCGGATCGAGCGAGTCGCGCAGGCCATCGCCCATCAGGTTGAACGCCAGCACCGCGATCAGGATCATCAGGCCGGGGAAGGTGACCACCCACCACGCGCGCAGGACGAACTCGCGTGCGTCGGCGAGCATCGTTCCCCATTCGGGCGACGGAGGCTGCGCGCCCAGGCCAAGGAAGCCGAGTGCGGCGGCGTCGAGGATGGCGCTGGAGATACCCAGCGACGCCTGCACGATCAGCGGTGCGGCGCAGTTGGGCAGCACTTCGGTGAACATCAGGCGCAGCGTGCCGGCGCCGCTGACGCGGGCCGCGGTGACGTAGTCCTTTGAGATCTCGGTGACGACCGCGGCGCGGGTGATGCGCACGTAGTGCGGCAGCAGCACCACCGCCACCGCCAGCATCGCATTGATCAGGCCCGGGCCCAGGATGGCCACCACCACGATGGCCAGAAGCAGGCTGGGCAGTGTGAGCACGATGTCCATCAGCCGCATGATCGCAATCTCGACGATGCCGCGCGCGAAGCCGGCGACCAGGCCGAGCGCCACGCCGGCGATGATCGAGATCACCACCACGCCCAGCCCGATCGACAGCGACAGGCGCGAGCCGTAGACGAGGCGCGAGAGGATGTCACGACCGATGGCGTCGGTGCCCAGCAGGAATTGCGCGGAGCCGCCGGCCTGCCACGCGGGCGGCTTCAGGAAGGCAGCGCTGTTGGTCAGGTCGGGCGCATGCGGCGCGATCCACGGCGCGAACAGAGCGAGCAGCAGCAGGAACGCCACCGTGCCCATGCCGATCACCGCGCCGCGATTGGCGGAGAACGCGATCCAGAATTCGCGCAAGGGACCGGGCGGCGCCGTGGGGGCGCTGTGCCCCCACCCCTGCCCTGCCCCGGAAGGGGAGGAGGAAACAACCGGGGGCGCATTCATCGCGACACCCTGATGCGCGGGTTGATAACGCCGTAAGCCACATCGACCAGCAGGTTGACGATCATCACCACCACGCCGAGCAACAACATGCCGCCCTGCAGCACCGGGTAGTCGCGCCGGTTGATCGCCTCGATCAGCCACTTGCCGACGCCAGGCCAGGAGAAGATCGTTTCGGTGAGGATGGCACCGGTGAACAGCACGCCCACCTGCAGGCCGATCACGGTGACCACCGGGATCAGCGCGTTGCGCAACGCATGCACCGCCACCACGCGCAGCGGCGACAGGCCCTTGGCGCGCGCGGTGCGGATGTAGTCCTCGCCCAGCACCTCAAGCATGGCCGAGCGCGTCATGCGCGCCACCACCGCCAGCGGATTGGTGCCCAGCACGATGGCGGGCAGGATCAGGTGCTGCAGCGACGACCAGAAGGCGCCCTTCTCGCCCGCCATCAGCGAGTCGACCAGCAGGAAACCCGTTTTCGGTTCGATGTAGTAGGCGACTGCGATCCGCCCCGAGACGGGCGTGAGCCCCAGTTGCACCGAGAACAGCAGGATCAGGAGCAGCCCCCACCAGAAGATCGGCATCGAGTAACCGGTGAGCGACGTGGCCATCACGCCATGGTCGAACACCGAGTTGCGCTTGACCGCGGCGAGAATGCCCGCCGGGATGCCCAGCAGCAGCGCGAACAGGATGGCGCAGGTTGCCAGTTCAATCGTCGCCGGGAACAGCGCCAGGAATTCGCTCATCACTGGCTCGTGCGTGATGATCGACTTGCCCAGGTCGCCATGCAGCACGCGGCCGATGTAGATGCCGTACTGCACGAAGAGCGGCCGATCCAGCCCGTACTCGGTCAGCAGCTTGGCGTGGCGCGCGGCGTCGATGCCGCGCTCGCCCGCGAGCGTCTCGATCGGGTCGCCCGGCACCAGGCGGATGAGGAGGAACGCGAGCAGCGTCATCCCGATGAAGGTCGGGATGACGAGGGACAGGCGGGTGAGGAGGAAGCGGAGCATCTAGCGCAACTCGCGCGAAAACATGCAAGTTCAAGGCCCGGTCACGGGCCTCGTCTTCGCCTATTTTTTATCGCGCAGCTCGCGACGCAGGATCTTGCCCACCGGTGTCTTCGGCAGGTCGGTGCGGAACTCGATGACCTTCGGCTGCTTGTAGCCGGTGAGACTGCCCTTGCAATACTCGCGCACCTGCGCTTCAGTGAGGGCCTGGTCCTTTTTGACGATCACCAGCTTGACGGCTTCGCCGGTCTTCTCGTCGGCCACGCCGACCACCGCGCACTCCATCACGCCGGGCATCTGGGCCACGACCTCCTCGACCTCGTTCGGGTACACGTTGAAGCCAGAGACCAGCACCATGTCCTTCTTGCGGTCGACGATCTTGTAGAAGCCCTTGTCATCCACCGTGCCGATGTCGCCGCTCTTGAAGTAGCCGTCGGGCGTCATGACCTTGGCCGTCTCGTCCGGGCGCTGCCAGTATCCTGCCATCACCTGCGGGCCCTTGATCGCGATCTCGCCGGGCTGGCCCATCGGCACTTCGTTGCCGTCGTCGTCGAGCAACTTGAAATAGGTCGAGGGCAAAGGCACGCCGATGGTTCCGGTGAAGGCCGTGCTGGTCGTGGGATTGCAGCTCGCCGAAGGCGAGGTCTCCGACAGGCCGTAGCCCTCGCAGATCGGGCAACCGGTCTTTTCCAGCCAGTGCTTGGCCACCGCGCCCTGCACGGCCATGCCGCCGCCGAGCGAGACCTTCAGGTTCTTCCAGTTGACGGTGTTGAAGTCGGGATGGTTGGCCAGGCCGTTGAACAGCGTGCTCACGGCAGGCAGGCTGTGGAACTTGTGCTTGGACAACTCCTTGAGCACGGCCGGCAGGTCGCGCGGATTGGGGATCAGGATCAGCTTGCCGCCGCTTCGCATCGACAGCATCATGCCGACGGTGAAAGGGAAGATGTGATACAGCGGCAGCGCGCAGACGCTGGTCGGCTGCTCGCCTTCGGGGATGCGCTTCATCACCGGCGCATTCCAGGCGTCCGACTGCAGCAGGTTGGCCACGATGTTCCGGTGCAGCAGCACCGCGCCCTTGGAGACGCCGGTGGTGCCGCCGGTGTACTGCAGCACCGCCACGTCGTCGGCCTTGATGTCCGGCCGCGTGAGGCTGCCGCGCGCTCCTTGCGCCATCGCATCCTTGAACCGCACGGCGCCGGGCAAGCTGAAGGCCGGCACCAGCTTCTTGGCGTGGCGCACCACGTAATTGACCAGCGCGCCCTTGACGCCGCCAAGCATGTCGCCCATGGCGCACAACACGACGTGCTTGACCGGGGTGGCGGCCCGGCACTGCTCCAGCGTGTGGCCGAAGTTTTCCAGGATGACGATCGCCTTGGACCCGGAGTCCTTGAGCTGATGTTCCAGTTCACGCGGCGTGTACAGCGGGTTCACATTCACCACGATGAAGCCGGCCCGCAGGATGGCGGCCACCGCCACCGGATATTGCGGCACGTTCGGCATCATGATCGCGACCCGGTCGCCCTTGGCCAGTCCCAGGCCTTGCAGGTAGGCGGCCAGCGCGCGGCTGAGGGAGTCGGTCTGCGCGTAGCTGACCTCCTTGCCCATGAAACTGTAGGCGGGACGGCCGGCGTACTTCTGGAAGGCTTCTTCCATCAACTGGACCAGCGACGCATATTGCGAAGGGTCGATGTCGGCGGGGACGCCGGGGGAATAGGAACTCAGCCAGGGGCGGTCGCTCAGGTCGCTCATTTTTCTCGTCTCCATCCGCAAAAAGGGCCTCGCGGATTGTCTGCGCAAGGCCCTGTGACTGGAATTGTGTTTTCCCTAAGCCGTTTGAGAGAGGGCGCTCTATTCGGAGCGATGGCCCGGCCAGCGTCATCAGGCCTTCAGGGCGACCAGCACTTCCTCGAGCATCTTCTTGGCGTCGCCGAACAGCATGCGGTTGTTCTCTTTGTAAAAGAGCGGATTGTCGACACCGGCATAGCCCGAAGCCATGCTGCGCTTCATGACGATCGAGGTTTTCGCCTTCCACACTTC
>JBKJOM010000046.1:0-13514 GCA_046595775.1 Ramlibacter sp. | reverse complement strand
CGGCAGCTCGTACTCGATCGGGTCTTCCACCGTCATGATGTTGCTGCTGCCGGCATCCAGGCGGCTCAACCCGGCATAGAGCGTCGTGGTCTTGCCCGATCCCGTCGGCCCGGTCACCAGGATGATGCCGTGCGGCTGCGCGATCAGGTGCTGGAAACGCGACAGTGCGGCGCCGGTCATGCCGACCGACTCGAGGCTGAGTTTCGAGTCGCTCTTGTCCAGCAGGCGCAGCACGGCGCGCTCGCCATGCGCGCTGGGCAACGTGGAGACGCGCACGTCGACCGCACGCGTGCCGATGCGCAGCGAGATGCGGCCGTCTTGCGGCAGGCGCTTCTCGGCGATGTCGAGCTCGGCCATGATCTTCAGGCGCGAGATCAGCGCGGCATGCAGAGCGCGATTGGGTTGCACCACTTCGCGCAGCGTGCCATCGACTCGGAAACGCACCGAGGAGTGGCGCTCGTAAGGCTCGATGTGGATGTCGCTCGCGCCGTCGCGCGCGGCTTGCGTCAGCAGCGCGTTGAGCATGCGGATGATCGGTGCATCGTCGCTGGTCTCCAGCAGGTCTTCCACCGCCGGCAGCTCCTGCATCATGCGCGAGAGGTCGGCGTCGTTCTGCACCTCGCTCACCACCGTGGCCGCGCTCGACTCGCCCTGCGCGTAGGCCGCGCTGATGCGTTGCGCCAGCGCGGCGGTGTCGAGCTGCTGCAGCATGCGCACGCTGTACTTGCGCATGACCTCGCCCAGGGCCGGGGTGGCAGGCGCCATGCCGTGCCACAACACGAGCTGAGTGCCGTCGTCCTCCAGCAGCAACTGATTGGCGCGTGCGAAACCGTACGGGAGCGGGTAACGCATCAGCGTGTCGGGGGTTCCGGCGTTCGCGCAGGCGCGTGGGGCGGTGCCACGTTCGAAGGCGGGGGCGGGTTGGCCGGCACGGCGCGCAGCGGCGGCATCAGCGGGCCTTCGTTGATCGGCGTGACGATGCTCGGGGTGGGCTGGACATCGGCCTGCCTGCCGCGCATCAAATCGTAGCGATCCATGGAAATGGTATCGGTCTGCACGCCGTCGCGCAGGACGACTGGCCGCAGAAACACCATCAGGTTGGTCTTGTTGCGCGAGCGGTTCTGGGTTTTGAACAAGTTGCCCAGCACCGGGATATCGCCCAGGCCCGGCACCTTCGAGTCGCCGTCGGTGTAGCTGTCCTTGAGAAGGCCGCCCAAAACGACGATGGCGCCGTCATCCACCAGCACATTCGATTCGATGGAGCTCTTGGTCGTCACGAGGCCGCTGGAGGTGGAGATGCTGGTATCGATATCCGACACCTCCTGGAAAATCTGCAGCCGCACGGTGCCGTTTTCGCTGATCTGCGGACGGATGCGCAGTGTCAGGCCGATGTCCTTGCGCTCGATAGTCTGGAACGGGTTGACAGAGCCGTTGCTGCCGCCCGTGTTGGTGAATTGCCCGGTGACGAAAGGCACGTTGCGTCCGACCACGATTTTTGCTTCCTCGTTGTCGAGCGTCAGCAGGTTGGGGGTGGACAGGACGTTGCTGTCGCCGGTCGATTGCAGGAAGTTCGCAAGGGAAGTCAGAACAAACTTGCCTGCGATCTTGCTCACGGTGCCGAAATTCAAGCCGGGCAGAGAGGGTGCTGTGGGCTTGGCCGACAGTGCGAGGATGTTCTTGCTGTCGCCGCCGAAGTTGGTGCCGAGCAGCCCTACAGTACCGCTCCCCGTGCTGTTCACCGGCCCCTGCCATTGAACCCCAAACTCGGCAGCCCTCGAGGCGCTCACTTCGGCGACGAGCCCTTCGATATAGACCTGGGCCCGACGCGTATCGAGCTTGTCGATCACCGCGCGCATCTGCCGGTACTGCGGTTCGGGCGCCGTGATGATCAGCGCGTTGGTCGCCGGGTCGGCCTGGATCTGGCCGCCGGTCTGCACTTGCGCGGCGCCTTGCGTGGGTGCGGTAGCCGGGTTCGAGCCTGAGGTCGAAGTGGCCGCCGCGGAGCCGGAAGACGGCGCGATGCTGACCGCCCCGCCACCGACCGCACCTCCCGTCGGGTTCAGCGCAGCCATCGCCGCACGCAGCGTCACGGCCAGGCGCGATGCCTCGGCGTTCTTCAAATACACGACCCAGATGTTGCCCATCGCGCCGCCACTCGAAGGCTGGTCGAGCTTTTGCACCAGCGAGCGCACCAGGTTCAATCGCGCGGGGTTGGCCGCGCGCACCAGCAGGGCGTTGCTGCGCGACTCCGCAATCACGGTGGTGCGGAACGACGCATCGCCGCCGGCCGGGCCCGCAGGCGCACCGCCGGTCGAACCGCTCGCATCGATCAATCGCTGCACCACCGGCGCGATGTCCGAGGCCACCGCATGCTGCAGCGGAATCACGTCGACATCGGTTGCGTTCGAGATGTCCAGCGCGGCGATGATGCGACCGATGCGCTGCAGATTGTCCGCGTAGTCGGTGATCACCAGCGAGTTGTTGCCGGGGTTCACGTTGATCGTGTTGTTGGGGCTGATCAGCGGGCGCAGGATCGGCACCAGGTTGGCCGCGGGCTCGAAGTTCAGGCGGAAAATCTGCGTCACGATCTGGCTGTTGTTGCCCGCAGGGCCGGCGCTGACCGGGCCGCCCTGCAGCTTCGCATCGGCCTCGGGCACGAGTTTGAGCAGGCCACCGGACTCGACCATCGTGAAGCCTGAAAGGCGGATCGTCGCCAGGAACTGGTTGTACGCCACGTTGGGCGGCACCGGCTTGTCGGTGGTCAGGTTGATCGTGCCCTTCACCCGCGGGTCGACCACGATGTTGCGGCCCGTGATCGCCGCCATGGTGCGGGCCACTGCCTCGATTTCCGCATTGACGAAATTCAGCGTGACCGGTTCGCGGGCCGCGGCGCGCGTGCGCTGCGTGGTCTGCGCGAAGCCGGGGCCGCTCGCCACCAGGGCGCAGGCCAGCAACAGGGCAGTCGTTCGCAGGGCCAGGGGGCAAGTGTTCGGTTTCATCCTATCCAATCGAGATGATGGAGCGCGCGCCGCTGCGCCGCCCAATGATGTTCAGCAGGTTCGACAGGGCATCCTCGCGATCCGGCGCGGCCGTGGCCACGCCCGTGAAACGAAGCCGCGAACCGACCCATTGGCCGGAGCCGCTCAGTTGCAGGCTGCCTTCCAGCGTGTCCAGTTGCAGGGTGGGCGTGGCGCCGCCGAGGACGGTGATGCGATAGCTTCCCATGGGCCTCAAGGTGGATAGACGCGACGACATGCGCTGCGCCCGCAATTCGGCGCGGCCGGCAAGAGCGAGCCGGCCTTCGTCCCATTCTACTGAAAGGCCCTGCGTCGACAGGATGAGTTCGCCGTCGAACTGCAGGGTGTTCCAGGGGGTGCCCAGGCCGGCCAGCAAGGCCGCCGGCCACTGGGTCTGGCTGTCGTCGAACTCCAGGCGCATCGTTCCCAGCCCGGGCCGCACGCGCACGGCCACCGGCCGGGTGGTGCAGCAGGCGCTGGAAAGTTCGACGGCCAGGCCATTCCAGCGCGGGCGCGCGGTCCAGTCCAGGCGCGTGGGCAGGGCCAGCACGTCGGTGCTGCCCGCGCCACCCGTCAACAGCAACTGGCCCGAGCCGTTCCACAAGGTGCCGCGCACGTCGGTGAGCTTCACTCGGCCGGAGCTTGCGCTGTCGAGCGAAGAGGCCAGCCACTGCGCGGGGGCGAACAGCACAAACGCCAGCACGAGGCCCAGCAGCGCGCCGCCCCAAGCCCAGGCGCCGGATCCGCGCGGTGTGAAAACGGGATGTCGCGTTGCCACGGATCGCGTCAGCCGCGCGGCGGCAAGGTCACGACGAGGTTGCCTTCCCACAGGCCCGCGCCATTGCGGGTCAGGTGGGCCTCGGTGGGGGCCGAGCGCGCGTTGACGCGTGCCTGTGTGAGCCACTGCGCAAGCGCATCGGGCGCGACGCCGGTCAAGGTGATCGTGACGCGCTCACCGGAAATCGTCATGCGCCCCGCCGGGCCCAGGCGCTGGCGCGTGGCCAGCTCCAGTTGCCGCAGCGATTCATCGAATCCCTGCCGCGGCTGCGCCTGCAGCGCCTGCGCCTGTCCCTGCAAGGCCAGCACGCGCTGCAACTGCGCGTCCAATGTGCGATGCTGGGCATCGGCGGCGCGCGTGGTCGCGAGGGCCGGTCCCAGCAGCAACCACCACACCAGCGCGACAGCTACCAACGCTGCGGCCGCAACCACCATGAGCCGCTCGCGCGCGGCCAGGCCCAGGAAGCGTGCGCGAAGGGCCGTTGCCAATTCGTTCATGGCGGGCCCTCCACCGTGATCACCAGTTGCTCGGGCGTGCCCGCGGCGTTGTAGCCCTGCCCCTTGAGGACGCTTGCCACACTGCGTACTTCTTCGCTGCCCAAGGCCATGCCCCGCGCACGCAGCTCGCCGTTCGCATAGTCGAGACCGGCGACGGCGCGCTGCGGCGGCGCGGCGGCGCTCAGCGCGCCGAGCATCGTCTCGAGGTCGCGCGCGGACGTTCCGCCAGCGGCCTGGCGCAACAGCGCGACTTCTTTCTCCATCTGGACCGGCGCATCAATCACCAGTTTCACCTGCGGAAAAGTCGTAGTCAGCGTCCGGCGCAGTGCCTCGCGCTTGCCGTCGAGCGCCGACCGTTCGCGCCAGGCCCAGGCATTGAGTCCGATCAAATTGATGGCGACCAGCAGCACTGCACCCCAGCGAGCCGGGCGCCACTGTGGCGCCGCCAACATGTCGGCCCAGACCAGCGCGAGCTTCTTGGCAGCGCGGGCCCGATTGCTGCTGGAGAGATCGAATTGCGCAAGGTCCCAGGGCGACTGGGCAGTCTGCACCCAGCGCTCGGCCGGATGCTGCAAGGTGGGGCGGCGCTGCAGCACCTGCTCGGCCAGAGTCGCCACGCCCGGTTCGCAGACCAGCGGCGTGGTGTCGGGCAGCGAAGGCAAGAGGGACAGCGCCGACGCGGACAGGGGCAGGGCGGTGACGCCATGGTCTCCGGCCAGGATCAACGTGGCATCCTGGCTGTCGCCCACCGCATGGAGCACCGCCACGCCTTGCGGCGCAAACTCGGGGACGATGCGTGAGGCGGGCCGGCCCGCGGCTTCCAGCGCCTGCATCGCGCCACGCAGCCACTCGCGATCGCAGGTGGCGATCCACATGGGGGCTTCGCCGCGCAGGTTGGGCTGCGCCGCAAAGTGCAGTGCTTCGGGCTCGTCGAGCACCTGGTCCTCGAGCAGACCCTCCAGCACGGCGCGCAGGCGGGGTGAACGCGCCGTGGTGCCCTTGGGCAATTCGATGTGGTGCCATGAGAGCATGGCCACCGGGACGATGGCCACCACTTCGGTGCCGGCACGGTTGGGCGCAGGCAGCACGCTGGCCTGCGCGGTACCGTGCTGGGCGACGGTGCTGCCGTCGTTCGTCACCGCGTAATCGAACTCGGTCGAGGCGGCGATGGGCCGGGCCGGGAGAAGGACGATCAGGGCGCTCATGTGGAAGCGATTGTAGGAACTTGCAAAGGCTCAGCGTTTGCCGGCGGCCAACTGGGCCATCGCCGTGGGATCGGGGATGCCTCTTTCGCGCTGGACCACGCGCACTTCGACACCGTCGCGCCGCAGCACCGCACGCTCCTCGACCAGCAGCTGATCCAGGCGCAAACGCGCGCGCACTTCGAAAAAGGATGACTTCACATCCAAGCCGACGCCCTGACTGCGGCTGGCAGAACCCACCACGCTGCCCAAGATGTTGTAGGCCTCATCGGCAGTCTTGAAATGCGCTTTCTCGCGCCGCTGCACCAGCGCCTGCGCCTGCGAGAGGTCCACGCCCGCAGCCGCCGCAATGACTTCGGCGCCGGCCGTGTTCACGTTGACTGGCGTGCGCGACTCCAGGAAAGTCACATAGGGTTGCAGCGTGGCGATGGTCTGTGCGCTGATGCCCAGCCAAAGCAGTTGCTCGACCTTCTGGGGCGGTAGCGGCGCTTGCGCGGAGGGCTGTTTCGTGGCCGTCGACGCCACCGCGAAACGCAGGTTCTCCTTGAGCCTTTCCAGCTCCGGCCCGGGCAGCCCGAGGAGGCGGAACAGGTTGGCGAAGCTCTCCACCTGGTCGGGAAGCGGAGTGCCTTTCGGGTCGATCATGTTGGTCAGGTTCATCATCGACTGCAGGTCGATCACCTGGCCGGACAGGAAAGCGTCCATCACTTCCGGGCCCAGGTCGACGGTGGCGCTGCCCTTGTCGGCGGCGAGGAAACTCGACAGCCGCGCTTCCTGCAGCGGCACCGCCCAAGGCTCTCCCAGGTGATCCACCGTGGAGCCGTTCGGGCGTGCATCTTCGCGCAGCAACAGGCGCGCCCAGTCGAGCGCGCCGGTCAGGATCCATCCGGACTGCACGCGCGCTCGCTCAGCGGTCTCCACCTCGATGCTGCGCCATTGCTGCCAGAGCGCGGCAGCGGCGAAGGTGGCCACCAGCGTGACGGTCAACATCGCCATCAGCAGCGCGGCGCCGGCTTGCCTGCGTCTATTCATGAGGCCTTGCCCCCGATCAGCGGGCGCACCCAGTCGCGCGTGATCGTGCCGCTGATGGACTGGCCTGCCGGTAGCGTCAGCACCAGCCGCACACCGTCGGGCAGGTTCGGCCCGGGAGCAGCGGCGGGGGTTCCCGACGCGCCCACTGTCGCAGCCGTTGCCGCCACGATCGAGGCGGAGGTGACGTCGCTTGACTGCGGATTGGTCCACGCGTTGTCGCGGAAGAAAAAGATCTGCCAGTCGTCCAGCGGCGTCACGCTGACTTCGCGCGCACGGTCGTCGTCGCCTGCGTTCTGCGACCACTGCTCGGCGCGCAACCAGGCCTGGTCGAGGTCGCCCCGGGTGGTCACGGGCGGCGACTGCCAGCGCAGCCAGGTGCCCGAGCCATTGACGATGCGCCGCGTCCACCCCACCACCTGGATGCCATCGGACGGCGCGGCGGTGCCGCGTCGCGTCATGCGCAGCACGCGGCCATTCCATTCAAGCGCCTTCATGCCGGGCAACGCAATGACGGCGTCGAGGTCCGCGGCCCATTGCGCCAGCCCGATCTGCAAGGTGAGCACCTCGTCGGCGCGCGCCTCGGTTGCCGCGCGGGCGCGCACCATGCCATCAAGCCCTCGCCAGCTCATCACCGCCAGCAGCGCCATCGCGAACAGGGCGACCAGCAGTTCCACCAAAGTGAAGCCGCCCATGGAGCAGCGGGGAGCTTGGTGCTTCGCCATCAGTAGCGCCCCACCACGGTGGAAAGGCGCAGCACCGGCACTGCGCTGTCGAACACCTTTGCATCGACACGGCGGAAACTGGGATTGGGCGTAGGCAGCACCGACACGTTCACCTCGAACTGGCGCCCGGCCTGCTCGCAGCCCACGCGCGATTCGCCGATGTCGGGCATCTGGCGTGACAGGCGCGCCTTCACCAGTTCGTTCTCGGCGCACACGTGCGCCAGCAGCACGCTCGACTGGCGCTCCGCGTTCGCGGTGAGTGCGCTGGTCGCGCGCAGGCCCGCCGCCAGCGCGATGCCGACGATGGCCAGCGCGACCAGGATCTCGATCAGCGTGAACCCGCGCGATGAGGGCTTCATCATTTCAGGGCGCCGGGGCCGTGACGGCGAAGGGGCGCAGCCCGTCGGTGGCGATACGCAGGCTGCGCTCGGGATGCGCAGCCGAACTGATCGCGATCTCCTGCCGGCCGATGATGGGTTCGGGCCCCAGCAACAGGGGCAGCCGGCCGCTCACCTGGGTATTGGGGGTCAGCCACTGGTCGGGGAGCGACTTCGGCGCCACGCCTTCAAACCGGAAACCGCCGTCGGCCGCGTACCAGCGCACGGGGATGCCCGAACTGCGCGACTGCGCCCGGCCGGCTTCCAGCACGGAAGCCAGGCGCTGCGCCTCCCGTTCGAGTTGCGTGCCTTCGCTGTCGCGCAAGGCGAAGCTCACGCCGGCAGTAGCGATCGCGATGATCGCGATCACGACCAGCAGCTCGATCAGCGTGAATGCCCTATTGCCACGAGCCGATGTCTGCATTCTTGCCCTCGCCGCCGGGCTGGCCGTCGGCGCCCAGCGACATGACGTCGATCTCACCCTTCACGCCGGGATTGAGGTACTGGTAGGGACGGTTCCAGGGATCGTTGGGCAGCTTGTCCAGGTAGGGCTTCCAGTTGGGTGGAATCGGCGCAGCCGCCGGCTTGGCAATCAGCGCCTGCAAGCCCTGCTCGCCGCTGGGGTAGCGCTGGTTGTCCAGGCGATAGAGTTTCAGGGCCTGCATGAGGTTGTTGACGTCGGTGCGGGCCGCGGTTACGCGGGCGTCGTCCGCGCGCTCCAGCACGTTGGGTACGATCAACGCGGCGAGCACGCCGATGATCACCAGCACGACCATCAGCTCGATCAGCGTGAACCCGGCCTGCGCCTTGCGGCGCAACTGTGAATGCAAATGCTTCATGGAAAGGAGTGTGGGGGAATCGCTTCAATGATAATCCCCGCCATGGTGAGCAATTCGGGCAACCGGTGGGCAGTGGCCGGCACGACGTTCGTGCTGTGGGGCCTTGTCGCCGCCAGCGCTGTGGTTTGGGGCATTAAGCTCGGCAGTGGTTCGCGTGGCGAGCCCGCTGCCGCGGCCGTGCGCGCGCCCGCCCCGGCCGACCCGCTCATGGTGGCCCGGTTGCTCGGGGCCAACGCTGTTGCCACGGCTGCGGCGCCCGCGCCCTCGATGGCCAGCCGCTTCTCGCTGGTCGGTGTGGTCGCCAATAGCGTGCATGAGGGCGCGGCCCTGATCGCCGTGGATGGCAAGCCGGCCAGGCCCTTCCGTGTCGGCTCGACTGTAGAAGAGGGATTGCTGCTGCAGTCGGTCGATGCGCGCAAGGCGGCGCTGGGCCCGGCGATGGACGGTCCGGCTACCCTCACGCTAGAGCTGCCGCTGCGCAAGTCGTCCTAGCCGGCGCCCCAGGCGATCGCGGCGCCGAGGTAGAAACCAACCTCACACACCTGTTGCGTGGCGCCGAGCGCGTCGGCCGTGGGGCCTTTCGAGCGGCTCTGCAGGATCATCTTCATCCCCCACATCGCTGCGCCGCTGAACAGCAGCGCCAGCACGGCGAAAGGCGCGCCCCGCACCGCCACCGCGGCAGCGAGCGCCGGTAAACACCATGCAGCAGCCAGGGCGAGGTCCCGCAATGTGATGGGGCCGCTGATGAACGCGGCCCGTGAATCAGGCGCCAGGCCTGGCGGCAGGGTCCGCACCAGGATGAGCGGCCAGAAGCGCGTCACCACGTGGGCGCAAAGTAGCGCCAGCAGGACGGCCGCAGGCGAATGACCGGCGAGGATGGCGAGCAGCGAGACCTTGGCCAGCATCACCAACACCAGGGCCAGCACGCCGAAGGTACCCAATCCGGGCAAGGTGGGAGTGCGCAGGCCATCGGCAAAATTGGCCAGCCCTTCCTCGTGGAAAGCGCGCGTGAGAAGCGCGGTCGCCATCGTGCTGGCGACGGCGGCGGTCAGGGGCGCAAAGGCATTGCCGTGCAACAACAAGCCCACTGCCGCGAAGGTGACGCAAGCCACCAAGCCGACGCACCAGCCCACTGCGGGCCAGTAAACGTCGCGAGGGCGAGCGGCAAGCGCTTCCGCGCCAGCCCATTGGCCCAGCTCGACCGAGAGCGGCATGCGCGTGAAGTGATGGACGGCGACGATGTAGTGGCGAAAGAATTTCACGCGCCGATCGTAGCGTCAGAGGTCCGCGCTGTGGGGCTGCGCGATGAGCTGGCTGTTGAACTCGCGCGTGGCCGCGGGCTTGCGCTCGTCAAATTAGGTCTTGTCGCCGATTCGGATCGGCACGGGCGAAAGCGCCTCACGTTTGCATGCTACGTCCGCAGGAACAAGCGGTAAACAGGGTTGGCGGTTTCCTCGACATAGGGATAACCCAAGGTGTCCAGGAAGGACTGGAAGGCTTTGGCATCCGATGCCGGCACCTGCAAGCCCACCAGGATGCGGCCGTAATCGGCGCCCTGGTTGCGGTAGTGAAAGAGCGTGATGTTCCAGTTCGGCCGCATGGTCGAGAGGAACTTCATCAACGCACCGGGACGCTCGGGAAACACGAAGCGCAGCAGCCGCTCGTCCTTGGCGAGGCCCGAGTGGCCGCCGACCATGTGGCGAATGTGTTCCTTCGCAAGCTCGTCATGCGTGAGGTCGAGTGCAGCGAATCCGTGCCGCGTGAAGTTGGCAGCGATCTTCGTGGACTCGCCCTTGCCGTGCGTGGTGAGGCCCACGAACACGTGGGCCTGCGCCGCGTCGCTGATGCGGTAGTTGAACTCGGTGACGTTGCGCGCGCCGCCCGGCAGCGAGCCGATCACTTCGCAGAAGCGCCGGAAGCTGCCGCGCTCCTCGGGAATGGTGACGGCGAAGAGGGCCTCGCGCTCTTCGCCCACTTCGGCCCGCTCGGCGATGAAACGCAGGCGGTCGAAATTCATGTTGGCGCCGCACAGGATCGCCGCGTAGGTTTCGCCGCGGGTCTTCTTCTGCGCGACGTACTGCTTGATCGCCGCCACCGCCAGCGCGCCGGCTGGCTCGACGATGCTGCGCGTGTCGATGAAAATGTCCTTGATCGCTGCGCACACCGCATCGGTGTCCACGGTCATGAACTCGTCGACCAGGCCGCGCGCGATGCGAAAGGTTTCCTCGCCCACCAGTTTCACCGCGGTGCCGTCAGAGAACAGGCCGACATCGGACAGCGTGACGCGCTTGTTCGCGGCCACCGACTGCGCCATTGCATCCGAGTCGTTCATCTGCACGCCGATCACCTTGATCTCCGGACGCACTGCCTTGATGTAGTTCGCCACGCCCGAGACCAGGCCGCCGCCACCGATCGCGACGAACACCGCGTTCAGCGGCCCCTGGTGCTGGCGCAGCATCTCCATTGCGATCGTCCCCTGGCCCGCGATCACATCGGGGTCGTCGAAAGGGTGCACGAAGGTCAGGCCCTGCTTCTCCTGCAGCTTGAGGGCGTGCTCGTAGGCATCGGAATAACTCTCCCCGAACAGCTCGACCTCGCCGCCCAGGCCCTTCACCGCGTCGATCTTCACTTGGGGAGTCGTCGTCGGCATGACGATGACGGCTCGCGTTCCCAAGCGGTGCGCCGACATGGCGACGCCCTGCGCGTGGTTGCCCGCCGAGGCGCAGATCACGCCCCGCTTGAGCTGCTCGGGCTCCAGGTGCGCCATCTTGTTGTACGCGCCGCGCAGCTTGAAGCTGAATACCGCCTGCTGGTCTTCGCGCTTGAGCAGCACCTTGTTGTGCAGCCTGCGGCTGAGGTTGCGGGCAGGCTCCAGCGCCGACTCGACCGCCACATCGTAGACGCGGGCCGTCAGGATTTTCTTGAGGTAGTCGGCCGGCTGCAGATGCTTTTTCATGACAAGGGGATCATATTCGCCCAATAAAAGAGCCCCCGGGGGCCTTGCGGACCGGGGGCTAAATCCACCAAGGGAGGTGGAGGAGACAATCGTTGCGTTGCGAGTGGCTTGCGCAACTCGTTATGCTTGCAAATCAGTATAGCGGGCCACTTGTTGCATTGCAGCACCAATGCCGCAAGGGCGACATCCGCAGGGGCCAGTTCAGCCGATTTACTTCACGGAACCCGATATGGAATGCACGGTGAGTTGGACGGGCGCAACAGGCGCCCGCTCGGGGATGGGCTTCGTCGCCGAGACGGGCAGCGGCCATGTCCTGGTGATGGACGGCGCCCCGGACGAGGCCAAGCCGGAGAATGGTGGCCGCAACCTCGCGCCGCGGCCGATGGAAACCGTGCTGGCCGGCGCCGGCGGCTGTACCGCTTACGACGTCGTTCTGATCTTGAAGCGAGGCCGCCACCAGGTGAAGGGCTGCTCGGTCAAGGTGACGGCCGAGCGAGCGCCGGTCGACCCGAAGGTGTTCACCAAGATCCACATGCACTTCACGGTCACAGGGATTGGCATCCCGGAGACGGCGGTGGAGCGCGCCATTGCGTTGAGCCACGAAAAGTACTGCTCGGCCTCCGCCATGCTGGGCATGACGGCACGGATCACGACGAGTTTCGAAGTGACCGCCTCCTGACGGCCCTGCAAAACCGTCGACTCGGCAGCGCTCACGGCAGCACAGTCAACACGGCCGTAGCACTTTGATCGTTGCTGCCACGTTCGGTAGCCCAGGCGTTGGCCGGGATTTCCAGTGTCCACTGGCCAGCGGTTTGGGCCCTGACGCCGAAAGTGAGAGAGCAGCCGGAGACGGGCAGCTGGGTGCCGCCGCGAATCACAATGCTGGTGCCGCCGGGCTGCGCACCAACTTCGCCCCGGCAGGTGCCACCCAGTTGCATTGGCGAAGTCAACCGTACGCCAGGCGGCAACACGTACGTCAATGAACGCAGCAAGTTGGCAGCGGAGGTCCCGGAGGAAGCCAGTTGCAGAACCAGTGTGCTGATTCCGCCGGTGCTAACCCGATTCGGGTGGAATGCGAGCGCGATTTTGGGCGGGTCGAGGCCTTGCACCGACAGGTTGCGCACTTCGTGCACGTTCTTCGCCGCGCCCGTGCTCGCCGCCACGCCCACGCGCAGGGCAGCAGGCGAGGCGAACGGAAAGTCGGCGCCGTCGATCAGGCGCCGCCAAGGTGCATGCATATCGCCACGCCATTCGACGTTGATACGGAATCCCGTGCCCTCGCGTTTGGGCACCAGGTGCATCAGCAACTGGGCGGGCTCCGGTCGCTGCGTCGCAGCGGGCCGGTCTATCCCGCCGGGAACCTGCGCATGGGCGACATAAGGATGGCCGGCACGGACCGGGCCGCGCACGACCAGCGACTGCGGCTGGGGCCCGGGGCCGTTGCCGCAGCTGTCGGCGGGATGGGAGAAATTGCCGAACTCGTCCAGCGCCAGCGCCAACCAGCCGCCGGCACCCTGGCAATAGCCCAGCCCACCGCCCGCAGGCGCGCCCTGCATGTCAGCCTGCGCTTCGTAGAGAAATACCGTCAAGCCATCTGCGCCCGGTGGCGCGCCGCCCCAGCTGGCATAGGTGAAGGAAAGGACCAGTCCCTGGTCCGCCTTGAAGGCAGGCCCCGCATACAGCGCGAAGCCCATGGCATTGTTGACCGCATCGGTCAGGCGCAACCAGCCTCGGCCGGGCTCATCCTTCTGCGGCGATGTGAGCGCCGCCGCTCCGCGCAGCAGCCAGGTGGACTCGGGCGCGCGACCATCGAATCTTCCCGCGACGGAGGGTTGGCAATGCGCAGGGGCGCCGGCGAGCGCCAGGAGCAACAGAATCAACGATCGCATCACTTCAGCTTTCCAGCATTCTTGAACTCCTCAAAACCCGAGGCCGGGCGACCCACATGCCAGGTGACGCCTAAAAATAGTGCGACGTTGTCGTCATGACCTTGGCGGCAGCGCGCATCAATGCGCGCGCAGGGGCCGGCAGCTCCATGCCCCCGGCGGTCAGGGCCTGCGCCGCATGCGTGGCTTCGTCTTCCTTCATCTGCAC
>JBKJOM010000021.1:0-39544 GCA_046595775.1 Ramlibacter sp. | reverse complement strand
GTCGAGGCGCACGAACAGGCCTTCCAGATCGTAGTCGCCGGTTTCCTCGATCTGGCTGCGATCGAGCTGCACGTGGTCGATGACAAGCCGGTTGCCCGAGACCAGGGCGTCGAGGTCGTAGCCGAGCGAGGCGACGTTGGCAGCCAGATCGGCCGGGTTCTCCTCGAAGGACATGAAGACGCCGGGCTCGTCGCTCTTCTCGGAGCCGCACACCAGGAAGGTCATCGCGAATAAGGTCTTGCCGCAGCCTGCCGCACCGCACAACAAGGTCGGGCGCCCCGTGGGCACGCCGCCGCCCGTGATCTCGTCGAAGCCGATGATGCCGGTCGGCGTCTTGGGCAGCTGTTTCAAATCGGTCGCCATTTCAAATCCTTTTGCGCAAGAAAGTTCATCGGCGCTGCAGGCCGACAAACGAGCATTCATCTCGCTGCACTGTCCACCAGGGTTGGCGGGACCGTCCGTGCGGTAACGCGCACAACGCCGTCTGTACGCCTAATGTGCGTCTTTTTAAAGGCGGACGCTGCTCAGCAGCAGCTCTTTTACGAGGAGCCGCACCACTGCAGAGCTGCGTGCGGGTGGCGTTCGCGGCTTTTCGCCGGGTTCGTCCGCGGCTTCCGATCAAGCGCCGCAGTGCGCGACAATCGCCGGAAATGCCGCCCAGCAAGGTCGAACTGCCGATACCCGGTGAGCCGGGTCTGCTCATCCGTGCCATCGCGCAGGCCACGGACGACGTGATCTTCGCCAAGGACTTGCAAGGGCGCTACATGTTCGCCAACCCGGCCACGCTCGCGGCTTTGGGGCGCACCCATGACGAAGTCATCGGCCGCATCGATGAAGAGGTGATGCCCGACGCGGCCCTCGCGCGCCAGGTCATGCAGGACGACCGGCGGCTGCTCGATTCGGGCGAGCCTACCGAGCTGGAGGAAGCCATGCACCTGGCCGATGGCAGCGTGCGGCATTGGCTGGTGCGCAAGATGCCGCTGCGCGGTCCGCACGGCGATGTGATCGGCCTGCTGGGCATCGCCCGCGACATCACGGCGCGCAAGGCCGAGGCCGCGGCGCGAGAGGCCGATCGCATGCGGCTGCAGATGGGCATCCAGGCGGCCGGCCTGGTGATGGCGGAGATTGACTATCGCCACAACCGCAACCACATCTCGGTCGAGCTTGCGCGCATGATGGAGCTGGGCGACACCGAGATGACCGTGCCGCGCGAGGCCATCTTCAACCGCATCCATCCCGAGGATCGCCAGCGCTATCTCGATGCCATCGCGCGTACCGTCGACCCGGGTGGCAATGGCCACCTCGCCATCGACGTTCGCGCGCTCATGCCCAGTGGCACGGTGAAGTGGTTGCACATCCTGCTGCAGGTGACCTTCTCGATGGTCGATGGGAAGATGGAGCCGGATCGCGGCTACTGCGCCGCCCGCGACGTGACGTCGGAAATCGTGGCCGACCAGAAGCTGCGCGCGGCGCAGCGCCTGACCGAATCGGTGGTGGAAGGCGCGGGCGCACTGGTCTATGCCAAGGACCTGCACGGGCGGTTCATCTTTTCCAACCAGGCCTGGCGTTCGCTGCATCGCCTCACGGCCGAGGAGGCGCAAGGCGTGCAGGACGTGCAGGTCTTCCCGAAGGAAGTCGCTGACGCGCTGCGCGAGAACGACCGGCGCGTGGTGGAGAGCGGCCAGCCGGTGGTGGTCCAGGAGAAGGCGGTGCTGCAGGGGCGCACGGTGATCTTCCGCTCGCACAAGTTTCCACTGTACGACGGAGCCGGCGAGATCTATGCAGTGTGCGGCGTGTCGACCGACATCACCGACGTGGTCGAGGCCGATCGCCGCAAGGACGAATTCATCGCCACGCTGGCGCACGAGCTGCGCAACCCGCTCGCGCCGATCCGCAACGGCCTGGAAATTCTTAAGCGCACGCCCGACCTGCCGGCGACCGCGCTGCGCATTCGTGACGTGATGGACCGCCAGCTCTCGCACATGGTGCGGCTGGTCGATGACCTGCTGGACGTCTCGCGCATTACCCGCGACAAGCTTGAGATGCGGTCCGCGCACATCACGCTGGCCCAGGTGGTGGAGCACGCCGTCGAAACAAGCCGGCCCAACATCGAGGCGGCGGGCCACCAGCTGTCGATCGATCTGCCGGATGTGCCGGTGCCGCTGGAAGGGGACCTGACCCGGCTGGCCCAGGTGGTCGGCAACTTGCTGAACAACGCTGCCAAGTACACCCCTATGGGCGGCCGCATCGAGGTCAGCGGCCGGGTCGAAGGGGCGAGTGCGATCATCGCCGTGCGCGACAACGGCGCTGGCATCGAACCGGCGATGCTGCCCCATGTGTTCGACCTGTTCGCGCAGGTCGACAGCACGCGCCGCCAGGCGCAAGGCGGCCTGGGCATCGGCCTGTGGCTGGTGAAAAAGCTGGTCGAACTGCACAACGGCACCATCGAAGCCCACAGTGCCGGGCCGGGGCAGGGCAGCAGCTTCGAGGTGCGGCTGCCCCGGCAGCCCTGACAGAAACGACAGGACATGACATCGACGAAGAACATCCCCGCCGATCGGCTGCCGCAGCTGCTGCGCCAGATGCCCAAGGCCGAATTGCACATCCACATCGAAGGCTCGCTGGAGCCCGAGCTGATCTTCGAAATGGCACGGCGCAACGCGGTGGCCATTCCCTATGCCAGCGTCGAGGAACTGCGCAAGGCCTACGCGTTCACCAACCTGCAAAGCTTCCTGGACATCTACTACGCGGGCGCCAGCGTGCTGCTCAAGGAGCAGGACTTCCACGACATGGCCTGGGCTTACCTGGAGCGCGCGAAAGCCGACAACGTGGTGCGGGCGGAGATCTTCTTCGATCCGCAGACGCACACGGCTCGCGGTGTGTCGATGGGCACCGTGATCGAGGGGCTTCACCGCGCGTGCCAGGAGGCGCGCACGCAACTCGGTGTCGACGCCGAGCTGATCCTGTGCTTCCTGCGCCACCTGTCCGAGGCCGAGGCTTTCGAGACCCTGGAGCAGGCGCTGCCGTATCGCGACAAGTTCATCGGCGTCGGCCTGGACTCGAGCGAACTCGGTCATCCGCCGGAGAAGTTTGCGAAGGTGTTCGCGCGTTGCCGCCAACTGGGCTTGCACCTTGTGGCGCATGCGGGCGAGGAAGGGCCGCCTGCGTTTGTATGGACAGCCCTGGACCTGCTGAAGGTAGAGCGCATCGACCATGGCGTGCAGTCGACCAAGGACCCGCTCCTGATGCAGCGGCTGGCGCGCGATCGCATCCCGCTCACGGTGTGCCCGCTGTCCAACCTGAAGCTGTGCGTGTTTCCCAAGCTCGCGGACCACAACATCCGAGCGCTGCTCGATGCGGGGCTGGTGGCGACGATCAACTCGGATGACCCGGCGTACTTCGGCGGCTACATGAACGACAACTTCGTGCAGACGTTCGAGGCCACCGGGTTGACCGCGCAGCACGCCTACCAGTTGGCGAAGAACAGTTTCCAGGCAAGCTTTGTCGACGGCGCGGCCCGACGCGGCTACATCCACCGCCTCGACGATTTTTTTGCCGGGTACCCGGCCGCCTGACGGTTGAGGTTGGTAAAGGACGGTAAAGCCCTGTTGCAACTGAGCCATATCGGCTGACAGTCCGGCTCTAATGGCGACCGGAGGGTCACCTGATGGACGAAGTCGAAACACGAGAAGCCGCCCCCAGTGGCCTCGAGGACAAAGTGAACGTGGCGGCGCCGGCCACGCTCACGGCGCTGATGGCGGCGGTGCTGGCAGCATGCGGCGGTGGTGGCAGCGATGCACCGGCGCCAATAGCAGGTGGCCCGCCCCCTGCACCATCGCCCGCGCCTACTCCCGCACCGACGCCGGCACCGACGCCGATGAGCGCGGTCGAGGCCTCGCGCTTCCTGTCGCAGGCTGCGTTCGGCGGCACCGAGGCCGACATCGAGCACGTGCGAAGCGTGGGCTTGAGCGCATGGCTGGGCGAGCAGTTCACGGCCGCCGGCAGCCAGAGCCATTGGGACTGGATGGTGGCCAACGGCTATGCCGTCACCGCGAACATCAACAGCTTTGCCGGCGTGGACGCTACGCTCTGGCGCAAGCTGATGTCATCGCCTGACGCGCTGCGCCAGCGCATGGCGCTGGCCTGGAGCGAGATTTTCGTGGTGTCGATGCTCGGCCTGCCGGTCGCGTGGCGCGGCATGGCCGCCGCAGCCTACATGGACATGTTGTCCGACAGCGCGTTCCTCAACTTCAGGACGCTGCTGCAGAACGTGACGCTGTCCTGCGGCATGGGCGTGTACCTGAACATGCGCGGCAACCAGAAAGAGAACGCGGCCACCGGACGCCTGCCCGACGAGAACTACGCGCGCGAGGTCATGCAGCTGCTCACCATCGGGCTCTACGAACTCAACCCCGACGGCAGCCTGAAGACTGCCGGCGGCCAGCCGATCGAGACCTATACCCAGTCGACAGTGAGCAACTTCGCCAGGGTGTTGACCGGCTGGGACTTCGACGCGCCCGTGGACGGCCTGCCGGACCACATGAGAAGGCCGATGGCGTTCATCGCCAGCCGCCATTCGACCAGCGCAAAGAGTTTCCTGGGCGTGAACATCGCGGCCGGCAGCACCGATGGCGCGGGTGAGCTCAAAACCGCGCTCGACGCACTCTTTAACCACCCCAACTGCGCGCCCTTCATCTGCCGGCAACTGATACAGCGGCTGGTGACCAGCAACCCGTCGACTGCCTATGTGGGCCGAGTTGCCGCCGTGTTTGCGAACAACGGGGCTGGCGTGCGCGGCGATATGCAGGCCGTGCTCAAGGCCATCCTGCTCGACACCGAGGCCCGCACTCCTTTTGCGGGCAACGCGGGCGGGCGCCTGCGCGAGCCCGTCACGCGGCTGTTACAGTGGGCGCGCAGCTTCAAGGCGCAATCGTCCGGCGGCCTGTGGAACATCGGCGATACCTCCGATCCGGCCACGCGACTGGGGCAGAGCCCCTTGCGCTCCCCATCGGTCTTCAACTTCTTCCGGCCGGGCTATGTGCCGCCGGCGTCGCCGATCGGTGCGCAGGCGCTCTTCGCGCCCGAATTCCAGATCGCCAACGAGTCGACGCTGGTCGGCTATGCGAACTGGATGCAGACCGTGATCCAGAGCGGCCGCGGCGACGTAACGGCCAGCTACGCCGACTTCATGGCAGGCGCCACCGACGCCGCGGCGCTGTTCGACCGCATGAACACCATGCTGGCGGCGGGACAGCTCGGTGCCACCACGCGCAGCACTGTCGTCGCGGCGGTCGGCAGCATCGATGCGTCGACCGACACGGGCAAGCTCAATCGCATCCGCGCCACCGCCTTGCTGGTGATGGCCGCCCCCGAGTACCTGGTGCTCAAGTGAACGCGAGGCACGAATGAACCCCGACCACCGCAACAACGTTCCCCGCGGCACCGCCTTCCACCAGCGGCGCGAATTCCTGCGGCGCAGCGCCGCCATGTCGATCGCGGGCGTCGCGGCGCCGTGGGCGCTGAACCTCGCGGCGATCGGCCAGGCCGCCGCGGCCACCACCGTCAGCGACTACAAGGCGCTGGTGTGCGTTTTTCTTTACGGCGGCAACGATTACGGCAACACGCTCATCCCGTATGACGCCACCAATTACGCGGCCTACCAGTCGATCCGAACCGGCATCGCACTGCCGCAGGACACGCTGTTGCCGCTGGTACCCAGCACCGCGCTGCCCAGTGGGCGGCAGATGGCGTTCGCGCCGGAGTGGTCCGGCATGAAGTCGCTTTTCGACGCGGGCAAGCTCGGCATGCTGCTCAACGTGGGAACGCTGATCCAGCCCACCACGCTGGCGCAGTACAACGCCAAGTCGGTGGCGCTGCCGCCCAAGCTCTTCTCGCACAACGACCAGCAGTCGGTCTGGCAATCCTCGCTGCCTGAAGGCGCCACGTCCGGCTGGGGCGGCCGCATCGGCGACCTGTTCCTGGCGAACAACGCGCAGACCACGTTCACCTGCATCAACGTATCGGGCAACGCCGTGTTCATGGCGGGAAGCAGCGCGGTTCAGTACCAGGTGAGCGCGTCGGGCGCGGTGGCGCTGTCGGCCACCAGGTCGCCCGTCTATGGTTCCCAGGCCTGCGCCAACGCAATGACAGCCATCACGATGGCGCCGTCCACGCACTTGTTCGAGAACGAGGTGGCAACGATCATGAGACGGGCCGTGGACGCGCAGGCTTCGCTCTCCACGGCGCTGTCGGCGGTGCCCGCCCTGCAAACCGTGTTCGCCACCACGTCGCTGTCCAGCCAGCTCGCGCTGGTGGCAAGGATCATTGCCGCGCGCGGCAGCCTGGGCGCCAAGCGGCAGGTGTTCTTCGTTTCGCTGGGCGGCTTCGACAACCACGACTTCCTGCCGCAGCAACACCCGGGCCTCCTCGCGCAGGTCTCGGCGGCCATCAAGAGTTTCTACGACGCAACGGCGGAACTCGGTGTCGCGAACGCGGTGACCACCTTCACCGCATCCGACTTTGGCCGCACGCTGTCTTCCAACGGCGACGGTTCCGACCACGGCTGGGGCAGTCACCATGTCGTGGCCGGCGGTGCGGTGCGCGGCGGGCGTTTCCACGGCGTGCTGCCCGCGACGGCGGTCAACGGGTCGGACGATGTGGGGCAAGGGCGCCTGCTGCCCACGACGTCGGTGGACCAGCTCGGCGCGGCGCTGGCAGCGTGGTTCGGTGTGCCGGCGAGCGACTTGCCCACGGTGTTTCCCAACATCGGCCGCTTCGACCAGAGCGCGCTCGGCCTGTTCGCCTGACCCGGTAAAATGCTGGCTGCGCGGCGGTGCCCCCCGCCGCGCTTCTTCGTTTCGGGGCCATGTAGAGGACCACCATGCATAAAAACCTCGCCGCCACGCTGCTCGTGGCCGCCTTGTTTTCATCTCCCGTTTTTTCGCAATCGCCAGCCGTGCCGCTGAAGGTCGGCTTCGTCTATGTCGCGCCCATCACCGAAACCGGTTGGGTGCGCCAGCACGAGGAAGGGCGCAAGACCGTAGTCGCGGCTCTTGGCGGCAAGGTGAAGACCACCTTCATCGAGAGCGTGCCCGAAGGCCCCGATGCCGAGCGCGTGATCCGCGACCTCGCGCAGCAAGGGAACAAGCTGATCTTCACGCCCAGCTTCGGCTACATGGAGCCGACGTTGAAGGTGGCCAAGGACTTCCCCGACGTGAAGTTCGAATCGATTACCGGCTACAAGACCGCGCCCAACGTGGCGGTGGCCAACGCGCGCTACTACGAAGGCCGCTATCTCGCTGGCATCGCGGCGGGCCGAATGACCAAGACCAACGTGGCCGGATATGTCGCGGGCTTTCCGATTCCCGAGGTGCTGCAAGGCATCAACGCCTTCACCCTGGGCATGCGCTCGGTGAACTCTAAAGCGCAGGTCAAGGTGGTGTGGCTCAACGCGTGGTTCGACCCGCCGCGCGAGCGCGACGCCGCGATGAGCCTGTTCAACCAGGATGTGGACGTGATCGCTTTCCACACTGGATCGGACGCGGTGATGCGCGCGGCGCAGGAGCGCGGCAAGCTGGCCGTTGCCTATCACTCTGACATGCGCAAGGCCGGCCCCGACGCACAGATCGTCGCCGTGACGCATCAATGGGGCAGTTACTACACCAGCCGCGCGCAAGCGGTGCTCGACGGAAGCTGGAAGAGCACGACCACCTGGGGCGGCGTGAAGGAAGGAATGATCAGCGTTGGCGGGTTCGGCCCGCAGGTGCCCAAGGCAGTGCAGGACGAAGTGCTGGCCCGCCAGAAAGACATCGCATCCGGAAAGCTGAAGCCGTTCAGCGGAGCCATCGTCGACAACGATGGCAAGCCGCAACTGGGTGCCGGACAGTCGATGACCGACGAGCAGATCCTGTCGATGAACTATCTCGTGGCCGGGGTGGTCGGGAAGATATCGAAGTAGTTCTGGGGTGGCAAAGCCGTGTGCGGGTGAGGCTGTGGCGCGCGGTCACGGCGAATTTAATTGGGGTCAGAGTCCAATTTCGCCGTGGCCTTTCGAAGAAGCTCACGGGGCGTCCCCGAAATTGGACTCTGACCCCAATTACACCGGGATCGTCGAAGACCAAGACAGTGACTATCGACCCGCTCGCGCCGGGCGGTGGGTGGTGTCGACTCGCAATCAGGGGTGGTGGCAGGCAGGCGGCTTGCGGCGCCGGAGCATGATGACGAAAGCCGTAAGGCGTATCGCCGCATGCGTACGTTTCTGACTCGCGGTACCTGTTAGAACGCAGAGATTGCCTGCGAAGCGGGCAATCTCGCAGTGAGTTGTGCCGCGCCGGCGCCGCGAGCCGCCTGCCAGCGACGTCGGAACGAGTCACGCGAAGCGAGACGCAAGTGGAGACCACCACGCCGCGAGGCGACATCGCCCACCGCCTGGCGCGAGCCCACGCGCAACAACGGTGTCCGGCTTCAGGACCTCAATGCGCGTCCAACAGCTCCACATCGAACTTCAGCGTGGCGTTCGCCGGGATGACGCCGCCGGCTCCGCGTGCGCCGTAACCTAGTTGCGGCGGAATGATGAGGGTGCGCTTGCCGCCGATCTTCATGCCGGCCACGCCTTCGTCCCAGCCCTTGATGACCATGCCTGCGCCCAGTGAAAACGCGAAAGGGTCGTTGCGGTCGTGGCTGGAGTCGAACTTCTTGCCTTGCTGGCCGTTCTCGTAGAGCCAGCCGGTGTAATGCACATGCACGTGCTGGCCCTTGGTGGCTTCGGCGCCTTCGCCGACGGTGGTGTCTTCGTATTGCAGGCCGGAGGGAGTGGTGTTCATGGGGTTCCTTGAATGTTGGGGCCGCGCCCCGCTCAGATCAGGAGGCCACGCAGCGCGAGGTCGCGCATCAGCGCGGTCGTGCCGTAGGTCCAGGGCGGAATGCGGTCGCTGGTGTTGACGCGATTCGCGAGTGTACCGAGGCTCGGCGTCCCCACGGTCACGATGTCGCCCACCTCATGCGTGAAACCCTGGCCAGGTCCGTGCCTGTCCTGCGTCGGCGCGAACATCGTGCCGAGGAAGAGCATGAATCCGTCTGGGTACTGGTGCGCGGGGCCAATGGCCTGGCCGACCAGGTCGAGCGGGTCGCGGCTGATTTTCGAGAGCGAGCTTGTGCCTTCCATCGTGAAACCACTCGGCCCAACCACCTTCATCGCGAGCTCGCACGCGCGCACATCGTCGATGCCGAAGCCCTGGTCGAACAGGCGGATGAAAGGCCCGATGGCACAGCTGCCGTTGTTGTCCTTGGCCTTGCCCAGCAGCAGCGCGCTGCGGCCCTCGAAGTCGCGCAGGTTGACGTCGTTGCCCAGCGCCGCGCCGAGCACCTGGCCCAGACTGCTGACGGCCAGCACGACCTCCGGCTCGGGGTTGTTCCATGCGCTGTCCGGATGCAGGCCAACCTGTGCACCGGTGCCCACCGCGCTCATCGGCTGCGACTTGGTGAAGATCTCCGCGTCCGGCCCGATGCCCACTTCGAGGTACTGCGACCACATGCCTTGCGCCAGCAGAACTTCCTTCAACTTCATTGCCTCGGGCGAGCCCGGCTTGACGGCCGAGAGGTTGTCGCCGATCACGGCCACCACCGCCCGCCGCACAGCGTCGGCGCGAGATGCGTCCCCGCGCGCTTGCTCCTCGATCACGCGTTCCAGCATTGACGCGACGAAGGTCACGCCGGCAGCCTTGATGGCCTGCAAGTCGCAGGGGGCCAGCAGCCAGGGCAAGTCCGGGTCGTGGGCGTCCCACACACTGTTGTCCAGCACGGCTTGCGTGTCGGCGATCCGCGCGCCTTCGGAAGAGCGCACGGCGAACGAGGGGTTGGGCAATTCGAGCAGCTGCGCGCAGGTGGGCGCCAGGTGCGAAAGGTCGTAGATGCCTTCGGGCAATACTTGCACCAGCACTGCGCCTTGCCCCGGCACCATCATGCGGCCGACCAGCAGCGAATCGGCTGCATCGGCCGGCAGGACCGATGCCATGTCGAGGTTCATGTTCATTGGATTTTCTTCTTGGCCTGCGCCGCGACCCACTTGGCCGCGAAGGCGGGCAGGTCGTTCATGCGCTTGAGCAGGTCGGAGCCGACCGGCGTGACGATGTAGCCGTCGTCGCAGTGCGTCATCAGTCCTGCCTCGCGCAATTCCTTGATGCGGGTGTTGAGCGTGTTGGGGGTGATGCCGCCCACGCTGTCCTGCAGCAGGCGGAAGGTTTGTGCGTGGCCGTCGCGCAGTGCCCACAGCACACGGATGGCGTAGCGCCCCTCCAGCAGCCCCAACAGCTGGTTGATGGCGGCGTTCTCCTTCGAACTCATGAGCCGTTGTCTCCTCGTGCCGCCTTTGTTATTTCGATGGGCGGGAAAACGAGTGTACGCATTTGCCGCTATGCAAACAATAGCAGGACTGCGCAGTCCGGTCGCAGGCGCTACAGGTAGACTTTTTTGAGCAACCGGATCAGCGTCTTGAGTTCGGCCGGCGTGAGGGAGGACGCCACATCGGACTCGAGCTGGGCCGCGGTGCGCTCAGCCTCCCGCACCAGTTTCTCCCCCGAAAGGGTGAGGTGCAGCCCCATGGCGCGGCCATCGCGCGGATGGGGAACGCGCTCGATCAATGCGCGCTTTTCCAGGTTGTTGACCATGCCCACCAGGTTGGGCGGCAGGATGCCCAGCGACGTGCACAACTGGCGCGAGGTGATGCCTGGGTTGTGCGTCACCAGCGACAGCACCGAGAAGTCCACAGGACGCAGGTCGAACACGGCCATGCGCTCCATGAACACCTCGATCACCGCGAGCGCGGCCCGCCGCGCGTTGTAGCCGAGCAGGCTTTCCAGGTAAGTGGTGTCGACTTCCTCGACTTCCCGGGGTGTGCGCTGCGCCGCGGCCATGGTGCGGAGCTTCAAGCCGGGCCGGCCGCGGAACGCGCGGCGCCCAGGTAGGTTTCGATCACGCGCGGGTCGTGTGCGAGCTCGGCGGCGGGCCCGTGCAGGGCAATCTCGCCGGTTTCCAGCACATACCCGTAGTCGGCTACTTCGAGCGCGGCGCGCGCGTTCTGCTCCACCAGAAGAATCGACACGCCTTGCTCGCGCAGCCGTTCGATGATCCTGAATATCTCGCGCACCACGAGTGGCGCGAGGCCCAGGCTCGGCTCGTCGAGCATCAGCAATTTGGGTTGTGACATCAGCGCGCGGCCCACCGCGAGCATCTGCCGCTCGCCACCCGAGAGCGTGCCTGCGAGTTGCTCGCGGCGTTCCTTCAGGGGCGGAAACAGTTCGTAGACGCGTTCCAGGCCGTCCCTCCACTTCGGCACGCGCAGCTTCATCGGCCGGTAGCCGCCGAGGATGAGGTTGTCCTGGACCGGCATGGTACCGAACAGCTCGCGCTTCTCAGGCACCAGCGCCATGCCCAGCATCACCCGCTCTTCGAGCGGGATGCTGGCGACATCGACACCGTCGAAACTCACGACACCGCGTGCGGGCAACAGACCTATCAGCGCATTTAGCATGGTCGATTTGCCTGCGCCGTTAGGCCCGATCACGGTGACCACCTGGCCCTGGTCAAGCGAGAACGACAGACCCGTCAGCACTTCCGCGCGGCCGTAGCCCGCGTGCAGGTCCTTCACCTGGAGCAGCGGCGCGGCCATCAGTGTTCCGTCCCAAGATAGGCGGCGCGCACCGCCGGGCTGGCCTGCACTTGCGCGGGCGTTCCTTCCATCAAGTGTGTGCCGAACTCCATCACCACGATGCGGTCGGTCAGGCCCATCACGAATTCCATGTCGTGCTCCACCAGCAACAGGCTCATGCCCTCGCGCTTCAACTGGCGCAACACGTCCGACAGCGCCTGTTTTTCCTTGTGGCGCAGGCCCGCTGCGGGTTCGTCGAGCAGCAGCAGTGCGGGGTCGATACACAGGGCCCGTGCGATCTCCATCAATCGTTGCGGACCCATCGCCAGGTTGCCCGCCAGGTGATGCAGTTGCGTGCCCATGCCGATGCGCTCGAGCTGGCGCTGTGCTTCCTTGAAGAGCGACTGCTCCTCCGCGCGGTCCAGGCGCACCATGGCGGACAGCGCGCCCTTGTGACCACGGATGTGCGCGCCCAGCGCCACGTTCTCCAGCACTGTCATGTCCGGAATCATCTTGACGTGCTGAAAGGTGCGGGCAACGCCCAGCGCCGCGATCTCGCGCGATTTCAGGCCGCCGATCGGCTGGCCACGAAAGTTCACCGCGCCGCTGGTCATGCCGAGCACGCCGGTGATGAGGTTGAAGGTCGTGGACTTTCCAGCTCCGTTGGGGCCGATGAGGCCCACGATTTGCCCGCCGCAAATCTGGAAGCTGATGTCGTTCACGGCGACAAGGCCACCGAACTCCTTGCGCACGCCTTGAACATCCAGAACCAGCTCGCCTGGGCCCGGCTTGGCGCGCACGGGCAACGCCGGCGCGTGCTGCCAGTCGTCTTGCCGCGGCTCGCGCGGCAACTTGCGATCGACAAACGCCCAGATGCCGTCGGGTGCGTATTTCAGGATCAGGACCAGCAGCACACCAAACACGATGGTTTCGTAGCTGCCGCTGGTGCCGATCAGGCTGGGCAGGAGCACCTGCAACTGATCCGCCAGCAGCTTCGTGATGGCCACGCCGGCCAGTGCGCCCCACACATGGCCAACGCCACCGAGCACGGCCATGAACAGGTATTCGATACCGATCTGCAGGCCGAACGGCGACGGGTTCACCGCACGCTGGTAGTGCGCATAGAGCCAGCCGGACAGGCTCGCCAGCAACGCGGCCAGCAGGAAGATGCCGATCTTGTAGCGCAAGGTGTTCACGCCCATGGCCTCGGCCATCTGCGATCCGGTCTTGAGTGACCGGATCGCGCGGCCAGCGCGCGAGTCGAGCAGGAAGGTCATCGTCAACGCCGCCAGCAGCAGAAGCGCTGCGGTGATCAGGAAGAACACGCGGCCCTGCCCGATGGTCCAGCCGAAGACGGAAAGGCCCGGGATATTCAGGATACCGTCGTACTTGCCCAGCGCATCGAGGTTGCCCATCAGGTAGTACAGCGACAGGCCCCAGCCGAGCGTGGCCAGCGGCAGGTAGTGACCCGACATGCGCAACGTGATCCAGCCGAGCACCAGCGCACTGGCGGCGGTGAGGCCCAGGCCGATGAAGAGCGTGAGCCAGGGCGACACGTCCATGTTCACCGTCAGGTAGGCGCTGGTGTATGCGCCGATACCGACGAACGCGGCCTGCCCAAACGACGTGAGCCCGCCCACGCCCGTGAGCAGCACCAGGCCCAGCACCGCCAGCGTGCCGATGGTGATGAAGTTCAACTGGGTAATCCAGAACTCGGGCACTGGCAGCACAGTGACCAGGACGATCGCGGCGACCAGGGCGAGCCACCCGATGCGACGGAGATTCATGTCAATGATCCCCGTCCGAGTGGCCGCTGGCGAGCGAGCGCCACAGGAGAACCGGGATGATCAGCGTGAAAACAATGACTTCCTTGAAGGCGCTGGCCCAGAACGCGCCGAAAGCCTCGATCACGCCGACCAGCAAAGCGCCCAACAGCGCGCCGGGGTAGCTCGCGAGGCCACCGATGACGGCAGCGACAAACCCTTTCAGGCCGATGAGAAAGCCCGAGTCGAAGAACACCGTGGTGGTGGGGCCGATCAGCAATCCCGAAAGCGCGCCGATCAGCGCGGCCATCGCGAGCGTGAGCTGGCCGGCGGTCTGCGATGAGATGCCCATGAGGCGCGCACCCTGGCGGTTGACGGCGGTGGCCCGCAGCGCCTTGCCATACAGCGTGCGCTCGAAGAACAGCCAGAGCAGCACGATCAGCGCGAGCGAAGCGAGGCCAATGATGATTGCCTGTCCCGAGAGAGTGATGGCGCCCAGGCTGAATCGTGCGTCCCAGAACGGGGGATTCCGATAACCTTCCGCACCGAAGAAGACCAGGCCCAGCCCGGTAAGCGCGAAGTGCACGCCCACCGAGACGATCAGGAGGACCAGGGACGACGCGTCCGCCAGGCTCTGATACGCCAGCCGATAGACCAGTGGGCCGAAGGCCGTGACGATGCACATCGACAGCACCGCCTGGAACAGCAGGCCCATGTCGCGTGGCGCGGCCCACCAGGTCACGGCGGAGATCACCGCGGGGATCACCATCACCTTGGCGGCAGCGACCAGCGCCTTGCCTGCCGCCCTGTGCTTGCGCCAGTCCTGCAAGGCCTGTGCGATAGCGGCGCAGGCGGCCAGCAGCAGCAGCAGCCAGATGGTGCCGGGCACCTTGCCGGTTTGCAGGATGGCCAGCGTCAGTGCGCCATAGCTGACGAATTCGCCCTGCGGAATGAAGATCACCCGCGTGACGGCAAAGACCAGCACGGTGGCCAGGCCCAGCAGCGCATAGATGGCGCCGTTGGTCAACCCGTCCACCAGCAGGATGCCGGCGATTGAAAAGTCCATGGTGGATCCTGTCGCGCCAATCCGGGCCGCGCGCAGCGCACAGCCCGAAGTAGCGGTAGCAGCGTGTTTGCTACTTGATGATGGGCTCGAGCTTCCAGCCGCCGTCGACAATCTTGAGCATCACGCCGGTGTCGTCGGTGTAGCCCGCATGGTTGGTGGCGGTGTAGTTCACGGTGCCGTGGTACAGCGCGATCGGGCCGGCTTTCTCCAGGGCTTCCCTCAGCGCACCACGGAAATCGGCGGTGCCCGGCTTCGCCTTTTTCAGGGCCACCGGCACGATCTTCTCGAGGATGATCGACGCGTCATAGGCGTGGCCGGCGAACGGATTGCGGCTGTTCGGTCCGTTGAGTTTTTCCCAGGCGGTCACGTGGGTCAGTGCCACCTTCTTGCTCGGATGGTCGGCGGGCAGTTGCTCTGCCACTGTGCCGGGGCCGGAGACGACATAGGCGCCTTCCACGTCCTTGCCGCCGACGCGGATCAGCGCCATCGAGGCCGCGCCGTGCGTCTGGTAGATCTTGCCCTTGTAGCCACGTTCGATCAGGGCCTTGTGCGGCATGGCGGCGCCGCTGCCGGACGCGACGATCAGGATCGCATCGGGGTTGGTGGCGGTCACCTTCAGGGCCTGCGCCGTCACGCTGGTGTCGGTGCGGGCAAAGCGCTCCTCGGCGACGAACTTCATCGGCGTGCCAGTCATCTTCACCTTCATGTCGCGCAGGAAGAGCTCGCCGTAGGCGTCGGTGTAGCCCAGGAAGCCGACACTCTTCACGCCCATCTTCTTCATGTGGGCGACGATGGCGTGCGACATGACCAGTGTGGACTGGGGCATGTTGTACGACCACGGCGACTTGGTCACCGACACGTCGATTGGCGCGAAGGTGATGTGCATGGTGCCGGTCTCCGACGCGACGGCGGCCACTGCATTGGCGGTCGGCGTGGCCGCGCTGCCCATCAGGATGTCGACCTTGTCTTCCGTCACGAAGCGGCGGGCGTTCTTGCCGGCGTTGGTCGGGTCTGTCGCGTCGTCCAGGATGATGACCTTCAGTTTCTCGCCGGCAATGGTCTTGGGCCATAGGGCGATTGCGTCCTTGATCGGGATGCCCAGCGCCGAGGTCGGCCCGGTCAGCGGCAGGCTCACGCCGATGGTGATGTCAGCCAGCACCGTGCCGGTGCTGGTGGCCAGGATGGCGGCCGCGATCAGGGACTTGCGCAGTTTCATGGAGGGTCTCCGGGTTGACGAGTGATGGTGTGGGCTGTTGGTGACGATATGGCAATCGAGCTGGGCGGACTCTGCGGGTTTGCCCAGCCTCGCCGGACACCGCGCGCCAGTGCACGCCGCAGGTGCTTCGCCCGGGCCCGATACACCGCCATCGACAAGGGCGGGGTGTCCATCGACTTTCATGCGCTGTGTGCCTGCGGTTTGAGTGTGAAGGCGAGCTTGTCGCCGTGAAGGGCTTTGACCAGGGCGTCGCGATGCTCGAGCACCGCGCGCTGGTTGATCGAGCCCTTGTCGGTGACCTCGCCCTTGTCGATGGACGGCGGCTCATGCATCAGGTGCATCCGCGCCACGCGACCTGCGCTGCCGGTCGGGGACTTCACGAGTTCGTCGACAACGGCCTGAAAGTGCGTTTGTACGGCAGCGCTTTCGAGAACTTCCCTCATCGGCGCGTCGCCCGGCATGCCCGCGAGTTTGCGCACCGCCTGCGTCGGGAAGATGAGCGCGCCGACTTCGTTCAGGTTGATGCCGGTGATCACCGCGTCCTGCACATAGGGCGCGCCAGCGGCGATGATCTTTGCGCGCAGTGGCCCGACGCTCACGAAAGTACCGGTGGCGAGCTTGAAGTCTTCGGCGATGCGGCCATCGAACTTCAGGCCCTGGTGGACGTCGTTCTCGTCGATCCACAGCACCGCGTCGCCGGTGCAGAAGAAGCCTTCGTCGTCGAAGTTCTCCCGCGTTGATTCGTCGTTGCGCCAGTAGCCGGGTGTGATGTTGGGGCCCTTGTAGCGGACCTCCATCTTGCCGTCGACCGGGACCAGTTTCAGCTCGAGGCCCGGGGTAGGCACGCCAAGATAGCCTGCCTTGACGTTGGGGTTGGTGATGTAGATGGCAAAGGGCGACGACTCGGTCATGCCCAGGCCCGTGCCCATCACGATACGCTCGCCGATCTCCTGCTCCTGTGCGGAATGCAAGGCGTCCCACACGGGTTGCGCCAATGCGGCGCCGGCGTAGAAGAACATGCGAACCCGCGACAGCAGGTTGCGGCGCAGCGCGTCGTCGGTCTTCATCGCGTTGGCGATGGCCTCAAAGCCGGTCGGCACGTTGAAGTAAACCGTTGGCGCGATCTCGCGCAGGTTGCGCAGTGTTTCGCCCATCAGAGCGGGCACCGGCTTGCCGTCGTCGATGTAGAGCGTGCCGCCGTTGTAGATCGTCAGGCCGAAATTGTGGTTGCCGCCGAAGGTGTGGTTCCAGGGCAGCCAATCGCCCAGCACGGGGCTTTCTTCCGCAAGCACCGGCATCGACTCGCGCATCTGCTGCTGGTTGGCGCACCACATGCCGTGCGTGTTGATCACGGCCTTGGGCAGCTTGGTCGAGCCGGAGGTGAAGAGGAACTTGACGAGGGTGTCCGGGCCGGTACGCGCCATTGCGGCGTCGATTGAAGCCGTCGGCTCGCTCTCCGGCGGCTGGCCGAAGATCACTTCGACATCCGGTCCGACGGTCGCCTTCACGGCTTTCGCATAGCGTGACTTGTCGGCGGCGAAGACCAGGCCTGGCGTCAAGGTCTGCAACACATGGCGCAGCTTGTCGTAGTCCTGGCTCATCGTCGAATAGGCTGGCGAGACCGGGCAGTACGGAACACCGGCGTAGATGCAACCCAGGGCCAGCAGCGCGTGTTCAAGCCCGTTCTCGGACAGGATCGCGACCGGGCGCTCGGCATCCAGACCGCGATCGAGCAGGGCTTGCCCGATGCGCCGGGCGCGTTCCAGCGCCTGCGCGTAACTGACATGGTGCCAGTCGCCTGTGCTGCCGTCGCCGTTGCGCACTCGCCTCGCCATGAAAGTGCGCTGCGGCGCGGCCTGTGCCCAGTGCACCAGCCGGTCGGTGATGCGCGCGGCGTACGGGCCGAGCGGGCGCTCGGCTTTCATGTAGCGCGTCCCGGCGTCGCCGTCGCGAAGCACGACACGGTCGACGGGGAAATTCAAGGGACGGTATTTCGGCGCGACTTGGCTCACTTTGCTCAGTCCTTCTTGACCTTGGCGGCGCGGCCTTCAAGGAAGTCGCGCACCCGGCTCTTGGCTTCGGGAGCGCTCTGCGCGATGGCCGCCATCAGGGCCTCGGTGAGAAAGCCCTGGTCGGCCGGCTGGTCGGCGATGCGCGGCAGCGCGTGCATCAGCGCGTAGTTGGTGAGCGGAGCGTTCTGCGCGACCCGCTGCGCCAGCTCCATTGCCTTGTCGAAAGCCTGGCCCGCCGGCACGAGGTACTGGGCGAAGCCAACGCGCTCGCCTTCCTGGGCGCCATAAACGCGACCGGTGAACATCATGTCGGCCATGCGCGCCTCACCGATCAGGCGCGGGATGCGCACCGCGCCGCCGCCGCCCACGAAGATGCCGCGCGAACCTTCGGGCAGCGAGTAGAAGGCCGTGTCGTCGGCCACGCGGATGTGGCACGAGGCCGCCAGCTCCAGCCCGCCACCGACCACCGCGCCATGAAGCGCTGCAATCACCGGTGCGGGACCGAACTGCACGGTCTCCAGCGCCGCATGCCACATGCGCGAATGATGCAGGCCAGCCCCCGCGTCGCGCTCCTTCAATTCAGAGAGATCCAGACCCGCGCAGAAGTGGTCGCCCTGGCCGTCGAGCACGATGGCCCGCACTGTGTCGGGCAGGTTCTCGAAAATGTTGCGGATTCCCAGGATCAGCCCGTCGCTGATCGCATTGCGTTTGGCAGGGCGGGTGAGCCGTACAACGGCCACGGGGCCCTGGATGTCGAGTTGGATGTCTGTGGAGGTCATGTGTTTGCCAAGTGGGTGGATTATTGTTATAAAAGATAACCAACTCAATACCGGAAGCCTAGGGCATACCCTAGCGCGCGCAGTGCAGGAGACAAATCAATGGATCACGCCAACCTGATTGCCATCGACGTGCACACGCACGCCGAAGTGAGCTGCTGGAACCCTTTCGACAACTACGGCGAGGAATACGACCGCGCCGCCGACAAGTACTTCCGCTCCAACCGCCGCCCCACCATTCCCGAGACCATCGCCTACTACCGCGAGCGCAAGATCGGCCTGGTGATGTTCACGGTGGACAGCGAGTCCAAGCTCGGCCGCAGGCGCATACCCAACGAGGAGATCGCGCAGGCCGCACGCGAGAACAGCGACATGATGATGTGCTTTGCCAGCATCGACCCGCACAAGGGAAAGATGGGCGCGCGCGAAGCCGAGCGGCTGATCGCCGAGCACGGCGTGAAGGGCTTCAAGTTTCACCCCACGGTGCAGGGCTACCACCCCTACGACAGGATGGCCTGGCCAATCTATGAAGTGATCAACGCGCACAAGATGCCGGCGATCTTCCACACCGGGCACAGCGGCATCGGCTCGGGCATGCGTTGCGGCGGTGGCCTGCGGCTGGAGTACAGCAACCCGATGCACCTGGACGACGTGGCCATCGACTTTCCCGATATGCAGATCGTGATGGCGCACCCCAGCTTCCCGTGGCAGGACGAGGCGCTCTCGGTGGCCACGCACAAGCCCAACGTGTGGATCGACCTGTCGGGCTGGAGCCCCAAGTACTTCCCCAAGCAACTGGTTCAGTACGCCAACACCTTGTTGAAGGACCGCATCCTGTTTGGCAGCGACTTTCCGCTGATCACGCCCGAGCGCTGGATGAAGGACTTCGAGGACGCAGGCTTCAAGCCCGAGGTGATGCCAGGCATCCTGAAGGGCAACGCGATTCGCTTGCTCGGGCTGGACAAGGCCGTCGCGTGAGGCTGGCGTCGTTTCGCACCCTCGCCGACATCGAGGCGCTGGAGCGCACGCCATACGAAGAGGCGCTGCCTGCACGCACGACCTATGGCTTGATCGCCAGTGCAGCGCGGAAATTTCCGCAGCGCGCGGCATTCGTCTTCCTGCCGGACGGCGAGCTTGCAACGCCACCGAAGCGCATCAAGTACGCCGAGCTACTGGACAACATCCATCGCGCGGCCAACCTGTTCCGCTCGCTCGGCGTGGGACCGGACGATTCGGTGGCGATCCTTGCGCCCAACATCCCCGCGACGCAGTACGCTTTGTGGGGTGCGCAGGTGGCGGGGCGCGCATGCCCGATCAACTACATGTTGCAGCCGGACCATGTCGCGGCCCTGCTCGATGCGAGCGGCGCGAAAGTCGTCGTGGCATTGGGGCCGAACGCTGAACTCGATGTGTGGTCCGCGGTCCAGCGCATCCCGGGGATCGAGTCGCGCAAGGTACTGCGCATCGGCGATTCGTTCGAGGCGGCGCTGGCCCCGCAACCCACCACGCTCGCTTTCGATCCGCAACTCGCTCCTGAAAGTGTGGCTGCGCTGTTCCACACCGGCGGCACCACCGGTGCGCCCAAGCTTGTGCAACACACGCATGGCAACGAGGCACACACCGGCTGGTTCGCGCATGCGTTCTACAATTTCGACGAGACCACGATCGAGGTGAACGGCTTCCCGCTGTTTCATGTCGCTGGCGCGTTTGTCTATGGGCTGTCCTTGCTGGCGATCGGGGGCTGTCAGGTCCTGCCCACCGTCAGTGGCATGCGCAACGCGGCCTTCATGCGCCACTACTGGAAGTTCTGTGAGCGCGAGCAGGTGACTGCGCTGGCGTGTGTACCGACGATCCTCGCGGGGCTTTGCAACCTGCCGGTCGATTCGGACGTCTCACGCATCAAGGTGGCTTACACCGGCGGGTCGCCACTGCCCACCGAGCTTGCGGTCCGCTTCGAATCGCAATCGGGCATTCCGGTACGCAACATCCTGGGCATGACAGAGTGTGCCGGCCTGGTGTCGATCGAGCCACTGCTCGCGTCGCGCGTCACCGGCTCTGCGGGGCTGCGTCTGCCGTACAGCGAAGTGCGGGTGCGAGACGATGGCGTCATTGTGCTCAAGGGGCCGCACGTGAGCCCGGGCTACACCGATCCCGCGCGCAATGCCGGCATGTTCGAAGACGGCTGGCTGGTGTCGGGCGACCTCGGCCACATCGACGCGCAAGGCTATATCCACGTCACCGGCCGTTCCAAGGACGTGATCATCCGGGGCTCGCACAACATCGATCCGGGGCTGGTGGAGGATGCCTTCCTCTCGCACCCGGCAGTGGCGATGTGCGCAGTCGTAGGTGAGCCGGATGTGCATTCCGGCGAAGTGCCTTGTGCCTTCGTCACACTCAAGCCCGGTGCGTCAGCCGCTGCGGCAGACCTGCTGGCCGAGATCGCACCGCGGGTCTACGAGCGCCCCGCGGTGCCCAAGCGTGTCGTGCTCGTCGAGGCCTTGCCGCTCACGGCCATCGGCAAGGTCTACAAGCCGGCATTGCGGCTGCGCGCGGTGGAGCTCAAGCTATCCGAAGTGCTGGGAACGCGCGTGGAAGCCTTCGAGCGCGGCGCAGCGATCGTCGCGCGCGTGCACCTGCCCGCCGATGGTGACGAGCAGAAGTGTCGCGCCGCATTGGGTGCGATCGCGATTTCCGTGGAATTCGCATAGCCGCGACCTCACCAGCCCCCGCGGGCGAGCCACTCGTCGACATCGTCGAGCCGATCGACACCCCAGAACAGCTCGCCATCTACGATGACGGTCGGTGAGCCAAACACCCCCGCGCGCAGCGAGGCATCGACATCCCGGCGCAGCAGCGTTGCGACGAGTTCGTCCTGGATCGCTGCTTCTACCGCCATCGGTTCGATGCCCGGCGGCAGGGCGATGGCCGCGACACCCTGCGGTGTGGAGAGATCCCGGCCTTGGCCCCAGTAAGCGTCGTAGAGCGCATGCGCCATCGCGGCCTGTAACTCAGGCCGGTGGTGTTTGACCCAGCAGAACGCACGCGCGGCCGGCAAGGGGCTGCCCACGGGCGCGTCCAGGTCGCGGCCCAGCGCGATGTTGTGGCGCCGCGCATAGCGCAACACGTCGCGCCGCACGTAGTCGCCCTTGAGCGGCGTGTCGAGCAGGGGCTTCAGGCCCATCACCTTGAGTACCGACACCCCCAGCAACATCGAATGCCATTCCACGCTGCGGTGGTGGCGCGCGGCCAGCGCCCCGATGCGCCGGCTCGCGAAGTAGCCGTAGGGCGAGATGAAGTCGAAGTAGAAGTGCAGCGGCGCAGCCATCGGCTCAAGCATAGCGCCCGCGGCGCAGCCTGCGCTCGGCGGCTTCGAACAGCAGTTCGCTCGCCAGTGCCAGCAGCGCCGCAGGGATCGCACCGGCCAGCAGCATTTCGCCGTCGTTGAGTGCGAGCCCGGTGACGATGCGCTCGCCGTAACCGCCCGCACCCACGAACGCGGCGATGGTCGCGGTGCCGATGGCGATGCTGGTGGCGATGCGGATGCCGGCCATGATCGTCGGGGCGGCCAACGGCAACTCGATGCTGCGCAGGCGCTGTGCGTTGGTCATGCCCAGCGCCGTCGCAGCCTGGCGCAAGCCTTCGGGCACTTCGGCCAGGCCGGTCACGCAGTTGCGCATGATGGGCAGCAACGCGTACAGCGTGAGCGCGACCAATGCGGGCGCGAGGCCGATGGAACCGAGCAGCCAGATCAGCATCGCAAGCAGCGCGAGCGAGGGCACCGTCTGCAGGAGGCCCGCCGCCGCGAGCAGTGTTGACCTTGCCCTCCGGTGCCCGAAGCTCGCGATACCCAGTGGGATGGCAATCAGCGCCGCGCCGATCACCGACAGCAGCACCAGGCCCACGTGCTGGGCTGTGAGGCGCCAGAAGTCTCCGCCGAAGAGGCGCTGCACAAAACGCTCGCGCACTGGGGCAGCTGCGGGAACGGCCGCGAGGAAGTCGCGCGCGATTCCCCTGAAGTCCTGCTTGTCCAGTTCGGCCTTCGCGTTCATGGCGATCATGGCCTTTTCGTCGATACGGCCTTCCAGCCTCTGGAGCGCAGCCCAGGCCTTCGGAAATTTCGCGGGCACATCAAGCCGGTACAGCAGCAAGGCGTCGTAGCGCGGAAAGTACTTGCGGTCGTCGGTGAGGACGGCGAGGCCCAGGTGGTCGATCTTCGCGTCGGTGGTGTAGATGTCCATCACGTCGATCTGCTTCGCCGCGATCGCGTCATAGGCCAGCCCATGGTCCAGGCCCTGGGGTCTCTGGGCCAGCGCGTAGGCGCGCGCCAGTCCGGGCCAACCGTCGGCCCGGCCGATGAACTCATTGGACAGGCCCAGTTTCAGTTCGGGATGGCGCGCGAGGTCGCTGATGCTGCGGATGCCCAGCCGCTGCGCTTCTGCAGCGCGCATCGCCAGTGCGTATCCGTCGTTGAAACCAAGGGGCACGGCGGCGCCGAGCCCGAGCGGCGCCAGCGCGCGATTCATCGCCGGCATGTCCAGGGCTTTCGGGCTCTTCAGGATCTCCAGCGACACCGTGCCGGCGTATTCGGGATAGACGTCAATGTTTCCCGCCCGCAGCGCCTCGTAGACGATGGCGGTGTTGCCCAGCCCCTGCTTCACGTCAGCGGGCGAGGACAGGGCCGGCGAAGCGGCCTCCGCAAGGATGTGCGCGAGGATGTACGACTCGGTGAAACGCTTGGAGCCCACGCGCAAGGTGTCGGAGGCGTGCGCGGTGACGGCCGTGACAACGAGGCAAAGCAGGGCGGCGAGGACTCTCACGGCGCCAAGCATGCCACGGTTGCGCTGGCATTGGACGCGCGTCGTTGCCGGAAGCAGGCGCGCAGGCGGTTGTACTTTTCCCGGAGCGCCGAAAAGAATCTCTTCGCGTTTACGCCTATGACAGGCCCTACGGAGTTCTCTATATTGTTTTGCGGGTGGAACCAAGTTTCACGAAGTGGCGCTTTCGCCGTCCAAAGGAGACAAGACATGAGCAGATCGGCTTTCGGTATCTGGTGCCGTGCATTGGTTGCGGGGATGGCACTCGCCGGGTTCTCGCTCGCTGCTACGGCACAGCAGGTGATCACCCTGCATGGCGCGGTGCAGTTCAACGACGACCATGCCTTCAACAAATCCTTGTTGAAGTTCGAGGAGCTGCACAAGAAGTACTACGGCAAGCCTGTCAACTTCGTCCTGCATCGCAACAGCGAGCTGGGCCTCGAGAAGGACTACTTCGCCTACATGAACCAGGGCATCTCTGTGGACTATGGCATCGTGTCGCCGGCCCACATGTCCACCTTTTCCAAGGCCGCACCCTTCATCGACGCACCCTTCCTGTTTCGTGACCTCAGCCATTGGAACAAGGTGCTCGACGCCGATGTGCTCAAGCCAATCGCCGATGAAGTGGCGCAAAAGGCCGAAGTCATGCTGATCGGTTACGCCGGGGGCGGCACGCGCAACATCTTTGCCAACAAGCCCGTCAAGAACCTGGCCGAGATGAAAGGCCTGAAGGTGCGCGTGCAGGGTGCTCCGATCTGGAGCCGCACGTTTGCCGCCGTCGGCATGGCTCCCACGGTCATCGCCTACAACGAGGTCTACAACGCCATCCAGAACGGTGTGATCGCGGCGGGCGAGAACGAGGCTGCCGGCGTGGAACAGATGAAGTTCTACGAAGTCGGCCCCAACCTGAACATGACCCAGCATGCCATCACCATCCGGCCGCTGTGTTTCTCGGGCAAGACCTTCGCCAAACTGCCGCCGGACCTGCAGGCCGCCATTGTCAGGGCCGGGAAGGAAGCAGGCACCTACGGTCGCCAGATCGAGTCGGGCGAAGACAGCGCGAAGCTCGATGCCCTCGAAAAGGCAGGCAAGCTCAAGCGCATTCCATTCACCGAGCGCGCCCAGATGCAGGCGCTGGTCGACCCCGTCATGGCTGCCTACGCCAAGGAAATCGGCGCTGAAGCGATCCACGCCAAGATCCTCGCGATCAAGTAGTCATGCTCCAAACCAACGCCTTTCCGGCGGCGCCGGAAAGGCGCTTTTTTTGTCCCGGGAAATCATGACAAGGCTGATCGAGTTCTATCACAAGCTGCTGACCTGGTTGCTGGTGGGAACCGTCGCGATCCTGGTCGTGCCGGTGACCATGCAGATCGTCTCGCGCTACACAGGCCTCATTCCTTCCTACATCTGGACCGAGGAGCTGTCGCGCTTCATGTTCATCTGGATGGTGATGATCGGCGCGATGGTCGCGGTGCGCGAAGGAACGCATTTTGAGGTCGACGTGTGGCCTGATCTGTCGCCGCGGGCCGCCGCCCGGCTGCGAATCTTTTCGAACCTGTTCGTGCTGCTGTTCGCGCTGGTGTTCGTGTATTGGGGCGTGCAGTTCGTCCGGTTCGGCTGGAACCAGGAGTCGGAGCTGGCCGAGCTGCCGATGCCGTTCATCTTCCTGGCCTGGCCAATCGCCGGGTTGACCTGGATGCTGTTCCTGGGCCAGGCGTTCGTTCGGGACCTGCGCCTGCTGTTTTCGGAAGCTGCTCCTTGACCCAGGCCGCCCTCACCCCCGCGATGGCGGCGCTGCTGCTATTCGGCACCTTCGCTTTCCTGCTGGTGGCACGCGTTCCAGTTGCATTCGCGCTCGGGCTCGCTTGCCTGCCTTCACTGATTTTCGAGCCGCGCCTGTCACCGATGGTGCTGTTCAACGAGACTTTCAAGGCCTACAACTCTTTCATCCTGCTCTCTGTGCCGTTCTTCCTGCTCACGGCCAACCTGATGGGCATCGGCGGCATCACCGACCGGCTGGTGAAGTTGTCCCGCACCATGGTGGGCAGCATGCCTGGCGCGCTGGCGCAGATCAACGTGGTGCTCTCCGTGTTCTTTGCCGGCATCTCCGGCTCGTCCACCGCCGACGCGGCGAGCCAAAGCAAGATATTCATCGACGCGCAGACCAAGGAAGGCTACGACCTGTCCTTCTCCATCGCCATCACAGCGGTGTCGGCCGTGCTGGCCGTCATCATTCCGCCGTCGATCCTGATGGTGGTGTGGGGCGGGGTGATCTCGACCTCGATCGGTGCGCTTTACCTGGCGGGCATCATTCCCGGGCTGCTGATTGCCGGCGCGCAGATGGTCACGGTGCACGTCTATGCGGTGCGGCGCAAGTACCCGGTCTATCCGCGCGCGACGGTCAAGGAATTCTTCCAGTCGGTGCTCGACTCGTTTCCGGCACTCATGACGCCTTTCATCATCGTCGGCGGCATCCTGCTGGGCTGGTTCACGCCTACGGAGTCGGCCGCCATCGCGGTGATCTACGCGGCGGTGCTGTCAATCTTCATCTACCGTGAAATGGACCACAAGCACCTGTACACGGCGCTGCTGGACACGGGCCGGCTGTCGGCGATTGCTCTGTTCTGCGTGGGAACGGCATCGGCTTTCGGCTGGCTGCTGGCCTACTACCAGATCCCGCAAGCGCTGCTGTCCAACGTCACATCCTGGGGCTTGGGCCTCATCGGGGTCGGCTTCTTCATCGCCTTCAGTTTCCTGGTCGTGGGCTGTTTCCTCGATGCCATCCCGGCGATCATCATCGTCGGCACAACGCTGGAGCCACTGGCCCGTTCCGTGCAAATGCACCCGATCCAGTTCGCGATCATCGGCATCGTGGCGCTGGCTTTCGGGCTGGTGACTCCTCCCTATGGCCTGTGCCTGATGATCGCCTGCTCAGTGGCCAAGGTGCGCTTGCGCTTCGCGCTCAAGGACACCCTCATCATGCTGGTGCCGATGTTGCTTGTGCTGTTCGCGCTCATCATCTGGCCCGAAGTCTCGCTTTTCCTGCCGAGGCTGATCGTCCCGGAGTTCGTGAAGTGAGGTTGTCATGGAGCACGAGGATCGATTCAGCCTGAAAGGCCAGTACGCCCTGGTGCTCGGGGGGATGAGCGGGATCGGCAAGGCCATCGCTCACGGCATGTACTGCCCACCGTTGACGTCGATGATCTGGCCAGTCACATAGCCCGACAGCGATTCCGAAGCGAAGTAGAGGAAAGCCCCGACGCATTCGTCGACGGTGCCCAGCCGCCCCATCGGGATCGTGCCCTTGAACGACTCGAGCATTTGCGGCGTCGAGAAGCGGTCGTGGAAAGGCGTGACGATCACGCCCGGCGCCACCGCGTTCACGCGGATGCGGTCGCCCACCAGTTCCTTGGCGAGCCCGCGCGTTGCCGTGCTGACGAAGCCTTTGGAGCCGGCATAGAGGTATGCGCCCGGGCCGCCGCCGTGGCGCGCGGCCACCGAGGTGACGTTGATGATGTTGCCGCCACCCGTTTGCCGCATCAGCGGCACCACCTCGCGACAGAAGGCCAACATGGAGCGGGCGTTGATGTGCAGCACGTCATCAAACAGCTCGTCGGTGAGTTCCGCGATCGGCACCCGCTTCACAAGGCTGCCGGCGTTGTTCACCAGCACGTCGATGCGCCCGAAGGCGGCGTGAGTCTGCGCCACCACGGCCTTGATCGCGGCGCTGTCGCGCACGTCGGCCTTCACCAGGATGGCTTCGCCGCCGCTGGCACGAATGGCAGCGGCGACCTCCGCCGCCGGGCCATCGGACTGGTTGTAGTGCACAGCCACCTTGGCGCCTTGCGCGCCGAAGGCGCGCGCGACGGCTGCGCCGATACCGGTGCTGGCACCGGTCACGAGCACGGCCTTGCCGCGCAGGTCTGGGATCTGGTTGCTCATGAATGTCTCCTTATTTGCCGCCCAGCAACAGGCCGGGCAGCCACATCGAAAATGCCGGCACGTAGGTAACCAGTAGCAGGGCCGCGATCAACGCGCCGTAGAACGGCCAGATGGTCTTCATCACATGCCCGACCGAAACCCCGGCAATCGCGCATCCCACGAACTGCGTCGTGCCCACCGGCGGCGTGTTCAGGCCCAGCGCGCAGTTGATCAACATCACCATGCCGAACTGCACCGAGCTCATCCCGTAAGCCTGCGCGATCGGCAGGAAGATCGGCGTGCACAACAGGATGGTCGCGGCCATGTCGAGGAAAGTGCCCAGCACGAACAGGATCACGTTGATCAACAGGAAGATCAGCCACGGCTCCTTGGTGAAGCTCGAGAGCATCTGCCCGGTGAGCTCCGCGACACCGTACAGCGAGATCAGGTAGCCGAAGGTGGCAGAAATGCCGATCAGCAGCAGGATCACCCCGGTGGTCTTCACCGCCTTTGACGCGGCCTCCAGAAAGTGTTCCCAGCGCAGGGTACGGTACACGAAGACCGTGAGCGCAAGCGCATAGAGCACGGCGATGGCCGCTGACTCCGTCGCAGTGAACGCACCCGAAAGGATGCCGACGAGGATCAGCACGACCACCAGCAGGCCCGGCAGCGCGGCTGCGAATGACTGTCCGACGATGTGCCAGCCCGGGAAGGTGCCGGCCGGGTAGCCGCGCTTGACTGCCACGAGGTAGGCCGCGACCAGGTTGCTGATCGTGAGGATGAGCGCCGGCAGAACGCCCGCCAGGATCAGCGCCGCGATCGACACCTTGCCGCCCGCGGCGAGCGTATAGATGATCATGTTGTGGCTGGTGGGCATCAGCGCCCCGACCAGCGCCGCGTGCGTGGTCACGTTCACCGCGTAGTCGGCGTGGTAGCCCTCCCGCTTCATCATGGGGATCATCACGGCGCCCATCGCGGACACGTCGGCCACGGGCGAACCCGAGACGCCGCCGAACAAAGTGCAGGCCACCACGTTCGACATGCCGAGCCCGCCGCGCACATGGCCGACCAGGCTCATGGCGAAGCGCACGATGCGGTCGGCGATGCCGCCATGGAGCATCAGCTCGCCGGCGAAGATGAAGAAGGGAATGGCCAGGAACGAGAACACGTTCATGCCCGAAGTCATCTGCTGAAACCCCACCGCAAGCGGCAGGCCTTCATAGAGCAGCGTGGACAGCGCCGACAAGCCGATGGCAAAGGCCACGGGCACGCCCAGCAGCAGCAGCAGGGTGAACGACCCCGCGAGAATCAGCAAGGGAATCGTCATGACCAGGCGGGCTCCACTTCGCGACCCTGGGCCAGCGCGAAGATGTGTTCGATGGAAAACAGGACGACCAGTACGCCGGCCACCGCAGCGGGCACGTAGCGCCAGCCCTCGGAGATCCAGAGCGTGGGCAGCCGGTAGTCCCAGACCGATTGCGCGAGGAAAGCGCAGTTGTAGGCCATGGCGATGCCGAACAGCAGCACCAGCGCATGGATCAGGTATTCCATCTTCAGCCGCAGCGCCTCCGGCGCCAGCACCAGCAGCGACTCCAGGCCGATGTGGCCCGCGTCGCGCACGCCCACGGCCATGCCCAGCATCGTGACGTACAGCACGATCAGCAGGGCCAGGCTCTCGGCCCAGGTCGGCGTGTTGTTCATCACGTAGCGGCCAAACACCTGCCAGGTGACGGCCATGATCAGCAGCACGAGGCCCAGGATGCCCAGCCACATGCAGCCGCGGGCGATGCGGCGGCACACGCGGGTGTACCAGCCGTCCGCCTGCGTCGTTTCTTCAGTGACGCTCACTTCGTGTCCTGGATGCGCTTGACCAGGCCCTTCAGCTTGGCATCGGTGATGAACTTGTCGTACACCGGCTTCATCGCGTTCTGGAAGGATGCCTTGTCGACCGCGATGATCTCGGCGCCGCCGGCCTTCACCGTAGCCAGCGACTTCTCTTCGCGCTCATCCCACAGCTTGCGCATGTAAGGCACGGACTCCTTCGCGGCCTGGCGGATGGCTTTCTGGTCGTCGGGCGTGAGCGTGTCCCAGGTGCGCTTGGAGAACAGCAGCATCTCGGGTGCCATCGAATGCTCGGTGATCGAGTAGTACTTGGCCACTTCGAAGTGGCGCGAGCTCTCGTACGAGGGGTAGTTGTTTTCGGCGCCATCCACCAGGCCGGTCTTCAGGGCAGTGTAGACCTCGCCGTAGGGCATCGGCGTGGCATTGGCACCCATCGCTTCCAGCAAGGCCACCCACAGGTCGGACTGTTGCACGCGAATCTTCATGCCCTTGGCGTCGGCCAGCGAGCGCACCGGCTTCTTGGCGGTGTAGAGCGAGCGGGCGCCACTGTCGTAATACGCCAGCCCGACGAAGCCTTGCGGCGCGCAGGCCGCCAGGATCTCCTCGCCGATCGCGCCGTCCAGCACGTGGCGCATGTGCTCCTTGCTGCGGAACAGGAAGGGCATGGTCGGCACCTGTGTCTCGGGGCAGATGTTGTTCATCGGCGCGATGTTCACGCGGGTCATCGCCAGTGCGCCGATCTTGGTCTGCTCGATGGTGTCCTTCTCGTTGCCCAGCGCGCTGTTGTTGAACACCTTGATGGTGTGCTTGCCGCCGGTCAGCGCCTTCAGGCGCTCGCCCATGAACTTCACCGCGTCGACGGTGGGGTAGCCGTCGGGATGGATGTCGGCCGAACGGAACTCGGCGGCGTGGGCAGTGACGGCCAGAACGGCAGCGGCCAATGCGGTGAGGGTGGTCTTGAGTTTCATGTTGTCTCCTTGCAAGGTGGGTCTGGTTTTCGGTGAAGGCACATCGGTTCGGGCAGGCCGCGCACGCCGGGCTGCAGCGCGAACACGCCGCCTGCAAGCGGTTGGCCGGACAAGTCGATCCCGCCCGGGCGGATCGACGTGACGAACAAGGTGTCGAGTCCGCTGCCGCCGAAGGCGCACATCGCGGGCTTCAGGACGGGCACGGCCAGCGAGCGGTCCAGTTCGCCCGCAGGCGTGAAGCGATGGACCAGGCCCGCGTCGTTGGCGCAGATCCAGTAGCAGCCGTCGGCGTCGACTGCCGCGCCGTCCGGCCGGCCGGGCAAAGGCTTCATGTCGACGAACACGCGGCGGTTGGACGGCTGCCCCGAGGCGGTGTCGTAGTCGAAGGCCCAGATGGTTTGCGAGAGCGGATGCGAGTCGCTCAGGTACATCGTGCTGCCATCGGGACTGAATGCCAGGCCGTTGGGCACCAGCAGATCTTCGACCAGTGCCGTCAGGGCGCCGTCGTCGAAAGCGTAGAACTTGCCGACCGCACGCGCGGCTCCCATGTCCATCGCCATCGTGCCGGCGCGAAAACGCCCCTGCCGGTCGCAGCGGCCATCGTTGAAACGCATGCCGGGCTGCGCGTGGCTGACTTGCGCGATGCGTTCATCTTGCATGGCGCCTGCTTCGCCGGGTTGCAGCTGGAACAGGCCGTTCTCGCCCGCGCCCAGCCAGCGCCCATCGCCCAGCACAGCGATGCAGCCGATCATCTCCGGCGTGGACCAGGTGGTGTGCGAGTCGCCCGACGCCTGCCAACGGTGCATCTGCCGTGCAGGGATGTCCACCCAATACAGCGAATTTTCGGCGGCGTGCCACACAGGGCTTTCGCCAACCGCATTGCGCGCATCCACGACCAGCTCGGCGGTCATCACTCGAAAGGCCCGAGCTTCACGAACATTCCGCCCTGGAACTTCGTTGCCGGGTCTGCCGGGTCGGCCAGGGGCTGCGCCTCGACCTTCGCACGGAACTGCTCAGAGCTGTCTTGCGGTCTGTAGCCCAGGTGCGCGGCCTTGCCGTTGTCCCACCAACTGTCGCGATTCGCGGAGACGCCGTACACGATCGTGTGACCGAGGCGGGGAGCGAACAGGCAGGCGCGGATCAGATCAGTGAGGTCGCGGTAACTGAGCCAGGTGACCAACATGCGGCGGTCTTTCGGCTCGGGGAACGACGAGCCGATGCGAAGGCAAGCCGTCTCGATGCCATAGCGGTCGAAGTAGAAGCGCGAGAGGTCCTCGCCGTAGGCCTTCGACAGGCCGTAGTAGCTGTCGGGGCGGTGCGCGCAGTCCGCGTCGATCACGTCGCCTTGCTGATGGAAGCCGATCACATGGTTGGAGCTGGCGAAGACCACGCGCTTCACCCCGTGGCGGCGCGCGCCCTCGTACACATGGAACACGCCTTTGATGTTGGCTTCGAGGATTTGCTCGAAGGCGTGTTCGGTCGACACGCCTCCCATGTGCACGACGGCGTCGCAGCCCTTCACCAGCGCATCGACCGAGGCCTTGTCCGCGAGGTCGCAAGGCACGACTTCCTCGCCGTTGCCGGCCGGGTCCATTGCAGCCACATCGGACAGGCGCAGCACGCGCGCATAGGGGGCAAGGCTTTTTCGCAGCACACGCCCCAGGCCGCCAGCCGCGCCGGTGAGTAGCAATCGGTCAAGAACCTGAGAAGTCATGAGTCATCAGTTGTCGTACAACGCAAAACTCATTATGATGAGGCGATGGCAACTGTGTCAACTGCGACGCCTCAGGAATTTCCCGATCAGGGCCCGTCCGCCGCCCGGCCGCGCCGGCGCGCGCGCAATCTGGCGCACGAACTCGTGGAGGGCATTGGCCAGCAGATCCGCGACAGCGTGCTCAAGCCCGGCGACAAGCTGCCGACAGAGGCCGAGATCATGGGCAACTGGGGCGTGAGCCGCACCGTGGTGCGCGAAGCCCTGTCCAAGTTGCAGGCGGGCGGCCTGGTCGAGACGCGCCACGGCATCGGCACCTTCGTGCTGGAACCACCGGCTGCGTCAGGCTTTCGCATCGACCCCGACGAGATCGAGACGGCGGTGGACGTGATGGCCGTGCTCGAGTTGCGCATCAGCCTCGAGACCGAGTCCGCGGGGCTTGCTGCCCAGCGAAGAACCGACGAACAGCTGTCGGAAATGCGTCGCGCGCTGGACGAACTCGCGGCAGGCGAGGGTGGCAAGACCGACACCGTCGGCCCCGACTTCCGCTTCCACTTATTGATCGCCACTGCCACCGGCAACCGCTACTTCGCGGACATCATGAGCCACCTGGGCGCCACGCTCATTCCACGGGCCCGCATCAATTCGTCGAAGCTGGCGCGCGAGGACCTGCCGCAGTATCTGCGCCGCCTGTCGCGCGAGCACGAGGAGATCTATGACGCGATCGCCCGGCGCGATTCCGAAGCTGCGCGCGCCGCCATGCGCATTCACCTGACCAACAGCCGGGAGCGCCTGCGGCGTGCCCAGCAAGCCGCCCAGGAAGCGGCGAAGGCCTAGGGTTTTACATTTCTCCGTTTGCCTCGGCTTGGTCTTAGTTGTATGATGACTGACAACATGGAGACAAAGATGATTCGTCGACGCGAACTCCTTGCCGCTGGCGCCGCCAGCGTCGCAGTGCCTGCCTGGGCCCAGTCGGGCTGGCCGAACAAGTCCCTGCGCATCGTCGTGCCCTACCCACCGGGAGGCTCCTCAGACATCATCGCGCGCGCCATCAGCCAGGTGCTGTCGGATTCGCTCAAGCAATCGGTGATCGTGGAAAACCGCGCGGGCGCCAACGGCAACCTGGGCGCAGAGCTCGTCGCCAGGGCGCCTGCCGACGGCTACACGATGCTGTTGTGCGATACCGGCGCCCTGGCGATCAGCCCGTCGGTCTACACCAGGCTCTCGTTCGACCCCAGCAAGGACTTGCGCGGGGTGACGATGCTTGCCTACTCGCCGCACCTGCTGGTGGTGCATCCCTCGATCCCGGCCAACAACCTGAAGGAGCTGGTCGCGCTGTCAAAGACGCGCAACCTCAACTTCGCGGTCTCTTCAGTCGGTGGCGCGCCGCACCTCGCGGGCGTCGCGGTGGAGCGCGCGAGCGGCGCGAAGTGGCAATACGTGCCCTACAAGGGCGGCTCGCAGGCGATCCAGGACACCATCGGTGGCCAGACCGAAGTGATGATGAACGGCATGTTGGCCACTTATCCGCATGTGCAGAGCGGCAAGCTCAAGTTGCTGGGCGTCTCCAAGCGAACGCGCATGCCGCTGATCGGCGAAGTGCCGACAATCGCCGAGCAAGGCGTTCCCGGTTTCGAATCGGGAACATGGCAAGGCGCCCTGGTGGCCAACGGCACGCCAGCACCGGTCCTCGCGCGTCTCAACGCCGAACTGATCAAGGCCATCCGCACGCCCGATGTCCGCGCCAAGCTCGCGGGGCAGGGCGCCGAGGTCGTGACCATGAGCCCAGCCGAACAGGACAAGTTTTTCAACCAGGAGCGAGCGCGTTGGGCCCAGGTCGTCACGCAAGCCCAGATCAAGCTCGACTGAGTTTCCAGCCCATGAACCCGCAAGACCTCAAGACCATCGTCAGTTCGGGCCTGCTGTCGTTCCCGCTCACGGACTTCGACGCGCAAGGCGACTTCAACCCGCGCGGCTATGCGCAGCGCCTCGAGTGGCTCGCGCCCTATGGCGCCACCGCGCTCTTTGCCGCCGGTGGCACCGGCGAATTCTTCTCGCTGACGGCCGACGAGTACCCCGCCATCATCAAGACCGCAGTGGACACCTGCCGCGGCAAAGTGCCGATCATCGCGGGCACCGGCGGCCCCACGCGCTTCGCGATCCAGTGCGCGCAGGCAGCCGAGAGGGCCGGCGCGCACGGCATCCTGCTGCTGCCGCACTACCTCACCGAAGCCGGGCAGGAAGGCCTGGCCGCGCACGTCGAAGCCGTGTGCAAGAGCGTGAAGTTCGGCGTGATCGTCTACAACCGCGGCCAGGCCCGGCTGATGCCCGACACGCTGGCGAAGCTGGCCGAGCGCAACCCCAACCTGATTGGCTTCAAGGATGGCATCGGCGACATCGAGCTGATGACCTCCATCTACCTGAAGATGGGTGACCGCTTCTCGTACCTGGGTGGCCTGCCCACGGCCGAGGTCTATGCCGCGGCCTACAAGGCATTGGGCACGCCGGTGTACTCGTCGGCCGTCTTCAACTTCATTCCGAAGACGGCAATGCAGTTCTACGAAGCCGTGCGTAGCGACGACATGGCCACGCAACACCGCCTGCTCAAGGACTTCTTCATGCCGTATCTGGACATCCGGAACAAAGGCCAGGGCTACGCCGTCAGTATCGTCAAGGCCGGCGCGAAGCTGGTTGGCCACGACGCCGGCCCGGTGCGCGCGCCACTCACTGACCTGAAGCCCGCAGAAATGGACCAGCTGGGCGCCCTCATCGCCACGCTCGGGCCGCAGTGAGTGGAGATGAAGCCCCGACACATCAGGATGCACCCGGCCGATAACGTCGCGATCGTCGCCAACGATGGCGGCCTGGATGTTGACGCGAAGTTCGACGACGGCGTGGTGCTGCGCGACCGCGTACCGCAGGGTCACAAGGTGGCGTTGGTGGACCTGCCATCCGGCACGCAAGTGCGGCGCTACAACGTCGTCATCGGCCGCACGAACAAGGACGTGCCTGCAGGCAGTTGGGTGCATGAGCGCCTGCTGGAGATGCCCGCAGCCACAGGCCTGGACGATTTGCCGATGGCCACGCACCGCGCACCGGTGTTCGAGCCGCTTCAGGGCTACACGTTCCAGGGCTTTCGCAATGGCGACGGCTCGGTCGGCACGCGCAACCTGCTCGCGATCACGCAAACTGTCCAATGCGTCTCGGGCGTGGCTCGCATTGCCGCCGAGCGCATTCGCACGGAACTCCTGCCGCGCTATCGCAATGTGGATGGCGTGGTCCCGCTGGAGCACGGCTACGGTTGTGGCGTAGCCATCGACGCGCCCGACGCGGTGATCCCGATCCGCACGCTGCGCAACATTTCGTTGAACCCGAATTTCGGCGGCGAGGTGATGCTGGTGAGCCTGGGCTGCGAGAAGCTCCAGCCCGAGCGATTGATGCCGCCGGGCGTGATCCCGGTGGTGGTCGCGCAGGATGAGTCCGCGCTCGACGTGGTGACGCTGCAGGACGAACGGCATGTCGGCTTCCTGTCGATGGTCGAGTCGGTCGTGCGCCAGGCCGAGGTGCACCTGAAGCGCTTGAACGCGCGTCAGCGCGAGACGGTGCCCGCAAGCGAACTCGTGGTGGGCGTGCAGTGCGGCGGCAGCGACGCGTTCTCCGGCGTCACCGCAAACCCTGCAGTCGGTTACTGCACCGACCTGCTGGTGCGCGCGGGCGCGACAGTGATGTTCTCGGAGACGACGGAAGTGCGTGACGCCGTGGACCAACTCACCTCGCGGGCCGTCAGCGAAGAAGTGGCCGAGGCCATCAAGCGCGAAATGGCTTGGTACGATGAGTACCTGCGCCGCGGCAGTGTGGACCGCAGCGCCAACACGACGCCCGGCAACAAGAAGGGCGGCCTGTCGAACATCGTCGAGAAGGCGATGGGCTCCATCATCAAGTCGGGCACGGCCCAGATCAACGGCGTGCTCCAACCCGGAGAGAAGTTGCCGAAGGGCCACGCGGGTCTGTACTACGCGGCGACGCCGGCGAGCGACTTTATCTGCGGCACGCTGCAACTGGCGGCCGGCATGAACCTGCACGTCTTCACCACGGGACGTGGCACGCCCTACGGGCTGGCCGAAGTGCCTGTGATCAAGGTCGGCACGCGCACCGAACTGGCCCGCCGCTGGCACGACCTGATCGACCTGAACGCCGGCGTGATTGCCGATGGCGAGGCCACGGTGGAAGAAACCGGCTGGCAGCTGTTCCACCAGATGCTCGAGGTAGCCAGCGGCAAGCGCACCTACGCCGAGCAATGGAAGCTGCACAACGCACTCGTGCTGTTCAACCCGGCACCTGTGACCTGAAGACTCGCATCCCCACACAAGGCGCGCCACGTGGCCCGCGTTGTAATTTGCGCACGCGTTTTCGCGCCAAACGCAACGCAAAACGCGCATGCGTGAAATGCGGCACTGTCGCTTTCCCCTAGGAACTGCAAGCGCTTGTTTTTATCTACCGTTCACCTACAGTGATCGCAGGAGTTTGCTTACAGCTGAGGTTGGCCTAGCTTGAATTACCCGGAGTAAAGTGGTGGCGCACATTGCCTGTCACGTTGCACCGCACCTGAAGGAGGTTTCATGGATGTCGTCCGCAATTTCCTCGCCCGCTATGAGCAGACCCGCGAGGAAGAGATGTCGCTCGAGGACTACCTCGACCTGTGCAAACGCGACAAGCTGGCTTACGCAACCGCCCCCGAGCGAATGCTCGCCGCAATCGGCGAGCCCGAGCTGATCGACACGCGACACGACCCCCGCCTCTCGCGCATCTTTGGCAACAAGATGGTGCGCATCTATCCCGCGTTCAAGGATTTCTACGGGCTCGAAGAACCGATAGAGCAGGTTGTGTCCTGCTTCCGCCACGCCGCGCAGGGCCTGGAAGAAAAAAAGCAGATCCTCTACTTGCTTGGCCCGGTGGGAGGCGGCAAGTCCTCCATCGCGGAGCGCCTGAAGCAGCTGATGGAGATGATTCCGTTCTATTCCATCAAGGGCTCGCCGGTCAATGAGTCGCCGCTTGGCCTGTTCAACAACGACGAGGATGCGCCGATCCTGGAGCAGCAGTACGGCATTGCGCGCCGCTACACCCAGCGCGTGATGTCGCCCTGGGCCGTGAAGCGCCTGGAAGAGTTCGGGGGTGACATCCGCAAGTTCAAGGTGGTCAAGCGCTTTCCCAGCATCCTCAAGCAATGCGGCATTGCCAAGACGGAGCCGGGCGACGAAAACAACCAGGACATCTCTTCGCTGGTGGGCAAGATCGACATCCGCAAGCTCGAGACCTATGCCCAGGATGACCCGGATGCGTACAGCTACTCGGGTGGCCTGTGCCTGGCCAACCAGGGCCTGCTGGAATTCGTTGAAATGTTCAAGGCCCCGATCAAGGTTCTGCACCCGCTGCTCACGGCCACGCAGGAAGGCAACTTCAAGGGAACCGAAGGCTTCGGCGCGATACCTTTCGACGGCATCGTGATGGCCCACAGCAACGAAAGCGAGTGGAAAGCTTTCAAGAACAACAAGAACAACGAGGCCTTCCTCGACCGCATCTACATCGTCAAGGTGCCTTACTGCCTGCGCGTCACCGAGGAAGTGAAGATCTACGACAAGCTGATCCGCAACTCCTCGCTCAAGGATGCGATCTGCGCGCCCGGCACATTGAAGATGATGGCCCAGTTCTCGGTGCTCACGCGCCTGAAAGAAACCGAAAACTCCAGCATCTTCAGCAAGATGCAGGTCTATGACGGCGACAGCCTGAAGGACACCGACCCCAAGGCCAAGAGCTACCAGGAATATCGCGACTACGCCGGTGTTGACGAAGGCATGAACGGCATCTCGACGCGCTTCGCGTTCAAGATCATCTCCAAGGTGTTCAACTTCGACTCGACCGAAGTCGCCGCCAACCCGGTGCACCTGATGTACGTGCTGGAGCAGCAGATCGAGCGCGAGCAGTTCGCGCCAGAAATCGAGCAGAAGTACCTCTCGTACATCAAGGAACACCTGTCGGCGCGCTATGCCGAGTTCATCGGCAAGGAGATCCAGACCGCCTATCTGGAGAGCTACAGCGAGTACGGCCAGAACATCTTCGACCGCTACGTGACCTACGCCGACTACTGGATCCAGGACCACGAGTACCGCGACACCGACACCGGCGAGGTGTTCGACCGCGGCGCGCTGAACGCCGAGCTGGAAAAGATCGAGAAGCCCGCCGGCATCGCCAACCCGAAGGATTTCCGCAACGAGATCGTCAACTTCGTGCTGCGCGCGCGCGCCAACAACCAGGGCAACAACCCGGTCTGGACAAGCTACGAGAAGCTGCGCACGGTGATCGAGAAGAAGATGTTCTCCAACACCGAAGAGCTGCTGCCGGTCATCAGCTTCAATGCCAAGGCCAGCGCCGACGAAGCCAAGAAACACGAGGACTTCGTCACGCGCATGGTCGCCAAGGGCTACACGCCCAAGCAGGTTCGCCTGCTCTGCGAGTGGTACCTGCGGGTCAGAAAGAGCAGCTGATGAGCAAAGGCTTGCTGACTCGTGTAGCCGGCTTTCCATGCGGACGCCGCGGATCCGGCTTTGCCGGGCCGCTAGCGGCGCCCCCCTGGGGGGGAGCGCCGCAGGCGCTTCGGGGGGGGGGCTAAAACGTGCTGCAGCAAATCATCGACCGCCGCCTGTCGGGTAAGAACAAGTCGATCGGCAACCGAGAGCGCTTTCTGCGCCGCTACAAGGAGCAAATCCGCGAGGCGGTCAAGCGTGCGGTCGACGGCCGCAGCATCCGCGACATCGAGCGCGCCGAAGATGTCACGATCCCGAAGAAGGACATCTCCGAGCCGGTCTTCCGCCACGGCAGCGGCGGCACGCGCGAGATGGTCCACCCCGGCAACAAGGAGTACGTGCGCGGCGACCGCATCGAGCGGCCCAAGGGCGGGCAGGGTGGCAAAGGCAAGGGCAAGGCCAGCGATTCGGGCGAGGGCGAAGACGACTTCACCTTCACGCTGACCAAGGAAGAATTCATGCAGGTCTTCTTCGAAGACCTGGCGCTGCCGCACCTGGTGCGCACCCAACTGGCCGAAACGCCCGAATGGAAGAGCCAGCGCGCGGGTTACACCAGTGACGGCACGGCCACCAACCTGCACGTGGTGCGCTCGATGCGCGGCGCGATCGGCCGACGCATCGCCATCGGCGCCGATTCGCGCCGCCAGTTGCGCGAGCTGGAAGAAGAACTCGAAGCGGTGCTGCGCGACGCGCCGATCGGTGACGTGACCACGCGGCTGCAGATCGTCGACCTGGAGTCGCGCATCGCGGTGCTGCGCAACCGCGTGGCCCGCATTCCGTTCCTCGACCCGATCGACCTGCGCTTTCGCAACCGGGTGCGGGTGCCGGTGCCGACCTCGAAGGCGGTGATGTTCTGCCTGATGGACATTTCGGGCTCGATGGACGAGGGCCGCAAGGACCTGGCCAAGCGCTTCTTCATCCTGCTGTACCTGTTCCTGACGCGGCACTACGAGAAGATCGACCTCGTCTTCATCCGCCACCACACCCAGGCGGCCGAGGTGGACGAGCAGAACTTCTTCCACGCCACCGAGACCGGCGGCACGGTGGTGAGCAGCGCACTCGTGCTGATGGAAGAGATCGCACGCGCGCGCTATCCGACGGCCGAATGGAATATCTACGGCGCGCAGGCGAGCGACGGCGACAACTGGCACCACGACAGCGGGCGCTGCCGCGAATTGCTGGCCGACAAGATCTTGCCGCTGTGCCGCTATTTCGCCTATGTGCAGGTGG
>JBKJOM010000338.1:0-27359 GCA_046595775.1 Ramlibacter sp. | reverse complement strand
GACGACGTCTCACCCGCGACACCGCCATTGAACAAGACACGGTCGCTGTAGAAGAGTTGCAGGTTGGCAGCCACCGGCGCCTCTGCCCGCCGCGCCGCTCTCCAGCAGCATCGCGATGTGGGGGGATTCGCTGACCCCGCCGGTGGCTGCCAACCTGCAACTCTTCTACAGCGACCGTGTCTTGTTCAATGGCGGTGTCGCGGGTGAGACGTCGTCGCAGATCGAAGCGCGTGAGCTGGCAGATTCCGGCGCCCACGCCAACTGGATCAACGTGTTCTGGTACGGCCAGAACAACCCCAAGGAGCCGGAACGCATCAAGGCCGACATCGCCGCGGGCGTGGCCTCGCTGTCAACCGGCAACCGCCGCTTCATGGTGGTGTCCGTCATCAACAAGGCGACCGCCGATGAAGTCAAGGGCGGCGCGACTTATGAAGTCATCCTGCAGCTCAACCGCGAGCTGGCTGCGCTTTACCCGGACAACTTCGTGGATGCGCGGGGCTGGCTGATCAGCCAGTTCAGCCAGGCCTCATCCCAGGACTCGGCTGACGTGGCGTCGGGCGCAGTGCCGTCTTCGCTGCGTTTCGACGAGATTCATCTCAACAACGACGGCTCGGTTCTGGTGGCCCTGAAGCTGCGCGAGTTCATCGAAGTCAAGCGCTGGTGACGGCTCAAGCCGCGCTCGTCGCCAGCACGACGTTGCCGCCCGCTGTCCCGTCGCCCACCAACTCATGGGCCTGCGCAATCTCGTCGAGCTTCATGCGGTGGCTGATGTTGTGCCGCAGCTTCCCGCTCTCCAGCAACCGCGTCAGTGCACCCGTCGCCGCGTCTCGGTCGGCCGGGGTCAGGTTGTAGACAATGAAGAAGCGCGCCACGATGTTCTTCGCGATCATCGGGAAGAAGTCCAGCGTGAAGCGCGGCGCGCCGCTTCCATAAACCACCCAGTCGCCGTTCGCTGCGATGGATGCAGCGTCGATGCCGCCGTTCGCCGCGATGTCGAGTTCGATCACGCGGTCCACGCCCGCTTCGCCCGTCGCCTTGCCGACCTCGGCCGCGACATCGTCCTGCTTGTAGTTGATGACGAGGTGTGCTCCCGCTTCGGTCGCCAGTTGCGCCTTCTGCGGATTGCTCACGGTGGCGATCACCTGCTGGGCACCCAGCAGCCGCGCGAATTGCACCGCGTAATGCCCGACCGCGCCAGCGCCGCCGGCCACGAGCACTCGCTTGCCCTGAACGCCACCGCCTGTGAGAACGGCGTGCATCGCCGTGAGCGCGGGGATGCCCAGGCAGGCGCCCGCTTCATCGGGTGTGCCGTCGGGCAGGCGCACAGCCTGCTGCTGCGGCAGCACGACCAATTGCGCGGCCGTGCCGTTCGGACGGCCCCATGCCGCATTCCACACCCACACCCGCTCGCCGACGCGCGCACGATCCACGCCTTCGCCGGCCGACTCGATCACGCCCATGCCGTCGCTGTGCGGAACGATGCGCGGGAAAGGCAAGGTGCTGCTGCGCAGCCCCGCGCGGGATTTCACATCCGACGGGTTGACGCCCGACCAGAGCAGCCGCACCCGGACTTCGCCGGCGGCAGGCTGGGGATCAGGCAGCTCGCCGAGCTGGAGCACCTCGCGGGCGGGGCCCGTGCGTTCGTAGTAAGCAGCTTGCATGCCAGCATCTTAGGGGCGCGGGCGGCGCCCCGTGCTCAGCAGCAGCTTTGCCCCTTCCGGCCGGTCTCGCTGCCGATCGTGCAATGATTGCGAGTGAGCACAAGGAGCCCCGCCATGCACAACCACGAACACCCTGACAACGAAACCGCCCCCACCACCGCCGAGCCGCGCAACGCCTTCCTCGAAGAAAAGGCCTTCAAGTCGCGCACGGTGCTGGTGTTCGGCGAGATCTCCGACAAGTCCGCCGCCGACGTGATCCGCCGTCTGGTGGCGCTGGACGCCGATTCGGCCGCCACGATCGACATGATCGTCAGTTCGCCAGGTGGCCACCTGGAGTCCGGCGACGCCATCCACGACATGTTGCGCTACATCACCGCGCCGGTGAACATGATCGGCACCGGTTGGGTCGGCAGCGCCGCTGTCCACATGTACCTGGCGGTGCCGCGGGAGCGGCGCTTCTGCACGCCCAACACGCGCTTCCTGATTCACCAGCCCAGCGGCGGCGCGGGCGGCCAGGCTACCGACATCGCGATCCACGCGCGCGAGATCATCAAGGCCCGCGAACGCGTGGCCGCCACCATCGCGCGTGAGACCGGCAAGCCGCTGGACACCGTGCTGCAGGACATCGAGCGCGACCGCTGGCTGTCGGGCGAGGAAGCGATCGAGTATGGGCTGGTGGGACGGATCATCAACCACAAGGCCGATATCAAACGCTGATCCGCGGGGGCAAGGAGCATCAGGAGCCCCCTCTCCCCATCCCTCTCCCCCGGCGGGGAGAGGGGGCGGATCTTTGACGGTGGAAGCCCCCGCGTTGTCATGCTCGGTCGATGCGCGCGGCGAAGCAGCCGTGCTTCGCGAAGTGCGCGTGCAGGTAGTCGGCCTTCGGGTTGGCGAGCATGCACTCGATGGCCGGTTCCACCCGCGCGCCCTCGGCCAGTTCAGCCTGCACCAACATCCCCGCGCCGTCGAAGGCCCGCAGCGACAGCGTGCGCGGCCGCATCACCTCCGGGATGTCGTTCACCGCGTCGAAGCTCGCGTGGTCGCCTTCGAGCACGAAGATCGCGTGGCTGGCTCGATAGGGACTGTTCGCCGCCTGGTGCGTGTAGTTCACCAGCAGCACCGTCTCGCCGACGCGGCCGTGGCGCAAGGCAATGCGGTCCGGGAACACGTTGGGGGCATCGACGCGGTAGCGGCGCGCGTTGTGCGCAAGCAGTTCCTCGTCGCTCTTCCTCGAGTAGTGGGCGAACTGGTGGGCGGGCAGCCCGGTGATGCGGAAGTCCATGGAAGCCTCGTGCAAATGTTGAACACGAGGTGCAGTCTGCGTGCGCACGCGCAGTGCGGCTGGCCGTTTCCGGACCGGCGATTGCCGCCCGCCAGATTCAGACGGCCTTGCGCGCCGCGTTCAGCTCGTCGCGCGTTGCTTGCGCGGCAGCGCGCGCTGCCTGGGCGAAGTCATCGCCGCTCGACGCATAGAGGATCGCACGCGAAGAGTTGACGACGATGGGCGCATTGACGCGCCATCCGGCCTTCACCGTCGCCGCCGCATCGCCACCTTGTGCACCGATGCCCGGGATCAGAAGCGGCAGCTTCGGAGCCACTTCGCGCACCCGCTCGATCTCGGCCGGGTAGGTCGCGCCCACCACCAAACCGAGTTGGCCATTCGTGTTCCACGGCCCGTTGGCGAGACGCGCGACGTGCTCGTACAGCAAGGGGTTGCCTTGCACCGAGCCCAGGCGCTGGTTCTGCAGGTCATCGCCACCGGGGTTGGAGGTGCGGCACAGCAGGAAGGCGCCCTTGCCCTGGTGCTTCAGGTAGGGCTGCACCGAATCGAATCCCATGAAGGGCGAGAGCGTGACCGCGTCGGCGCCGTAGCGCTCGAAGGCCTCGATCGCGTACTGCTCGGCGGTGGAGCCGATGTCGCCGCGCTTGGCGTCGAGGATCACGGGGACGTGCGGCGCGGCGGCACGCATGTGCGCCATCAGCTTCTCGAGCTGTTCTTCGGCACGGTGCGCGGCGAAGTAGGCGATCTGCGGCTTGAAGGCGATCACGAGGTCGGCGGTGCCATCGACGATGGCCGCGCAGAAGTCGTAGATCCGGGAAGGGTTCGCGCGCATGGCGCCGGGGAAGCGGGCGGGATCAGGATCGAGCCCGACGCATAGCAGGGAGTCGTTGCGCTCCTGCGCGCCCTGCAGCATCTCGATGAAGGTCATGAGTCGGTGATTTTACGCGGTCGGGACACACCCGCTACTTCGCCGCCACAATCACGCGCATGCATCGCCTCACGCCGCGCCAGCTCGTCCTGCTCGTCCTGCTTACTCTGGTGTGGGGCCTGAACTGGCCGGTGATGAAGATGGGCGTGACATCGTTCCCGCCGCTGACCTTTCGTGCGTTGTCGATCCTGCTGGGCATCCCGGTGCTGGCGCTTGGGCTGGTCGCGCTGAAGGTGCCTTTTCATGTGCCTCGGCGCCTGTGGCCGGAGCTCGGCAAGCTTACCGTCACCAACATGTTGATCTGGCACGTCTGCATCATCCTGGCGGTGCGCTCGCTTTCCAGCGGCCGTGCGGCGATCCTGGGCTACACCATGCCGATCTTCTCCGCGGTGCTGGGCGCGCTGGTGTTCGGCGCGGCGTTGTCGCGGCGCGGCTGGCTCGGTGTCGGCGCCGCGGGCCTTGGCGTCGCCCTGTTGCTCTGGCACGAGTTCACGGGCCTCGCCGGCCGCCCGGTGGGCGTGGCGCTGGCGTTGTTCGCGGCCGCCGTATGGGCGCTCGGCACGCAGTTGCTGCGCCGGTCGAAAGCTGATGTGCCCACGCTCACGCTGTCGTTCTGGATGACGGTGATCGCAGGCGTATTCATGAGCGTGCTCTCCATCGTCTTCGAGAGCGCGGACTGGCAGATGCCGTCGGCGCCGGTGTGGGGCGCTATCGCCTACAACGCCGTCCTGATCTTCGGCTTCGCGCACGCGGCCTGGTTCACGCTGGCGCGTTCGCTGCCGCCCGTCGCCTCGACGCTGAGCGTGATGTTCATCCCGGTGCTCGGGGTCTTCAGCGGCGCCCTGTGGCTGGGTGAAATCCTGCACTGGCAGGACTGGGCCGCCGTGGTGCTGATGGTGGTTGCGATCGCCTCCGTGCTGTGGCCTTCGCGCGCCTCGCGTACATAAAACTCCCACCCCCCCTTAGGGGTAACACGCCTGCCGCCTAGGCGGGCAGCCTAAAGCCCGCGGCGCTTTGCCCTAGGGCGCGAGCGCCCTTTTCCCTAACGTCGTGAAGCCCCCAGCGCTTCTCATACATCCATGCCTCGACGCATGGTGTCTCGAGGCGGCGAACCGGGAAATTGCGATGCTTTTCACGAACCTCCTCGACAGCGAAACGTCCTTCGGCAACGACACGCAAGCCAACGTGTTCACACCCCTCGCCGGTTGCGGCTGCCCCTTCTGCGCCGCCGGCATCACGCCGCAGTTTGCGCCGACGCCCGGTGCCTCGGCCCCCCTCGCCACTTCCGCCACCGCGCCCACCACCAATGCCGCGCCCGCGCTGCTCGTCGGCAGCAGCTGGACCGGGTCCTCGGGTTCCGACGGCCGTACGGTGATCACCTTCTCGTTCTCGAACGCCGCGTCGAACTATGACCTCGAATCCGCCGGCTACGCCAGCACGCTGCGCGAGTTCTCCGCCGCCGACAAGGCGATGACGCTCAAGCTGCTGGCCTCGATCTCCGCAGTGTGCAACGTGCGTTTCGTCGAAGTGACCGACGACGGCACGCAGTCCGGGGATGTGCGCTACGGCTACTCACAGGCGCCCAACGACATGGGCTACGCCGGCTTCTCCTTCTTCCCGAATGCCGGCGGCCCCGCAGGCGATGTCTGGATCGGCAGCGCACAAGCCGGCTCGCAGTGGGACTGGTACCGGCCGAACCTGGTGCTGCACGAGACGCTGCACGCGATCGGCCTGAAGCACCCCTTCGACGGATCGGCCCGCCTCGACGTCACCAGCGACATCATCCCCAACACCGTCATGAGCTACTCGGCGATGGTCGGCAGCCAGAGCGGTTCCCTGAACAAGTACCCGGCCGAACCGATGGCGCTGGACATCGCAGCCCTGCAGGCCCTGTATGGCGCGGCCAACCTGAACGGCGGCGACACGTCCTATGACCTGGCTTCTTCGCCCTTCCAGTCCGGCTTCCACGCGCTGTGGGATGCGGGCGGCACCGACACGCTGGACGCGAGCCGCGTGGGTCATGGCGTGACGCTGGACCTGCGCGAAGGCGGTGCGAGCGACATCGGCGTGAAGGTCGGTGCCAATGCGTACTACGGCGCCATCACCACCGCCAACATGCGCAGCACGGTCTACACCAACACATTGACGCTGGCGGCCGGAACGCGCATCGAGAAGGCGATTGGTTCGGGCGGCGACGACGTCTTCATCACCAGCGCCGCTACCAAGTCCATCATCGGCGGCGCCGGCCTGGACGTCGTGGTTTTCGCCGGGCGCATGAGCGACTACGACGTGAGCGCCATTGGCGGAACCTACACCGTGACGAGCCATGACGGCCGCTACGCAACGCAGCTCCAACAGGTGGAGCGCATCGAGTTCGCCGACATCAACCTCCAGGCTGGCGTGACCACCAGCAGCACCGACCACAGCTTCTACGCGCAGGCGTTCCGCCTGTACAACGCGGCGCTGGACCGTGCGCCCGACCAGGGCGGCCTGATCTTCCAGACGCACGCCCTGCAAGGCGGCCTCTCGCTGTCGCAACTGGCCGGCAACTTCATGGCCAGCCCGGAATTCCAGACGCGCTTCTCGGTGCCGGACAACAGCACCTTCGTCACGCTGCTGTACAACAACGTGCTCGACCGCGCGCCCGATGCCAGCGGCCTGGCCTACCACATCGACCGCCTGGAACACGGCGCCTCGCGCGCCGACGTGCTGGTGGGTTTTTCCGAGTCGCCGGAGAACATGTCCGCAACCATGACCACCCTGGTGGGCATGAGCGCAGCCGGAATGCTGTTCCCGGTCTGATGGTGCGCGGAACCTAGCGCTTCGCGACCGCCTGCTGGTACAGGCCGCGCACACGCGGCACGTTCTCGCGCAGCCGCAGCAGCCGGTCGGGACCCGTGGGGTGGGTCGAGAGGAACGCAGGGCCGCCTTTGCCTTGCACCGTGCCCATCTTCTGCCAGAGCGAAATCGACGCATCCGGATCGAAGCCCGCTCGGGCGGCGAGCTCCAGCCCGACCAGGTCGGCATCGATCTCGTCTTCGCGCGAGAAGCGCAGCGTCAGCAACTGCGTGCCGACGTTGGCCGCGATATCGCCCAGGTGACCCAGTCCGAGGATGGCCGCGCCGATCGACAATGCCGCGCCGGTGCCCTGGCTCTTGGCGATCCGCGCGCGTGCATGTTCGCGCAAGGCGTGCGCCATTTCGTGGCCCACCACCATCGCCGTTTCGTCGTCGGTCAGTTTCAGGCCGGCGAGCAGGCCCGAGAACACGGCGATCTTGCCGCCCGGCATGCAGAACGCATTCACGCTCTTGCTGCCGATCAGGTTGACCTCCCACTTCCACTGTTGCGCGCGATCGTTCCAGCGGCCCGACTGCGCAATCAGGCGCGAGGCGATCGAGCGCACGCGTTGCAATTGGGGATGGCCTTCCGGCGCCAGGGCATTCTTCTCTCGCGCCTGCTGCAGGAGTTGCGAGTACTGCTGGGTCGCGGCGTTCTCGAGCTGGGCCGCGGGCACCAGGCTGCGCATGCGCGAAGCCTCGCCCACCTGCACCTGTGCAATCGCCGGGGCCGCCGACAACGCAACCAGAGCGGTGAGAAAACCGCGGCGGGGCAAGGATAAAGGCGCTCTATCGGGGCACTGCAGGCACATGGAGCCGATCATAATGAGCGCCGCCCCTTCCTATGTCGGACAACACCATTTCACAATCTCAGACCGAAGCGCCCGTACCGCGCCGCAAGCGCACCGCGCTCGAAGTGTTGCGCGAACTGCGCCAGCCCAAGGTCGCGGTGATGCTGGCCCTGGGCTTTTCCTCGGGCCTGCCCTTCCTGCTGACCGCCAACACCTTCGGCTACTGGTTGCGCGACGACGGCACCAGCCTGGTGGCGATCGGCTTCATCTCCTGGGTCGGCTTTGCCTACGCCTTCAAGGTGTACTGGTCGCCGCTGGTCGACCGCATCGACGTGCCACTGCTGGGGCGCCTGGGGCGCCGGCGGGGCTGGATGTTGCTCACGCAGATCCTGGTGGTGATCGGGCTGATCGGCATGGCCGCAGTGGGCACGGCCGGCGGGCTGGCCGCGATCGGCGCCTTTGCCCTGCTCACGGCTTTCGCTTCGGCGACCCAGGACATCGCGGTGGACGCGTGGCGCATCGAGGCCGCAGCCGATGCCGATGAAGTCGGCCTCATGACCTCGGCGGCGCAGGTGGGTTACCGCACCGCGCTGCTGGTGACCGATGCGCTGATCATCGCGGCCGCGGCGCGCATTGGCTGGCCGCTGTCGTATGTTGGCATGGCCGTGCTGATGGCGCTCGGCATGATCGCGACGCTGTGCGCCACCGAACCCACGCGCGCCGACGTGGTGCTGCATTCAAAGCCGCCCCTGTGGAGCCTACGGGGGCTGGGCGACGCGGTGGTCGGTCCTTTCGTCGATTTCTTCGCCAAGCACAAGGCCGCGGGTCTGGTGATGCTGCTGATGGTGGCGCTGTACCGCCTGCCCGACTTCGTGATGGGGCCGATGTACAACCCGTTCTATCACGATCTGGGCATCTCCAAGGACACCATCGCCTGGGTGCGTGGCTCGTTCGGCCTGGTCGCCACCTTCACCGGAATCGCCGCGGCCGGCATCAGCGCGGTGCGGCTCGGCCTGCTGCCCACGCTGGTGGCCGGGCTGGTGCTCGAAGGCTTCGGCACGGCAGCCTTCGCGCTACTGAGCCTGCACGCGGACACCGGAACTTTCGTCGCGGTGATGACGCTCGACTCGTTCGCGCAGGCCTTTGCGGGCGTCGCGCTGGTCACCTACATGTCGAGCCTGACCAGCCTGGGTTACACCGCGACGCAGTACGCGATGCTGTCATCGACCTACGCGCTGCTGGGCAAGTTCCTCAAGGGCTTCTCTGGCGTGGCCGTCGAGTCGCTCACGCCCGCGCACGGCCTGTTGGGAGCGTATGCAGTGGCTTTCATCGGCACGGCCCTCACGGCCATTCCACCAATGCTGCTGCTCCTGCTGCTGTGGCGCAACCAGCGGCGCGATGCCAGTCCCAGCGCATCCGGATAGGACCGCTCCTACTGTTGGCCGCAGGTCATCCTGACAACGCACATGCGGGGCCCACGATACGGTGGAGTGAACGATGTACGAAAGACCCGATGGCTGAGCAAATTCAAGACCAGCAGCCCGACGGGCCGCAACAGGGGCCGAGTGCCCGGGATGGCCCACGCGAGCGCCGTGCTACTCATCGTGTGAGGGATGACCAGCAATCCGGGCAAGGTTCGCTCAGTGCGCTGTCCAAGCTGAAGATGTTGGAGCGCAAACGCGCGGCGATCGGGCCCAGGCCGATTGAGGACGCTTCCGGCGATTGATTCACGCCTGGGCGGCACGCGCTATCGCCACCAGAGATTGGCGCTGCACCTTGCCCAGCGCAGTCTTTGGCAGCGCGTCCATCCAATACCAGCGGCGCGGCAGCTTGTAGCGAGCCAGCCGCGCTTGAAGGTGGGCGGAAAGGACCGCCTGATCGCGCGCGGCGCCGGGCCTCATCACAACTGCCACCGCGACCATCTCGCCCCATTGCGCGTCGGGCAAGCCGAACGCCGCGCATTCCAGCACGTCGGCGTGTTCGGCGAGCAGGCCTTCGATCTCGGCGGGATGGATGTTCTCGCCGCCGGAAATGATCAGGTCGCGGGCGCGCCCGACGATGGTGAACGCACCGTCCTGGGCCTGCGACGCGAGGTCGCCGGTGTGGAACCAGCCTTGCGTATCGCAGGCGGGATGCCCAGGCCAGTAGTGCTGCACGACGTTGGGCGCGCGCAGCAGCACCTCACCGACCCCGCGTTCAAAGTTGCCCAGGCGCACCTCGACCTCGGGTGCGGGCCAGCCACAGGAACCGGCACGTTGCATCGCGTGTTCCGGCGCAAGCGCAATCGAGAACGGCCCGGTCTCGGTGGCGCCATACACATTGCACACCGGTACGCCACGCGCGTGAAACGCATCAACCAGCGGCGCCGGCAACAGGCTGGAACCTGCCCACACCGCGCGCAGGCTCGAGAAGTCGGCTTCGCGCCAGCGCGGGTGATCGACCAGTGCCTTCATCGTCGCCGGGACTTGCAAGGTCAGCGTCGGGCGATCGTTGGCGAAGCAGTCGAATGCAGCATCCGGCGTGAAGCGCGAAAGCAGAATCACCGGCGCGCCGGCACCGAGCGCGGGCAGGGTCTGGATGCAAAGGCCACCGACATGGAACAACGGCAGCATTGTCGCCACACTGTCGGCGGCCGTGATCTGCTGCACCTGCGCGGCAATCCGCATGTTGGCCAGCAGGTTGCCTTGCGTGTGCACCGCCGCTTTGGGCTGGCGCGTGGTGCCCGAGGTGTAGACCAGCAGCACCGGCGAATCCGCGGAGCCCAGTTCGGGCGCTCGCGCCAGCGTGCCCGGATCGGTCACGGACGCAGCCTTGTGCGCCGCAAGGCCATTGCGCGCCGCCAGTGCCGTGGCCGCAACGGCCCACGTGCTGTCGTGCACGAGGTGACGCGGCATGCAGTCCGCGACCAGCGCATCCCATTCCGTCGGCGCCAGGCGAAAGTTAAGCGGCAGCAGCATCGCACCGATGCGTGCCAGCGCAAACAGCAGCACCAGTTGCGCCGGATGGTTGCCCCCCAGCCACGCGACACGGTCGCCCGCGCGCACGCCCCAGTCGTGGAACAGCACACGCGCCGCGTGATCGGCCTGCCGCGCGAACTCGCGGTAGTCGAGCCTTTCGCCCTCGAAGCGCAAGGCGGTCGCGTCGGGCCGTTCACGCGAATGGCCAGTGAGCACTTGCGCGAGCGTGGTGGGGAGCAGCACTGCCATTTACCTAACTTTACCGCCGAGACAAGCCCCTGCCCGTGCGCAGCCGCCACCATGGCCGCTCCCGGCGCAAGTCATTACCATCTCCCCATGCAGCAACTGCTGATCATCGAAGACGACGCCCGCCTGGCCCAGATGGTGGGCGAGTACCTGGAGCGATCCGGCTTCGGGGTCACCCATGCCATCGACGCGAAGGCAGGCCTGGCCCTGTTGCAGGACCCGCCCGCCGGCGCCATGCCCGACCTGCTCATCCTGGACCTGATGCTGCCCGACATGGACGGCCTGGAAGTGTGCCGCCGCGTTCGCTCGCTGCCAGGCCAAAGCGGGCAGGTGCCGGTGCTGATGCTCACCGCCAAAGGTGACCCGATGGACCGCATCGTGGGCTTGGAGATCGGCGCCGACGACTACCTGCCCAAGCCCTTCGAGCCGCGCGAGCTGCTGGCGCGCATCCGTGCCATCCTGCGCCGGCGCATCGAGGGCGCTCAACCCACGGTCAAGGTGATGCGCTTCGGCACGCTGGAAATCGACCGCGACGCGCGCACCATCACCGTGGCGGGCAAGCCTGCCGAGCTCACGTCCTACCAGTTCGACCTGCTGATCACGCTGGCCGAGCGCGCCGGCCGCGTGCTCACGCGCGACCAGATCATGGAAGCGGTGCGCGGCCGCGAGCTCGAGGCCTTCGACCGTTCAATCGACGTGCACATGGGCCGCATCCGCGCAGCCATCGAGGCCGACGCAAAAAACCCCAAGCGCATCCTCACCGTGCGCGGCGTGGGCTACGTATTTGCCAAGCAGCAAGACTGAGTCGATGACCCCGTGGCGCGCCCGTTGGCGCTTTCCTCTTTATTTGCGCATCTGGCTGGCGGTAGTGGTCGCCGTAGGTGTGCTCACCGTCGCATTCGGTTCGCTCTGGCGCATGAATGCGGCCGAGCAACCCACGCCCGAGCGCGAAGTGATCATCCGCAATCAGGCCGGCGAAGTGATCGGCCAGGACAAGACCCGGCCATCGCGCGACCCGGTGCGTGGCCTGGAATTCCAGATGGAGATGAAGGACGGCAGCCAGCTGATCGTGCAACTGCCGCCGCGCCGCCGCGCACCGGGCGAAGCGCCGCCGGGCACGCGCAACAACTGGACGCGCGGGCCGGGCGGCCTGTTGTGGCTGCTGGGTATCGTCGCGCTGGCCGTCGCCGTGGGCAGTTTTCCAATCATCCGGCGCTTGACGCAACGGCTGGACGATTTGCGCGTTGGCGTGGAGCGCTGGGGCGAGGGCAACCTGTCCGTTCGCATCAACGAGTCGGGCTCCGACGAGCTGGCGTTCCTCGCGCAGCGCTTCAACCAATCGGCCGAGCGCATCGAGGCGCTGCTGAAGGCCCACAAGTCGCTGCTGGCGAATGCATCGCACGAATTGCGATCGCCACTCGCACGCATCCGCATGAGCCTGGAACTGATGGGGGGCGATGCGACGCCGGCCTTTCACGACGAAATCCGCCGCAACATCGGTGAGCTCGACCAGCTGATCGACGAGATCCTGCTGGCCAGCCGCCTCGATGCGAAGCAAGCCGACCTCGGCACGGTGGAGACGGTGGACTTCACCGGCTTGGTCGCGGAGGAATGCGCGCGCGATGGCGCCGAGCTGGTGCCCAGCGAGGACGGCCAGTCGGTGGTCGTCGATGGCGTGGCCAAGCTGCTGCGCCGCGCCGTGCGCAACTTGCTGGAGAACGCGAGGCGCTACAGCCAGGGCGAAGTCACGGTGCAGCTACGGCGCGATGGCGCCGACGCGGTGCTGAGCGTGCGCGATCGCGGTCCGGGCGTGCCGGCCTCGGAGCGTGAGCGCATCTTCGAACCGTTCTACCGCCTGCCCGGCGCCAGCGAGCGCCACGGTGGCGTCGGCCTGGGCCTGTCGCTGGTGCGCAGCATCGCGCTGCGCCATCTCGGCTCGGTGCGCTGCGAAGACCAGCCCGGTGGCGGCGCGTGCTTCGTGGTGCGCGTGCCCTGTCACCAGTTGTAATGCGATGTAAAAGAGTTGATCGTGACTCGCCGGACGTGAAAAAAATCACCCAGATCGAACCTTGAATGCGATTTGAACGGGCCTTCTCCTGCATATTGGGGATGCAAAAAGCGGCGTTGACACTTAAAGTGAATCCAACGCTGTCGCATCTTCAGGGCCAATATCGAGATACCGGTTTTCAAGTCTCCCAACGACGTCCTTCCAAGGACTTGATACAGCCACCGCAAGGTGGCTGTTTTTTTGGGGCACTGAATGATTGCCATCTTGCGGTGGCTGATTCCTTTTGGGACTCAAGCCAGTGCCGCTTCGATCTCGGCGAACGACTTCGCCTCTGCCGGCAATGACAGCGGAGTGCCCAACTGGCGCGCCATCTGGGCCAGGGAAAAGAGGCCACGCACTTCACGGCGGCCGTCGGGCGCCGTCTGCACGACCAGCGCATGATGGCGGCGCGCATGCTGCAGGCAGGCCACGATTTGTCCCACGCGCGCAGACTGCACGGCATGCATGTCGAAAGCCTCGAGCCGTTCCGCAGGCGTCATGATGTCCGCGACCAGGATGTCGCGATGGTGGATGCGCCTTTCCTGCGCAATGGCCACCGGCTTTTCGCCCAGGATGTCATTGGTGGTGATGATGCCCGCGAGGTTCTGCCCGGAGTCCACGGCCAACAACATGCGCACGCCGCGCTGGACCATGGTCGCGTGCGCCTGGTCCATCGTGTCCTGCGGCGAGGTCACGACGGCGGCGACCCGCTTCAAATCCGTCATCACCAGCAGCGCCGGTGAATCGAGGGAGACGCCGGGTTGCCCATGTTCGGGGCGGCAGATGGGCATGGAGCCGATCTTCGGCAGGACGGGCAGTGCGGTGTAGGCCATGGGAACCTCTTTCTCGCTTTTTGAACAGGATGATCTGTCGATTGGATCCGCCGCGCAGACCCGACGTCAACCCCCTTTATGCCGGAAAGGCCGCCAGCGGCTCGCCGTTCGCCGTGGAGGGGGTGCGCGCGACGTTCATCAACCACGAGACCATCGCGAAATAGCCGATGAGCATCGTGAGCTCCACCACGCCTTGCTCCCCGAGAAGTTGCAATGCCTTTGCGTAGGTCGGGTCGCTCACGCCGTGGGAGGCGAGCAGTTCGCGCGTGAAATCCAGCGCGATTTCCTCGTCATCGGGCAGGTTCGCGGGCCGTGCGCCTGCATGCAACGCCTCGATGGTCGAGGACGCGACGCCCGCCTTGACGGCCAGCGGCGCGTGCATCAACCACTCGAACTGGTTGGACACATGGCGCGCGACGGCGCAGGTGACGAGTTCGCGGATGCGCGCATCGATGCTGCTCTCGAAGCGCAGGTATTCGCCCATCTTCGCCACACGGTCGAGCAGCACCGGGCTGCGCAGCAGCGGCAGAAACGGGCCGTACACACCTTTGCGCGGGCCGGCGATCAACGCATCGGCAGCTTCGCGCTGCGCCGGCGTCATCTGTTGCGCCGACGGCATGGGCAGGCGTTCGCGCCCGGCCGGCGCGAAACCCTGGTGGGCGGGATGGATGTTGTCAGCGGACATGGACGGGCTCCTGGAGTCGTTGGGATTGGCGCTGCACGCGCCACAGCACGGCGGCGCTCGCAAAAAGGGAAATGGCCGCTGCCTGCAGTGCGAGATCGAGCCCGAATGTCGCGAAGCCGGGCACGTGCAGCAGCAGCGAAGACACGATGGGCCCCGCGATCTGGCCCAACGCGAAGGCAGCGGTCATGCGGCCGACCAGCATGGTGGCGTCGCTGCCGGCGGCACGGGCGCGCATCTCCTGCACGCCCAGCATGGTGACGATCATGAAGGTGCCCCCTACCAGCAGCGCCGACAAGGCGATGGTGAGCCCGTTCAACCAGACGCTGGGCAACAGGGCGCCCAGGCCCATCAAGACGTGCGCGAGCGCCCACACTTGCAGGCGCGAAGCGTGCCGCAACATCCAGCCCGCGACAAAGGTCGAGGCCGCGGCAGTGATGCCGAACACCGGCCAGGCCAGGCCGAAGAGGCGCGGGTCTTCGACGACGGAGCGGGCCATCACCGGCAGAAAAGTGGCGGGCAGGATGTAGCCGAAGCCGAGCACGCCATAGCAGGCAATCAGCATCGCCGTCCCGCCTTGCGCTTTAGGTGCTGCAGGCCGCGCAGCCGCAGGTGCTGCTGGCGCCACACCCGGCGCCACACTCGGCGCATCCTGCAACGCGAAGGCCACCGGGACCAGCAACGCGACACCAAGCGCCGCCAGTTGCAACCAGGTGGCCGGCGCGCGAGCGCCGGCGGAAGCGGCAGCAAGGCACAACAGGCCGGCCACCGTGATGCCGATGCCCACGCCGGCATACACCGCGCTGCTCCATGCCGGCTTGCCCGCTGCCGCGAGGCCGCCGAGGCACCACACCGCAGTGCCGACGAAGGCCCAGGCGCTGCAGACGCCGGCGGCCAGCCGCAGGGCCGCCCACACGGCAGGCGGCAGCGGCGCCGCCATCGCCGCGGTGAGCAGTACGGTGAGCACCAGTGCGACTACGCAGAGCCGCTTGGCGCTCCACTGCAGGCGCGCCGCCGTCATTGCGCCGAGGAGGTAGCCCGCGTAGTTGGCGGCCGCGATCCAACCGCCCGCGGCCACGTCGAGTTGGCCGTCCGCGATCATCAGCGGCAACATCGGCGTGAAGGCGAAGCGGCCGATCCCCATCGCCACTGCCAGCGAAAGCATGCCGGCGGCCGCCGTGAGGACCGGGTGCGCGGCGACGCGATTCTGGTTTGCCATGGAACCCTACAGCAGTGAAAGCACGCGCTCCGGCGTGATGTCGTTCAGGCAGCGCGTGTGGCCCAGCGGGCACTCGCGCTCGAAGCACGGCGCGCAGTCGAGTGGCGGCTGGTAGGCCGCATCGTCCTTCAACCACACCACGGTCGCGTGGTCCGACAGGGGCGGCGTGTGGCGCGGGCTCGAGGACCCGAACAGGGCGACCTGCGGCACACCAAACGCGGCGGCTACGTGCATCAGCCCTGAGTCATTGCTGATGACCGCCTTCGCCGACGCAATCAGCGCGAAGGCATCGAGCAGCGAGGTCTTGCCCGCGAGGTTGATGCAGCGGCCCGGGTGCGAGGCGTGTGCGATCTCGCTGCACAGGTCCGACTCTTTTGCCGAACCGAGCAGCACCACCGGCAAATCGAGCGCGGCCGCGAGTTGACCGAAGTACGGCGCCGGCCAGCGTTTGGCAGGACCGTATTCAGCACCGGGCGCAAACACATAGAAGCCCTGCGGCGGCAACATGGCGGCGGCCAACGCAGCGCGCACCTGCAGCTCAGGCAATGCGAGCTGGGGGCGGTCGCGATCCAGGCCTCCCCTGTCGCCGCTCAATGCCGAATAGAACGCCACCATCGGCGGCCTGTTCTTCGGATTGGAAAGGCGGTGTGTGAGCAGGCCCACGCGCACTTCGCCCAGGTAACCCACGCGCTTGGGGATGCTCGCGAGGAAAGGCAGCAGTGCGCTCTTGAGGGAATTCGGCAACACGTAGGCGACGTCGAAACGGTCGCTCAGCTGCCGGGCGATCTGGCGCCGCGCGCGCAGCTGCAGGCCACCATGCTGGAACGGGAACTCGACGACCTCGGCCACCTGCGGCATCGCGCGGTAGACCGGCGCGACCCACGGCACGGCACCCACGGTGAGCTGTTCACCGCGCGCATGCAGCCGGCGCAGCAGCGGCTCGGTCATCACCGCGTCGCCGATCCATTGGGGGGCGATGACAAGGGAGCGGGTCATCGCGGGAGAGTCAACAGATTGCGGGGCAGGCCCGCAATGACGGCATTCAGTGGCCGCCGCCGAAATGCTCGCCGGCTTTCAGCCTGTACACCGTGCCGCAGTACGCGCACTTGGCTTCGCCGGTGCGGGCGACATCGAGGTAGATGCGCGGGTGGTTGTTCCACAGCTTCATGCCCGCCACCGGGCTCGGGCAGAACACGCCACCGTTGGCATTGAGGTCCTTGGCCAGGATCTCGACCACGGACTCTTTCTTCGCGGGAGTTTCCGACATGGTGTTCAAACCTTGGTGAGCCAATGGGCGTATTTCGGGTTGCGGCCGTTCACGATGTCGAAGAAGGCCGACTGGATCTTCTCAGTGAGCGGCCCGCGCGAGCCGGCGCCGATCTCGATGCGATCGAGCTCGCGGATCGGCGTCACCTCGGCGGCGGTGCCGGTGAAGAAGGCTTCGTCGCTGATGTACACCTCATCGCGCGTGATGCGCTTCTGCACGATCTCGAGGCCGAGGTCTTTCGCAATGTGCATCACCGTGTTGCGCGTGATGCCGTTGAGCGCACCGGCCGAGAGGTCGGGCGTGTAGATCACGCCGTCCTTGATGACGAAGATGTTCTCGCCGGCGCCTTCGGAGACGAAGCCTGAGCTGTCCAGCAACAGCGCCTCGTCATATCCGTCGTCCAGCGCCTCCATGTTGGCCAGGATCGAGTTCGTGTAGTTGGAGACCGCCTTGGCCTGCGTCATCGTGATGTTGACGTGGTGGCGGGTGTAACTGGAGGTCTTCACGCGGATGCCGCGCTTCAACCCCTCCTCGCCTAGGTAGGCGCCCCAGGCCCAGGCCGCGACCATCAGGTGGATGGTGTTGCCCTTGGGGCTGACGCCCAGCTTCTGCGATCCAATCCAGGTGAGCGGCCGCAGGTAGCAGGATTCGAGCTGGTTGGCCTTCACCACGGCCCTTTGCGCCTCGTTGACCTGCTCCTTGGAGAACGGCAGCGTCATGCGCAGGATCTTGGCGCTGTTGAACAGGCGGTCGGTGTGGTCCTGCAGGCGGAAGATTGCGGTGCCGTCCACCGTGTTGTACGCGCGCACGCCCTCGAACGCGCCGCAGCCGTAGTGCAAGGTGTGGGTGAGGACATGGATCTTGGCGTCGCGCCACTCCACCATCTCGCCATCCATCCAGATCTTGCCGTCGCGGTCGGCCATGGAGGGGACAGTCGCCATCGTGATTCCTTCAGCTTGGGTTGGGGTTCGCCGCGGCCGGGCGAATGAATGAATGAATGATTTTAAGCGAGGGCACAATGCGCGCCGGAGGATCCCCCAATGATGTCTCTCTCCCGCGCCGGCTTTGTGCTGGCCACCGCCCTGCTCGCTGCCTGCGCCACCACGACCCCGACCATGACAACAGCGTCCGCCGATACCGACCCCTACCTGTGGCTGGAGGACGTGCTGGGCGACCGGGCGCTGGCCTGGGTGCGCGAACGCAATGCGCTTTCAGAGGGCGAATTGACGCGTCGCCCCGAGTTTGCCGCCACGCGCGACCAGGTGCTCGAAATTCTGGACTCGCGCGATCGCATCCCTTATGTGCAGCGCGCGGGCGGCATGGTCTACAACCTTTGGACCGATGAGAAGAATCCGCGCGGGCTGCTGCGGCGCACCACCTTGCAGGACTACCGCAATGCCCATCCGCGCTGGGAGCCGGTGCTCGATGTCGATGAGCTGGGCCGCAAGGAGAGCGTGAGCTGGGTGTGGGGCGGCATGTCCTGCGTGCCCGCGCGTACCGAAGCAGCCGAGGACCGCTGCATGGTCGGGTTGTCGCGCGGCGGGTCGGACGCCAAGGTGTACCGCGAGTTCGACCTCGCCAGCACATCCTTCGTGCCCGGCGGCTTCGCGCTGCCGGAGGCCAAGTCACGATTGGCGTGGATCGACCGGGATCACCTCTATGTCGGCACCGACTTTGGCCCAGGCACGATGACTCGCTCGGGTTACGCCCGGCTGGTCAAGCGCTGGCAGCGCGGCACGCCGCTCGCGCAGGCCGTCACGGTATTCGAAGTGCAGGAAAGCGATGTCGCGGCGAGCGTGTCGATCGATCACAGCCCCGGCTTCGGCACGCACGTGTTCGAGCGCGCGATCGACTTCTTCGGCTCGGAGAGTTTTGTGCTCCAGGGCGGCAAGGCAGTGCGCATCGACAGGCCGGAACTCGCCTCGCTGTACCTGGAGCGCAACCTGATGCTGCTGGATCTGCGCGCGCCGTACGCGGCGGGCGGCCGCAACTACCCCTCAGGCGCCGTCATCGCCACCGACTTCGACGCTTTCCTGCGCGGCGAGCGCAAGTTCGACGTGCTGTTCGAGCCGACGGCCACCCGCAGCCTTGCGCGCGGCGGTGTCACGCTGACGCGTTCGCGTGTGTTGCTGAACATCCAGGACAACGTGGTCGGCGCCATCGACGAGCTGTGGCGCGAAGGCGGTGCATGGCGCCGGCGCAGCGTCACGCCGCCGGGCACCGGGACGCTTTGGACGAAGTCGCTGCACCACGAAGCGCTGGAGAACGATGCGCTCGCCGAGTCCTACTGGCTGGGCTACGCGGACTTCCTCACGCCCGATTCGCTGTACCTCGGCCAGGCCGGCACCGACGCGCGTGCATTGGTGAAGCAGCGCCCTGCGTTCTTCGACGCCGCAGGCATGCGCGTCGAGCAGCTGTTCGCGACCAGCAAGGACGGCACGCGGGTGCCTTACTTCGTCGTCTGGCCGCGCAATCCCCGGCAAGCCGCAGCCCAGCCAACCTTGCTCTATGGTTATGGCGGCTTCCAGATCAGCATGACGCCTTCGTATTACGCCGCCTTCGGCCGCGCGTGGGTGCAACGCGGTGGTGTGCTCGTCATGTCCAACATCCGCGGCGGCGGCGAGTTCGGTCCTGAGTGGCACCACGCCGCCATGAAGGAAAACAAGCAACGCAGCTACGACGACTTCATCGCCGTGGCCGAAGACCTCATTGCCCGCAAGATCACCACGCCCGCCCGGCTGGGCATCGAGGGCGGCAGCAATGGTGGCCTGCTGGTCGGCGCCGCAATGACCCAGCGCCCCGACCTGTTCGGCGCGGTGGTCTGCCAGGCGCCGCTGCTGGACATGAAGCGCTACTCGAAGCTGCTGGCCGGCGCCAGCTGGGTGGCGGAATATGGGGACCCGGACCGCGCCGATGAATGGGCCTACATCGGCCGCTACTCACCCTACCAGCAGGTGAAGCCGGGGGGGCGCTACCCGCGGGCGCTGTTTACCACCAGCACGCGGGACGATCGCGTGCATCCCGGCCACGCACGCAAGATGGTCGCGCGGCTCGCGCAACAGGGGCACGACGTGCTGTATTACGAGAACATCGAAGGCGGCCACGGTGGCGCGGCGGATGCGAAGCAGCGCGCGCACCTGAACGCTCTGGAACTCACTTACCTGTGGATGCAGCTGGATCCGGCTGCGGCTCGCTAGGGCGCACCAGCTCCCACTTGGCCAGCCGGCCGCCGGCAAATTCGCAGGTGACGCTGGACTGTGTGCCATCGGTCCAGCGGTACACCTCGGGCTGCTCGCCCGGCGCGGACAGCAGCTCGCCCAGTGACTCAGTCATGGCCATGACGTGCAGCAGGTTCACACCCGGCTTGAGCTTGGCATTGAGCATCACGGCGCTGCCGACATAGCCCTTGGGCCGGTTCGCCGTCTTCTTCATGACATGCAGGAGCCGGTTGAAGTGCAGCAGCGCCCACATCACGAACCCGGTGGCCACCAGCGCCACGCCGGCCCAGCCGTAGGTCTGCCAGGCCAGGAACAGCGCCGACAACGCGGCCAGGGGAACCAGGATCTTCTGGAATTTCATGGGGCGATTGTCGTTGCGGCGCGGGGCCTGCGGCCTGTGGCCAACGCGTAGGTTCATTCGGCGCGATTGTCGCGCCAGACGAGAAAGGGGTTGCGTGGCATGCCGGTCCACCACTGCTTGAGCGGCCCGAGCCGGAAGATCGCGAAGTGCAGGTGCGGCGCATCCGGTGCGGCGTTGCCGGTGCTGCCGACGAAGCCGATCACGTCACCGCGCTTCACAACGTCTCCCAAGCGCAGGCCATCGGCATAGCGGTCGAGGTGCGCGTAGTAGTAAGCGAAGCGGTTGGAGGGATCGAACTGGTAGACGGTGAGCCCGCCGAAGCGCGAAGTGAACAGCTTGGCCACGCGCCCGTCTTCCACCGCCAGCACCGGCGTCCCGCGCTCGGCCACGATGTCCAGCGCCTCGTGCGGATGTCCTACGCGACCTTGCGAATACGTGTCGAGCAATTGCTCGGCACGAACGCCTTGCACGGGCAGCAGCAACGATCGGCCGCGCAACTCCACGATGTCGCCATCCACAGGCGCCGCCATCGCGCCGGCCGTCAGCAGGCCCGCGAGCAGCGACCACATGGGGGGCGTCACGGCTGGACGTCCACCCTGAAGCCGGCCTTCGCGAGCGTCGAAAGGCGCTCGGCGTCCCAGTTGGTCAGGTGAATGCAGCCGTTCGTTTCGGAGTGGCCGACGTTGGAGGGGTTCGGCGTCCCGTGGATGCCCCAGTGCGGCTTGGTCAGCCCCATCCAGATCGTACCCACCGGGTTGTTGGGGCCGGGAGCGATGTCGGCCTTTTGCGCGTCGCGCGGCGATCGCTTCAGGAGGGCGGGGTCGTAGGTGAAGCGGGGGTTCTTCACTTCATTGCGGATCGCCATCCGGCCGATCGGCAGCGGGTCGTCGCGCTCGTTGCCAATGCTGATCGGAAACGCGGCGATCGGGCGCTTCTTCGCGTCCAGCACATACAGTACGTGCCGCGACTTCGCGATCTCGATCGACGTGGCGCCCGTTGGCGGCTTGCCACCGGTGACGTTGGGCACGATCAGTTCCGCGCCCTGCTCGATCCGGTGGCCGGCATTGAGCTGGCGCAGGTAGCCGATGCTGGTGTGGAAGCGCTCGGCCAGCGCTTCATCAAGAGTTTCGTAGGGCAGCGCCTTGAGCAGCGCCCGCTCGGCCATGTCGGCCGGTGTCTTTTCGAACGGCCCCGCGGCGTCCTTGTCGGTGACGGTGTAGCGAGACAGCAGCGGCGCGTCGTCGGCACGCAGCTGCTCCCAGGTCTCGCGGGTCACGGTGCCGGTGGCCTGCAGGCCGCGCGCCAACTGGTAGGCCTGCACCATGCGCTGCATGTTGGCGGCAAAGCGGCTGTCGATCTCGCCCACCGAGTACCAGGCGCGGTCCAGCAGGATCTGCGCGCGGGCCACGGCGGGGCCGCGGCTGCCGGGCTTGAGCAGCGGCGTGTCGGTGGCGGCATTGAAGGCGTCAACATCGAGCACGGCGGAGGCCTGTTGCTGAACACGCGCTCGCGGCGCCGCGGTGGTCGTCGCCGCCATGACCGAGAGGCAGAGCACAGCGAGAAGGCGGGTCAGGGGGAAACCTAGCGATGGCATGGGGACTTTCCGGGAGTTGGCGACCTCAGTGTCGCCGCTGTCGTGAAGCTCGGCTGTAGGAAGCACGCTCGTCCCGTCAGGAGATCAGGCCAGGCCCCGCACCACTTCCAGGGCTTCCTCGATGCGGTCCACCGCGTGGATGGTCAGGCCTTCGATGTCGCGGCTGCCCTTCCTGGGCGCGTTGGCCTTGGGCACGACCGCCACCGAGAAGCCGAGCTTGGCCGCTTCGCGCAGGCGCTCCTGGCCGCGCGGCGCCGGTCGCACCTCGCCGGCCAGGCCGACTTCGCCAAAAGCGATGAACCCCTTCGGCAGGGCCTTGCCGCGCAGGCTGGAAGTGATGGCCAGCACCACCGCCAGGTCGGCCGCCGGCTCGGTGATGCGCACACCGCCCACCGCGTTGACGAACACATCCTGGTCCATGCAGGCCACGCCGGCATGGCGATGGAGCACGGCCAGCAGCATCGCGAGGCGATCGCGGTCCAGCCCCACCGAGAGGCGGCGCGGACTCGGTCCGCCGCTGTCGACCAGTGCCTGGACCTCCACCAGCATCGGGCGGGTGCCTTCGAGCGTGACCAGCACGCAACTGCCGGGCACCGGCTCGCTGTGCTGCGACAGGAAGATGGCGCTCGGGTTGGTGACGCCCTTCAGCCCCTTCTCTGTCATGGCAAACACGCCGATTTCGTTCACCGCGCCAAAGCGGTTCTTGATCGCGCGCACCAACCGGAAGCTCGAGTGCGTATCGCCTTCGAAGTACAGCACGGTGTCGACCATGTGCTCCAGTACGCGCGGACCGGCCAGCGCGCCTTCCTTGGTGACGTGGCCGATCAGCACGATGGCGGTGCCGCTGGCCTTGGCGTAGCGGGTGAGGTGCGCCGCGCACTCGCGCACTTGCGCCACCGAGCCCGGCGCCGAAGTGAGCTGATCGGAGTACACGGTCTGGATCGAATCAATGACGGCCACCGCCGGCTGGCTGGCTGCCAACGCACCCAGGATCTTCTCCAGCTGGATTTCGGCAAGCACCTTCACCTGCGAGCGGTCCAGCCCCAGGCGGCGCGAGCGCAACGCAATCTGGGCGCCGCTTTCCTCGCCAGTCACATAGAGAGTGGGCACTTGCGCCCGCTGCAGCCCATCCAGGGCCTGGAGCAGCAAAGTGGATTTCCCGATGCCGGGATCTCCGCCGATCAATACGACGCCGCCATCGACGATGCCGCCGCCCAGCACCCGGTCGAGCTCGTCGATGCCGGTGGGCGTGCGGTCGATGTCGGTGGCCTCGATGTCGGCCAGCACGGCGATCTCCGAGGTCTTGGCGAGCGAGGCAAAGCGGTTGCGGTTCGCGCCGCCGCCGGCTTCCGGCGCGGTCTCGATCAAGGTATTCCAGGCTTCGCAATGGGGGCACTTGCCCAACCAGCGCGGGCTCGTTCCACCGCATTCGGTGCAGGTGTAGCTGGTTTTTTCCTTGGCCATCGCGGCTGACTATAGCGGCCGCCTTGCGACGGCATTTGAGGCCTCTCGGTTTGCGCCTCCCGAGAGGCCGTGTTACCGTGATTACAGTTGAGCTGGACCTCAAAGTCATCCGGCTGGACGGCGTAAGCGCGTGCACAAGGAGACTTCGTGAAAAAACCTTATGGACCGAGCGGCCGGGTTGCCCCGATGCGCGCCGCGAGCAGTCCCGCCGTCGCTGGATTCCGGCCGACCAGCGCCGCGCTGGCCGTCGCGGCCGCGTTCTCCACCTTCTCCGCCAATGCGCAGCCAACCGGCGCGCAAGCAGTCCAGGGCACAGCCAGCCTGCTGCAGCAGGGCCGCAACCTGGTGGTCACGACCGTCAATGGCGCCGGCACCAACCAGTCGGTGATCAACTGGCAGAGCTTCTCGGTGCCCGCGGGCAGCCTGACGCAATTCAACCAGCCGAGCGCCAGCAGCACCTCGATCAACCGTGTGCTCGGCAGTTCGCCGTCGGACATCTTCGGCACGCTGCGCTCCAACGGCAACCTGGTGCTGGTCAACCCGGCCGGCATCACAGTGGGTGCCGGTGCGGTGGTGGACACGGCCGGCTTCACTGCCTCGACTTTGCGCATGAGCGATGCCGACGCATTGGTGGGGCGCCTGCGCTTTGGCGACGGCAGCAGCGCCGGTAACCTGCTGGTGGATGGGTACGTTGTGGCCCGCAGCGGCGACGTCGTGCTGATCGCGCCGCAACTGGAGGTGGGCCAGCAGGCGCTGGTGCAGGCGTTCGGCGGCAGCACCATGCTGGCCGCCGGCCGCAAGGTCGAACTCACCGGCCGCGGGCTCGAAGGTATCCGGCTGGAGGTGCAGGCTCCAAGCGACAGGGCCGTGAACCTTGGCACGCTTCAGGGCGACGCAGTGGGTATCTTCGCGGGCACGCTACGCCACAGCGGCGTGATCCAGGCCGTGACCGCCAACCTTGAAGGCGGACGCGTGGTGCTGAAAGCCACCGGTGACCTCGAAGTCTCCAGCGCAGCCCGTATCCAGGCCGACGCACAGGAGCGCGGTGACGGTGGGAGCATCGTCGTGCAGGCGCAAGGCGCGGCGCAAGTGCACGGCGAACTGTCGGCGCGCGGTGGCTCGCAATCGGGCAACGGCGGTTTCATCGAGACCTCCGGCAACTCGGTGGATCTCACCGGCGTGCGGATCGACGCAGGCGCGCCCCAGGGTCGCGGCGGTGAATGGCTGATCGACCCGTACAACATCGAAGTCGTGAGTGGCGGCCAGACCAACAACTCGGGCGCGCCGTCGTTCACGCCCACCGGCTCCAATTCGCAGATCGGCGCAGGGCTGATCAACGCGCAGCTGAACGCCGGCACCAGCGTCACGCTGGACACCACCGGCGCCGGCAGCACCGACGCGGGCAACATCGTTGTCAGCAGCGCGATCACCAAGTCCGCCGGCGGCGACGCGACGCTGACGTTCAAGGCGCACAACGACATCAGCGTCAACGCCAACATCACATCGACGACCGGGCAATTGAACATGGTGTTCAACCCGAACCAGGACAGCGTGGGAGGCGGCTCGCTCAACCTGGGTACGGTCACCCTGGCCGCCAACGGCGGCTCGCTCAGCGCCACCGGCAAGACGACCAACATCACCAGCGGCGGCATCGCGACGATCAATTCGCCCTTCGTCACCGGCGACCTGAACATCAGTGGCAACAGCACGCTCACCGGTACCGGCAACGTGACTGTGAACGGCGCCCTCAGTTGGCTCAAGGGCACGGTCTCCGGTTCGGGCGCCCTTACGGTGGCGGGCACGGCGTCGATGGACGACGCGCTGGGCGGCCAGACGCTGGACGGAAAGAGCCTGGTCATCGCCAGTGGCGCCACGGCCACCTTCGAAGACACAACAGCCGACTTCTGGGGCATGACCGTGCAGAACAGCGGCAGCATCAACAACCAGGGCACGCTGGTGATCAAGAAGACCGCCATCACGGCCGGCACCAGCGCGGGCGGCATCACCAGCAGCGGCACTTTCACGGCCAACCCCGGCAGCGGCCTCTCCGCCACCCTCGACAGCATCACCTTTACGCAAACCGGCGGCACCATCAACGCCAACAGCGGCACGCTGAATTTCGGCGGCTCGCAGAACACGACGATCAATGGTTCGGCCGTCGCCACCATCGCCTCGGGCGCCGTGCTCACTGCAAACGCCGGTGCCAATGGCTCGGGCACGGCCCAGTTCAACCTGGGCAGCAGCGCGTCGCTGACTGGTGCAGGCGAGTTCGTGGTGCAAGGCAACTTCAACAAGGTGACGCTGGATGGCGCTTACACCGTCGCGGGCAAGACCACCATCAATACCGCCGGCACGGCCTATGTGCGATTCAACCAGCCCACCACGCTCGCCGCCCTCGACCTCATGGCCGGCGATCTGAGCGGCAGCGCCAATGTCACGGTCAACGGCACCTTCAACTGGTCTGGCGGCGGTATTTCCAGGACCTCCGGCACGCCCATCTTCACCACCAGCGGAACCTCGACCGTGACCAGCAACAGTCACTTCCTCGACGGCCGCACCTGGGAGAATTCGGGCACGGTGAATTTCACCTCTGGCGACATTCGCTCCAACAACGGCGCCATCATCCGCAACCTGGGCACTGGCACCTTCAACCTGGGCACGACCTACTTCGACGGCGCACTGGGCAGCATCACCGCCACCTCCGGCACGTCTAGCTTCCAGAACCAGGGGGTGCTGAACCAGACCTACAGCGCCGGTTCGGGGATCAACACCATCGAAAACTCGGTGCAGTTCCAGAACCAGTCTGGAGGCAAGGTCCAGGTGCAGGGCGGCACGCTGCGGATCGCGAATTTCTCGTCGAGCACCAACGAGGGCGAAATCAGTGTCGCGTCGGGCAAGACCTTCTCGACCAACGGCGGCTCTCTCACCAATGCGAGCACCGGCGTCATCAGTGGCTCCGGCACGTTCAACCTGGGATCGGGCACGCTCACCAACAACGGCAAGATCCGACCGGGCGGCTCCAACACCGTCGGCACGCTGGGGGTGACGGGCAACCTCACCAACACGTCGAGCGGCATTCTCGAGTTCGAGCTGCAGGACAGCTCATCGCAGTACGACAAGATCAGCGCCACCGGCAACGTCTCGCTGTCCGGCACGATCAAGGCCAACGACCTGACCGGCTTCACCACCGCCAGCGGCAACACTTTCCCGATCATCACTTCCTCCGGCGGCACGATCACCGGCACGCCGACTTTCACGTCGGACACCTACGGCAGCTACACCGGCGCCGGCAGCCCCACCTACGTGATGACGGCCACCGGGAACGGCATCGCGTCGTATACCTGGAGCGGCATCACCGACAACTTCTGGGACACCGCCACCAACTGGACCGGCAACCACGTCCCCACCGCCACCGAGATCGCCATCATCGACGGCGCGGGCGTGAAGACGGTGGAGGTGCGCAGCGCCAGTGGCGTGCAAACGCCGCGCAAGGTGGTGTTCGGCACCACCGGCGGCTCGGACAACCTGCTGGTGAGCGGCGGCACGCTGGGCATCGGCAGCGACGGCATGACAGTGCCGGCCGCATCGACTGTCACGCTGAGCGGCGGGACGCTGTCAGGAACCGGCCCCATCACGATTGGCGGCGCCTTCGACATCACCGGCAACAGCACCATCTCGGGCACCGGCGTGCTGACCACCAAGGGCACGACCACGGTCAACCTCGGCGCGACCACCAGCTTCGTCGGGCTCAGTGGCGGCAAGACCTGGAACAACGAGGGCACGCTCACCATTGGCGGCGACGACTTCCTGTATTTTGGGTTCCCCGCCGGCGGCACCAACACGCTGAACAACGTTGCGGGCGGCACACTCGTGCTGTCCACCACGTATGCCACGCCGTTGAACTATGCCAGCGGGATCGCGACCCTGAATAACGCCGGCACGCTGAACCAGACGGCCAGCGGCACGCACAAC
>JBKJOM010000335.1:0-6524 GCA_046595775.1 Ramlibacter sp. | reverse complement strand
TTTGATAGAACGGGTTTGGGCAGACCACCACTGGTCCATCCGCGCCGTTGGCGGCCCGGCCCGGATCGACCACGGTCTGGGCGAACGCGAACAGGGACCGGACGGCCCGGTGGTGATCTGCCCCAATCCGTTCTATCAGATCTACGAAGGCGCGGCCCTGCTGGCTGGCGCGCAGCCGTACTACGCGCCCACCGACCCGGCGCGCAATTTCGCGGTCGACTGGGACAGTGTGCCGGCCGCCGTCTGGGCCCGCACCCAGCTGCTGTTCGTCTGCTCGCCGGGCAATCCGACCGGGGCGGTGATGCCGCTGGACGAATGGAAAAAGCTGTTCGAGCTGTCGGACCGGCACGGTTTCGTGATCGCCTCGGACGAGTGCTACAGCGAGATCTATTTTCGCGATGAGCCGCCGCTGGGCGGGCTGGAAGCGGCGGCGAAGCTGGGCCGGCCTGACTTTCGCAACCTGGTTTCGTTCACCAGCCTGTCCAAGCGCAGCAACGTGCCGGGCCTGCGCAGCGGCTTCGTCTCGGGCGATTCGCGCCTGATCAAGAAATTCCTGCTGTACCGCACTTATCACGGCAGCGCGATGAGCCCGGTGGTGCAGCGCGCGAGCACCGCCGCCTGGGACGATGAGAAGCACGTGGTGGAAAACCGCCGGTTGTACCGCGAGAAATTCGCGCAGGTCACACCCCTGCTGGCGCAGGTGCTCGACGTGAAACTCCCCGATGCGGGCTTCTATCTCTGGGCCGGCGTCGGTGGATCCGACATCGAATTCGCGCGCGCGCTCCACGCTCAATACAATGTGACCGTGTTGCCGGGCAGCTACCTCGCCCGCGAAAGCGGCAGTGCCAACCCGGGCGCCGGCCGCGTCCGCATGGCCCTCGTCGCCAACACGGCCGAGTGCACCGAAGCCGCGCAACGCATCGTCCAGTTCGTCCAGTCCCGTTCCAGGTAATTTTCCCCATGACCCAGCAGCTGCAGCAAATCATCGACACCGCGTGGGAAAACCGCGCCCAACTCACTGCCTCCTCCGCCCCGAAAGAAGTCCAGGACGCCGTCGAGCACGTCATCGCCGAGTTGAACAACGGCCACCTGCGGGTGGCTACGCGCCAGGCTGTGGGCCAATGGACGGTGCACCAGTGGATCAAGAAGGCCGTGCTGCTGTCGTTCCGCCTGAAGGACAACGCCATCATGAAAGCCGGCGACCTCGGCTTCTACGACAAGGTGCCGACCAAGTTCGCCCACTTGTCCGCCGAAGAAATGGCGAGCACGGGCGTGCGGGTGGTGCCGCCGGCCGTGGCGCGCCGCGGCAGTTTCATCGCCAAGGGCGCCATCCTGATGCCCAGCTACGTGAATATTGGCGCCTACGTCGACGAAGGCACCATGGTCGACACCTGGGCCACCGTTGGCTCCTGCGCGCAAGTCGGCAAGAACGTGCACCTGTCCGGCGGCGTGGGCCTGGGTGGCGTGCTGGAGCCCTTGCAGGCCAACCCGACCATCATCGAGGACAACTGCTTCATTGGCGCCCGCTCCGAGGTGGTCGAGGGCGTGATCGTCGAGGAGAACTCGGTGATATCGATGGGCGTCTACATTGGCCAAAGCACCAAGATCTATGACCGCGCGACCGGCACCGTGACTTACGGCCGCATTCCGTCCGGCTCGGTGGTGGTCTCCGGGAACCTCCCGAGCTCCGATGGCAAGTACAGCCTGTACTGTGCGGTGATCGTGAAGCGCGTGGACGCGCAGACACGGGCCAAGACGAGTTTGAACGATTTGCTGCGCGACTGAAATCCTAAAACGGGCAGCCGGACGCAGAGGACGCGAAGATTACGCAGAGGACGCAAAAGGAATACCAGAAAAAATGTTTTCGGTTGCTTTTGCGTCTTCTGCGAAACTTTTGCGTCCTCTGCGTCCAGCAGTCCGCACCCTGAATTGAGGAGTTCCCAATGAGTACGATGGAGCGGATCCTGCGCCTGATGGGCGAGAAGAAGGCCTCGGATGTTTACCTGTCCGCTCACGCGCCGGCGCTGATCAAGATCAACGGGCAATGCCTGCCGATCAACAACCAGTTGCTGCCGCCCGAAGCGCCCAAGGCCCTGCTGGCCGAGGTGCTGCCGGCCAAGCGCATCGAAGAACTGGAAGAGACCGGCGAGTTGAACATGGCGCACGCGATCGAGGGCGTGGGCAACTTCCGCTTCTCGGCAATGCGCCAGCGCGGCACCTATGCCGCCGTCATCCGCTACATCACGACCGACATCCCGCCGCTGGCCAGCCTGGCGGTGCCCATGATCCTGGGCGACCTGATCATGGAAAAGCGCGGCCTGCTGCTGATGGTGGGCGCGACGGGCGCCGGCAAAAGCACCACGCTCGCCTCGATGATGGATTTTCGCAACGAGAAGGTGTCGGGCCACATCCTCACGATCGAGGACCCGGTCGAGTTCCTGTTCAAGAACAAGAAGTCGGTGGTCAATCAGCGCGAGGTCGGCAGCGATACGCAGTCGATGCAGACGGCCCTGAAGAACGCCCTGCGCCAGGCACCCGACGTGATTCTGGTCGGCGAAATCCGCGATCGCGAGACCATGTCCGCAGCCATCGCCTACGCGCAGTCGGGCCACCTTTGCCTGGCCACCATGCACGCCAACAACAGCTACCAGGCGCTGAACCGCATCCTGTCGTTCTACCCGGTCGAGGTGCGCCCCACCTTGTTGGGCGACCTGGCAGCAGCGCTCAAGGCCGTCGTCTCGCAGCGGCTGCTGCGCACCATCCATGGCGGCCGCGCACCGGCGATCGAGATCATGCTCAATTCCAAGCTGGTGGCCGAGCTGATCGAAAAAGGCGACTTCTCGGGTGTGAAGGAAGCCATGGAGAAGTCGATGGCCGAAGGCCCCCAGACTTTCGAGATGGACATCGCGCGCCTGATCGTCGAGGGCACGGTCGACAAGAAGGAGGGCCTTGCCTACGCCGACTCGCCCACCAACCTGCAATGGCGGCTGCAAAACGACTTCGCCGGCAAGGACAAGGACATCGCCGAGGAAGGCGCCTCCGAAGAAGATCTGCAGGACGAGCCGTCGTTCACTGAAATTACCCTGGATGTGAAGCATTGAGCCGCACGCTTCACCTCACCGAGCAACTGATCTCACGCCGCTCGGTCACGCCTGACGACGACCGCTGCCAGGCCATCCTCGCCGAGCGGCTGAAGCCGCTCGGTTTCATTTGCGAGACCATCGAGAGCGGGCCCGCCGACTTCCGCGTGACAAACCTCTGGGCCAAGCGGCCCGGCAAGTCGCCGCGCACGCTGGTCTTCGCGGGCCACACCGACGTCGTGCCCACCGGGCCGCTGGACCAATGGAGCAGCGACCCGTTCACCCCCACGCATCGCGATGGCGTGCTCTACGGCCGCGGCGCGTCAGACATGAAGACCTCGATTGCGGCGTTCGTCGTTGCGGTGGAGGAGTTCATCGCGGCCCACCCCGAACCTTCGCTGTCGATCTCGCTCCTCATCACCAGCGACGAAGAAGGCCCGAGCGTCGACGGCACGGTGGTGGTGTGCAAGCAGCTTGAGGCACGCGGCGAGCAACTCGACTGGTGCATCGTCGGCGAGCCCACCTGCGTCGAGCGCCTGGGCGACATGATCAAGAATGGTCGGCGCGGCAGCCTGTCAGCCAAGCTCATCATCAAGGGTGTGCAGGGCCACATTGCTTACCCGCAACTGGCAAGGAACCCGATCCACAGCGCGATGCCGGCTCTTGCCGAACTGGCCACGATCCGCTGGGACGAGGGCAACCAGTTCTTCCCGCCCACGAGCTGGCAGATGAGCAACATCCATGGCGGCACGGGCGCGACCAACGTCATCCCTGGCAGCATCGTGGTCGATTTCAATTTTCGCTACGCCAGCGAGTCCACGCCGGAAGCGCTGCAACAGCGCACCGAGGAAGTGCTCCAGCGTCACGGGGTGGACTACGACATCGCGTGGGTAGTTGGGGGCCTCCCCTTCCTGACGACGCCCGGCGAGCTGGTCGGCGCGATCCAGCGAGCGATCCAAAGCGAAACCGGCATCGAAACCGAGCTGTCCACCACCGGGGGCACCAGCGACGGCCGCTTCATCTCGCGCATCTGCAAGCAGGTGATCGAGTTCGGCCCCATCAACGCCAGCATCCACAAGATCGATGAGCACGTTCGCGTGGCCGACATCGATCCCCTGAAGAACATCTACCTGCGGACGTTGGAAAACTTGAACGCGTTGTGCTGAAGTCCTTAATGCGGGTTTCCGGACGCAGAGGACGCGAAGATTACGCAGAGGACGCAAAAGAATACCAAAAAATATTTTTAGGTTTTCTTTTGCGTCCTCTGCGAAACTTTTGCGTCCTCTGCGTCCGGCATTTAGATCCCGCCTTTCTCCATGACCCTCATAGAACTCGTCAACGCCTGCGCCGATCGCCTTCAAAAGGCAGGGGTCGCGTTCGGGCATGGCACGGCCAACGCATTTGACGAAGCGGCGTGGCTGGTGTTGTGGCAGTTGGGGCTGCCGCTGGACGACCTCGACGGGGTGGCGGACATGTCGGTGGCGCCGCAGATGCAGGACAGCGTGGACGAACTGGTGCGCGAACGCATCGAATCGCGCAAGCCTGCCGCCTACCTCACGCGAGAGGCATGGTTGCAGGGCGTGTCCTTCTACGTGGACGAGCGCGTCATCGTGCCGCGAAGCTTCATCGCTGAACTGCTCACCGACGGCACCATCGACCCCTGGCTGGGCGAACACACCCAGCGCGTGTTGGACTTGTGCACGGGCAACGGCAGCCTGGCGGTTTTGGCCGCGCTCACCTATCCGGAGATCGAGGTCGATGCTGCGGACATCAGCACGCAAGCGCTGGCCGTGGCCCGGATCAACGTGGACAGACATGGCCTGGCCGAGCGCGTCCGTTTGCTCGAGTCCGATGGATTGGCCGCGGTTCCAGGCCCTTACGACCTGATCCTGTGCAATCCGCCCTACGTCAATGCGCAAAGCATGGCGCAGTTGCCTGCGGAATACCTGGCGGAACCCGGCCTGGCACTCGCAGGCGGTGCGGACGGCATGGACTTCATTCGCGGCCTGCTGCGCGACGCGCCTTCGCGGATGAGCGAGCAAGGCGTTCTGGTGCTGGAAATTGGCAACGAGCGGGCCAATTTCGAGGCCGCGTTCCCGCGCCTGGAGCCCGTCTGGCTGGAGACCAGCGCCGGGGAAGACCAGGTGCTGCTGCTGACCAGCGACAATCTGTCATTGCGGGCTTGACCCGCTTTTCCAGTGTCTTGCCAGCCGAACTCGCTGGATGCCGGGTCAAATCCGGCATGACAAATCAAAAATGATCACTCTCAGAAACCTCATCCTTCGCCGGGCCGCGAAAGTCCTGCTCGACAAGGTGTCCCTCACCATCAACCTAGGCGAGAAAGCCGGGCTGGTGGGCCGCAACGGCGCGGGCAAGTCGTCCCTCTTCGGCCTTTTCAACGGCACCTTGCACGAGGACGGTGGCGACTTCTCCATTCCCGCGCAATGGCGCCTGGCGCAAGTTGCGCAGGACATGCCGGAAACCAGCGAGCCGGCCACAGAGTTCGTACTGTCCGGTGATGCGCGGCTCATGGAACTGCGTGCCGAGCTCACGGCTGCCGAGGACAGCGGCGATGGCATGGCCATTGCGCACGCGCACTCCGACCTCGCCGATGCAGGCGAGCACGACGCGGTCCCGCGCGCGCAGACACTGATCCTGGGCCTGGGATTCAAACCGCACGAGCTCGACCAGCCTGTCAACAGCTTTTCCGGCGGCTGGCGGATGCGCCTGCAACTGGCGCGCGCGCTGATGGCGCCATCGGACCTGCTGCTGCTGGACGAGCCTACCAACCACCTGGACCTCGATGCCCTGGTCTGGCTGGAAGCCTGGCTCAAGCGCTACAGCGGCACCCTGATCGTCATCAGCCACGACCGCGAGTTCCTGGATGCGGTCACCGACGTGACTGTCCACATCGAGCGCCAGCAGATCACCCGCTACGGGGGCAACTACAGCGCTTTCGAGACCCTGCGCGCGCAGCAGTTGACGTTGCAGCAAAGCTCGTTCTCCAAGCAGCAGGAAAAGATCGCCCACCTGCAGAAATTCATCGACCGTTTCAAGGCCAAGGCCAGCAAGGCCAAACAGGCGCAAAGCCGCGTGAAGGCGCTAGAGCGCATGGAGAAGATCGCGCCGGTTCTGGCCGACGCCGACTTCACCTTCGAATTCAAGGAGCCGGCGAACCTGCCCAATCCGATGCTGGCGATCAGCGACGGTGTGTTTGGCTACAAAACCGTTCGCGTTGAGCCTGTCGAAACGCAGCCTTCGACAGGCTCAGGCCGAACGGGATCCACGGATGATTTGATCATCGTGCGGGGCGTCAACAAGTCGGTTCTGGCCGGCCAGCGGATCGGCATCCTGGGCGCCAACGGCCAGGGCAAGTCGACCCTGGTCAAAACCATCGCCGGCGACATCCCGCTGCTCTCGGGCATCGTCACCCAGGGCAAAGGC
>JBKJOM010000276.1:0-7496 GCA_046595775.1 Ramlibacter sp. | reverse complement strand
CGGCGCGCTCGCATAGCGAACGGATGTGGCGCCGCAGGTCCGGCGTGCACAGCAAGACCGGCAGCAGGTTGTTCTTCATCATCTGCTCCGCCTGATGCACCATGCGACCCATGAATTGCTCGGCCAGCTTGGGTTCCAGCGCATAAGGTTGCGCATGGGCTTGCGCCGATTGAAGGCCTTGCATCAGGCGGCTTTCGACGAGGGGGTCGAGGGTCATGACCTGCAGCGCGGTCGCGTCGCCGATCAGGCCTTGGCAGATTGCGGCGCCCAGGCGTTGGCGGACGCACTCGGTGAGGATGGCGGCGTCCTTGGTGGCGCGGCCGGCATCGGCCAGCGTTTCCAGGATCGCCTCGATGTGTCGTATCGACACTTTCTCGCGCAGCAGGTTCTGCAACACTTTCTGCAGGTCGCTCACCGCAAGGACCGTCGGGACCAATTCCTCGACCAGGCCGGGTTGCGATTGCCTCACCCGCGCCAGCAACCGATCGGTTTCGGCGCGGGTGAGAAGGGTGGCAGACTCGCGTCGCAGAACCTCGGTGAGGTGAGTCATGAGCACGGTAGGCCCATCGACGAGGGTGAACTTGGCGGCCACTGCGGCGCTGCGATGTTCGTCCGCGATCCACAAGGCTGGCAAGCCGTAGGTGGGATCCCGCGTGGCCTCGCCAGGGATGGAGCGGATGTCACCGCTCGGATGGATCGCGAGCCATTGCGAGAAACGCGCCTCGCCGCGCGCAACGGGCACGCCATCGATGTTTACTTCGTAGCGATCGGCGCCGAGTTTTGCTGAGTCCTTGAATCGAACCCGCGGCAGCACAAGCCCCAAGTCTTGCGCATGTTGCTTGCGGAACAGCTTGATGCGCTCCATGAAGAGTCCGTCGGGTTGGCTCACCAGTGATACCCAATTGCGGCCGACGAAAACCTCCACCGGCTCGACGGCAAGCGTGGCGTAGGTGTCGTCGGTCGTTGCGCCTGTGTCGCCGCCTTCCTTGGCGCTGTCTGCCGCAGCATCTTTCTGGCGCGCGATGCGCGCCGCCACGTAGGCAACGGCCAGCACGGCTGCCAGCAACAGGACTGTCGGGACGACCGGAATGCCGGGCAGCAGAAGCAGGCCGCACAACGCGCCACCGACCAGAAGCAGGGTCTTGGGGAAAGAAGTGACCTGGCGGAGCACTTCCTGGCTCAGGTTGCTGTCTGACGCCGAGCGGGTGACGATGATGCCTGTGCCCACCGCGATGACCAGCGCCGGCACTTGCGTGACGATGCCGTCGCCGATGGTCAGGAGCGTGTAGGTCTGTAGCGCCTGGCCCCAGGGGATGTGGTGCTGCATCACACCGATCAGCAGGCCGCCGACGATGTTGATCAGCAGGATGATGATGCCGGCGATGGCGTCGCCCTTGACGAACTTGCTGGCGCCGTCCATCGCGCCGTAGAAGGCCGCTTCCTTCTCGATGTTCTTTCGCCTGCGCTGTGCCTCGGCCTGGTCGATGAATCCCATGTTGAGGTCGGCATCGATGCTCATCTGCTGGCCAGGCATGCTGTCCAGCGTGAATCGCGCCGCGACTTCCGAGACGCGCTGCGCGCCATTGGTCACCACCACGTACTGGACCACGATGAGGATCAGGAAGACGATCAACCCGATCACGTAGTTGCCGCCGACGACATAGGACCCGATAGCGGAAATGACCTTGCCCGCATCGGCGTCCGACAGGATCAGGCGCGTGGCGGCGACGTTCAGCGACAACCGAAACAGCGTCGCGATCAACAGCAGCGAAGGAAAGGTGGAGAACTCAACCGGTCGGGCCATGTAGAAAGTCAGCAGCAGGATCAGGAACGCGAAGCTGAAGTTCGTAAGGATCAGGAAATCGAGCAGCGCGCTGGGAATGGGTGCGAACAGCACGATCAACACCCCCAACACCAGGAGCACCAGCGCGATGTCGCTGTTGCGCCCGAAGAACCGTTGCAGCGCCTTCATGCCGCCGCTCCTGACATACCGCTCTCGCGGGCCTTCTTCATCGCGAACACCCACACCAGGATGCGCGCAACCTGGGCATAGAGCAAAGGGGGCACGTGTTGCCGGACGTCGACAGTGCGGTAAAGCTCGCGGGCGAGTGGCGGGTTCTGCACTACCGGGATGCGATGCCGCGCGGCGATCTCGCGCATTGCGGCTGCCAGGGTGCCGGCGCCCTTGGCCACGAGTTGCGGCGATTGCATCTCACCGTGCACGTATCGCAGCGCGACGGCGTAGTGCGTGGGATTGGTTAACAACACATCGGCCGTGGCGGTGTTGCGGGCCGCCATGCTTCTGGAAAGTGCTTCGCGCCTGAGCTCGCGCAGCCGCGCCCGGATGCGCGGGTCGCCTTCGCGGTTCTTGTGCTCGTCCTTCAATTCGCGCCGGCTCATTCGCATCTTCTTGGCGAACTCGCGGTGCGTGTAGCCGTAGTCGATCGCGGCAATGATGCAAAGCAACAGCGCAATTTTCAGGCCGGCCGCTGCGATGTCGTCGACCAACGTGTGCGCCAGTCGTGCGGCCGGCATTGCGGCGAGGTGAAAAAACTGTGGGACCAGCGCCTTGAGCGCTTGGTAAACGACCAGTCCAAGTAGAAGCAGCTTCCCGATGGCGCGGGCCGCATCAAACAAGGTGCGAGTGGAAAACAGCTTCTTGAGGCCGGTGGCGGGATTGATGCGCTCAAAGTCGGGCTTCACCGGTTCGAACGACAACACCGGGCCGGTCTGGGCAATGTTCGCGACGATGGCGGTCAGCATCAGCGTGGCGAGAAACGGTGCGAGTGCGAGTCCCGCATCTCGCACCATGTGGCCCACCACCCGCCATAGGGTCGCAGGACTGGCTTCGAGGCGTGCCGCTTCGATCAGCAAGGCGCGGTCATAACCGAATTGGGCCACCAACCCGTCCCATCCCTGCCAATAGAAGTACGCGACCGCGACCGTGAAGACGCTCGCAGCAACCACCTCAGGGCTCTTGCCGACCTGCCCTTTCTCCTTTGCTTTCTGCAGCTTGTAGGGCGTGGCCGCTTCGTTGCGGTCGAGGTCCTGCTCTGCCATCAGCGGCCCCTGGCGGCTGGTGCCGCAATGAACACCGAATCCCAGGCTTGGTAGATCGAGCCATAGACACGTGACATGGCGCTACCAATGCCACTGCTCCAAAGAGTGAGCGCAGTGAGCCCGACGATGATCTTCACTGGCACGCCAATGACGAACATGTTGACTTGCGGCAGGTTCCGCGCGACGACCCCCAAGGCCAGTTCCACCATCAGCAGGCATACGACGACAGGTGCTGCGAGGGCAAGGCCCAGACCGAATAGTGCGGCGACGTGCTTTAGAACCCACGGCGCAGCGGCATCGATTGACCAGTGACGCGCCAGCGGAAAGCGTTCGAGGCTGTATGCGATTCCGCGCAGGAGCGCATGGTGTCCATCCAGCAGGAAGAACAACACGACAGCGAACCGATCGAATGCGGCCTGCAGGATTGGCACTTGCCGATGCGTGGCTGGGTCAAACACCTGCGCAATGCCAAATCCCACCTGCACGTCCATGAGTCGGCCAGCCATGGACACAGCCGCAAACGCAGTGAGCACACCCAAAGCCAACGTCGCGCCAAGAGTGAACTCGGTACACGCAGCAGTAACGAGTCCGCCAGTGCCGAGTGCCAGGGGCAGCGGCAACTGCTCTGCAGGAATGCCCAGGGCCAATCCAAACGACAGCCCGATCACAACCAGCACGCGAATCGTTGCCGGTACCGCGAAAGCCTGCAACAGCGGCGTCATCATGAACACTGGCGAAATTCGCAGGGTCAGCAGGAAGACCCCCAGCAGGAAGGCTTGGTAGGGTTCCGCTGCGACCTGCGCGGCGTTGACGGCGTACTGCACGCTTCGCTCCGCGCTAGAACATCGAGGGAATCTGCGTCCACAAGCGCGTCGTGAACTGCGAAAGCGTTCGCAGCATCCACGGGCCGAAGACAATCAGGACGATGCCGGCGGTCAGCAGCTTGGGCACGAAGGTCAGCGACATCTCCTGCACCTGCGTCACCACTTGCAGCAAACTGATGCCCAAGCCAACAATCATCACCAGCCCGAGTACGGGCAGGCAGACGAGCAAGCCCGTCCAGAACAGCTCCGCCAACATGGCGATCGCCAAGTCCGAATGCATATTTCCCCTCCCTGTCCCGGTCGGAAGCCGCCGGGTATTGCCTTGTTGCCCGAAGCAACCAGTGTTCAGTAATGTTCTAAATTTAGCGCAGTGGAGCGCTAATAAGAATTCCTATAGGCTAAGTAAATACCCTATTGTGGTACCTAAGAGGCTACATCAAAAGAAATAAGTCTTGATGTATTTGGATCACGATTTGCCACAGTTTTGATAGCACTGGAACATTGCTGGAGCAGGCATGCAGCCGCAGCGTGATGGAGTTGAGACGCTGATGCGGGGTCGATGATTGGGCGTGACGAAGCCGCGCCGCCGCGCGATTTTTGTGAAATCTGAACGTTCCGCCGATGTGGCGCAAACGCGTCAACGCGTCGGATTTGTGCGACGCGCTAGCGACTGCAATAAGCGCTGGTCCACCACCTTACCGGCCAGCAGTGCCCTCGCAAACTGCGCACCCGCATCCTGCTTGTCGAGTAGCTCGGCCGCAGCAATCGCTGCTTCCGCCTCTTCGCGCCGCTGCTGCATCGCAAACACCACAGCCAACCCGCCATGCGGTTCGCTGGCCTGAGAGTCCAGTTCGCGCGCTTCGGCAAACGTGGCCTGCGCCTGCGCGAGTTCGCGTTGCATCACCTGGCACCAGCCGAGCGCATGGCGCGCGTCGCCGTAACCGGGCATCAATTGCACAGCGCGTTGCAAGTGCGGGCCAGCCGCATCGGCATCGCCCGCCAGCAGCAGCGCCATGCCCATGCCGGTGCGGCTGCGGCCATCGTCCGGGCGCATGGCCAGGGCTTCGTTGAATAGCGCGCTTGCCCTCGGCAGGTTTTGCGCGGCCAGGGCAATCGATGCGGATGTCACTACCGCTTCAAGCGGCCGCGCACCAGTGGCCAGGGCCGCTTCACTGAACGCGGCGGCCTGGGCCATGTCGTCTTCATCCAGGCACACCAAGGCTGCCACCGCCAAAAACTCGGGATTGCCGGCGCCCTGGCGGGCGTTGGTGTTGATCACTTCCAGCGCACGCGCGGTTTCGCCGCGGTGCTGCAATGCACGCAAGTACACCGTGAGCGAGTTCGAATTCGCGTTGCCCGTTGCAACGTATCTGCCCAAGGTGGCTTCGACATCCTGGTAGTGGCCCAGGCGCAACTGCACCAGCGCCAGGTTGAATGCGATAGCGGGGTCGTCGTGCTGCTCCAGCAGTGCTGCAAAAACTTCGGCTGCTTCGTCCAGCCGGCCTTCGGCGATCAGCACGTTGCCGTGGCGATGCAACACGAAGGGGTCTAGCGGCTGCAGCTTCAACGCTGCATCTGCGTGCTTGCGCGCGGCGGCCACGCCACCCGCAGCCAGCGCGGCGTCGATGGCGTTCATCAGCAGCGGGGCATTGCCCGGGTCCATGGCGATGTAGCGCTCCAGCCTGTCCAGGTCGGCGGGTAGGGGGGGCAGGGCGCTGGGCATGCGGCTGGCGGGATGAGTTTGGGTGGCGGTCATGGTAATGCGAAGGGGTGGGTGGAGCGCAAGCCGAAGGGCCCCGCTCCACCCAGTACATCCAACCGCCGCGCTGCTTGTTTAGCATTTGCTTAAGCCCGCTGAGAGCCCGGCTCTAAACGTCCTTGGTGATGACCCGCTTCTCCTCTGGCCCGGTGTCGTTCTCGTTTGCCGCGGGGACGAAGTTCCGGTGATGGCCCATGACGGGCAAGCCAGCTTGCTCGTCTTACAAGCCCAGTGACCCGACCACGAGCGCCTGGTTTTCGGGCGACTCGCTGAATCCCGCCAGCACATCGCCGCGCGCAAACCCATGCGCGAGGTGGTCGAGGTGGTATTGCAGACCGCCTTCGTCAGGCGCGCGGTGCAACACGTTCGCATAAAGTCGCGTGACGAAAGCCTGGTCGTCCAGTGTGCCGTAGCGCGATGCAAACTCCGGGCTGGCGACGAAGTTCGACGCCACCAGGTTTAACGACAAGCCGATGTCCAAAGCGTGCGTCTGGTACGCCAGGCCCGGCACATCCGGCATCCGGTCGAAGGCCGCCTGGTACAGGCGATACGCCATGCCTTCATGGCCCTGCAGGTCAATACTGTTGGGCAGCTGGGCCGTCCCAAAGATGCGCGCATGAACGTCGAGCGCGCCGTCGGCTTCCATCGCGCTCCACGCGGCGACAAACCCGCCATCGTGCAGCGCCGACAGCGCGGCGTCGAACTGATCGCCGGTTGCCGAGGCGTTCACGCGCGTTTCAGTGCCGACCGCTGCGCCGCTCGCGTCGTACTGCTGAAAGAAGATGCCGCGGCCATCGCCGTCGGCCGATTGCCACGCCACCACCCAACTGCCGTCGCGCATGACCGTGATCGCCGGCGCTTCCTGCGCACCTGCGGTGGTGGAGTTGACCTTCAACGTGTTGCCGACAGTAACGCCAGAGGCATCACGATGTTGCATCAGGATGTCGCCTTGCGATTGCCAGGCAAGCACATAGCCTCCGTCCGCAGTGCCGGCCATTACCGCGTGCGAGCCGACCGCGTCCACCCGCACCGCCTCCGTGGTCGCCGTGCCGAAAGCCTGCGAGTACAAGCCATCGCCTGCGGTCCAGGCCATGGCGTAGCCGCCCAGTGCCAGTGCGGCGACGACGCCGTCCTGCGCGCCACCGATCCAGCCGCCCGGCGCGCCCACAACGCCCGGAGGCAAGCCAGCGGAGGGCGATCCCATGCTGGTGTAGACGACCTTGACGGTGCCGTCGGCCAGTGTCGCCACAGCAGGCGCGTACTGGTTGCCCAGCTGGCCATTGCTCCACGACTGGCTGTTGACCACGTGGCCCTGCGCATCGAGATTCATAGAAAAGACGCCGAGGTCGAACCGCTTGTACAGCCCGTCGTAGTCGTCCATCGACGCGTACGCCACTGCATAGCCACCGTCGGCGGTCGCCGTGGCCTGCGCCTGCACCTGGTCGCGGGCGCGGTGCGCGATCGCCGTCTCGGCGTCCAGGGCATGGCCGGCTGCGTCATAGCGCTGCGCCATCAGGTCGTTGTCGTAAGCGAAGCGGCCGTCGTTCGAATCAGCGGGCTGCCGCGATTGCCACACGACAACGAAGCTGCCGTCGGCGAGGGTGGCGATGGAGGCGGCGCCCTGGTCCAGCGCGGTGGTGGTGTTGACCCGAAATTCCTCGCGGGCGATGAAGGTACTGCTCATGACGATGGACTTGGTTAAAGCTCTGCGATGGCGCCAGCATGAGCTGCGCTGCTGCTGGGCTGCTGTAGGACGTCGCCCTCTCGTCTCATCGGCGATCCGCTGGCACGACGCGTTTCTGCGTGAATATTGCGCAGGCGCCGCAAGCTGAGACAATCCGCGTCCATGAAGA
>JBKJOM010000261.1:0-4999 GCA_046595775.1 Ramlibacter sp. | reverse complement strand
GCCGGCGCTGTTGAGGCGGCCGCCGATCACGAAGGTGGGGTCGAGCCCGCCCTCGGCCAGCACGCTTGCCACGAGGCTCGTGGTCGTCGTCTTGCCGTGCGTACCCGCGATCGCGATGCCCTGCTTCAGGCGCATCAGTTCCGCCAGCATCATGGCCCTCGGTACGACCGGGATCTTGCGTGCGTGAGCGGCAATGACCTCAGCGTTATCGGACTGCACCGCGGTGGACGTCACCACCGCATCGGCGCCCACGATGTGACTGGCCTTGTGGCCGACAAAGGTCTGGATGCCCATCGCCGCAAGGCGCTGCAGCGTCGGGCCATCGGACAGGTCCGAGCCGGAGATGAGGTAGCCCTGGTTGCGCAGCACTTCGGCGATGCCTGACATGCCGGAGCCGCCGATGCCCACAAAATGGATGTGTTTGACGGCGTGCTTCACTTCGCAAGCTCCTCGCACGCGCCAACAACCTCTTGGGTCGCCGTGGTCTTTTTCATTTTTCGGGCCGCGGCGGCGCGGACAATGAGTTCGGTTCGGTCCACGGTGCGCAACAGGTCAGCCAGCCATGCCGCAGTGAGGTCGCGCTGTTGCACCAGCCAACCGCCGCCTGCATCCACCAGGAACCTGGCGTTGGTGGTCTGGTGGTCGTCCACGGCGGACGGGAGAGGAACGAAGACGGCGGCGCTGCCCACGGCCGCGAGTTCGGTGACGGTGCTCGCCCCAGCCCTGCACACGACGATGTCAGCATCGGCGAACGCTTGCGCCGTGTCGTCGATAAAAGGCGTGAGTTCCGCATCAACACCGGCGGCGGCGTAGTTCGCACGAAGTTCGTCGATCTGTTTCGCGCCGCTTTGATGCAACACCAAGGGGCGCGAAGCGGGAGCTATCAAAGCCAGTGCCTGGGGCACGATCTCGTTGAGCGCCCGCGCGCCAAGGCTGCCACCCACGACCAGCAAACGCAGCGGCCCGGTGCGCGCAGCCATGCGTTCTTGGGGCGGGGGCTGCTGAAGGAAAGCGGCGCGCAGCGGATTGCCGACCCAGGCCGCTTTCTTGATCACGTTGGGGAAAGCAGTGAACACGCGATCAGCCACCGCGGCCAGCACCTTGTTGGCCATCCCCGCCACCGAGTTCTGCTCATGCAGCACCAGCGGCTTGCCCAGGAGCACGCTCATCATGCCAGCGGGAAAGGTGATGTAGCCGCCCAGGCCGATGACCACATCGGGCTTCACGCGGCGCACGACGCCGACGCTCTGCCAGAAGGCCTTGGCGAGGCGCAGTGGCAGCAGCAGCAGGGTCTTCATGCCCTTGCCGCGCACGCCCGAGAAATTGATGGTCTCGTAGGCGAAGCCGTGCGGCGGAACGAGCTGGCTCTCCATGGTGCCGGCGGCACCGCCGAGCCAATGCACCCGCCAGGAACGCTCACGCAAAGCCTCCGCCACCGCGAGCCCGGGGAAGATGTGGCCGCCGGTGCCACCGGCCATGACCAGAGCGCATTTCATGTTCGGCCTCCCCGCATCATGACCTTGCTCTCGTAGTCGATGCGCAGCACCACGGCCAGCGAGATCAGGTTCATCAGGATCGCCGAGCCGCCATAGCTCATGAGAGGCAGCGTCAGGCCCTTGGTGGGCAGCGCGCCCAGGTTCACGCCCATGTTGATGAAGGCCTGGAACCCCATCCAGATGCCGACACCTTGCGCGACCAGGCCCGCGAACACGCGGTCCAGCGCGATGGCCTGGCGGCCGATGTGCATGATGCGGCGAGTCATCCAGAGGAAGGCTCCGATCACGCACAGCACGCCGATGAGGCCGAACTCTTCGCCGATCACGGCCAGCAGGAAGTCGGTGTGCGCCTCGGGCAACCAGTGCAGCTTCTCGACGCTGCCGCCCAGCCCCACGCCAAAGATCTCGCCGCGACCGATCGCGATGAGCGAGTGAGACAACTGGTAGCCCTTGCCCAGTGCGTGCTTCTCACTCCAGGGGTCGAGGTACGCGAAGATGCGCTCGCGCCGCCAGTCCGACAGCGCAATCATCAACATGAAGGCCACCGTGATCACCGTGGCGATCAGGAAAAACATGCGTGCGTTCACACCGCCCAGGAACAAGATGCCCATCGCGATCACTGCGATCACCATGAAGGCACCCATGTCGGGCTCGGCCAGCAGCAGCAGGCCGACGATGGCCACGGCCGCGGCCATCGGCAGCACGGCGCGGAAGAAGCGCTCCTTTACTTCCATCTTGCGCACCATGTAGTCGGCGGCATACAGCAGCACCGCGAACTTGGCCAGCTCGGAAGGCTGGAAACTCATGAAGCCCAGCCCGATCCAGCGGCGTGCGCCATTGACGCCCTTGCCGATGTGCGGCACAAGGACGACGATCAACAACATCAAAGAAGCAATGAAGAGCCAGGGCGCGACCTTTTCCCACGTGGCGACCGGCACCTGGAAAGCCAGCAACGCGGCAATCAACGAGATCACGATGAACAGCGCATGCCGGACCAGGAAATGCGTGTGCGCGTAGCGCTCGAACTTCGGGTTGTCCGGCAGTGCGACCGATGCGGAATAAACCATCACCAGCCCGAAAACGAGCAATGCGACGGATAGCCAGATCAGTGCCATGTCGACACCGTGCACCGCCGTGCGCTTGACGGCGTCCGGCTGCGCCGTCAGGGGCTGCCACGAGCGCGGGAGCACAGAGGCGAGGTTCATGCCTGCCCCTCCAGTTCCACGCCGGCTTCATCGGCAACCGACTTGACAGCCGCACGGAAAACTTCGGCGCGGTGGCCGTAGTTGCGGAACATGTCGAAACTGGCGCAAGCGGGCGACATCAGGACGGCGTCACCCGGGTGGGCTCGCTGCATCGCTTGCTGCACAGCATCGTCCATCGTGCCTACGTGCACCAGCGCCACACCGGTGCCGTCGAGCGCTTGCTGGATCAACGGGGCATCGCGGCCGATCAGCACCACAGCCCGTGCATGGCGTGTGACAGGGGCCGCAAGCGGCGCGAAGTCCTGGCCCTTGCCGTCACCGCCCAGGATCACGACGACTTTGCGCTCGGCGCCCAGCCCCTGCAGCGCCGCGACAGTTGCGCCGACGTTCGTGCCCTTGCTGTCGTCGAAGTACTCGATGCCGTTGACAATGCCGATCGGCTCCACGCGATGCGGCTCGCCGCGATAGTCGCGCAGGCCGTAGAGCATCGGCCCGAGCGCGCATCCTGCGTTGAGCGCGAGGGCCAGCGCCGACAATGCGTTCACCGCGTTGTGCCGTCCCCGGATGCGCAATGCGTCCGCGGGCATCAAGCGCTGGATGTGGACTTCCTCGTCGTTGTCCTTGCGCTTCTTGAGTGTCTCATCGGCTTCAAGGGCGCGGACCAGCCAGGCCATGCCGTTTACCACTTCGATGCCGAAATCGCCGGGGCGCTGCGGCATGTCGCCGCCGAACGTCACGTACTCGCGCTGCTCGTACCTGCCACCTTTCACGCGCACTGACTCAGGCAACATCTTCATCACCAGCGGGTCCTCGCGGTTGAGGATCATCAGGCCGGTCTTGCCAAACACATGCGACTTGGCGGTGGCATAGGCATCCATCGTGCCGTGCCAGTCGAGGTGGTCCTGCGAGAGGTTCAGCGCCGCAGCCGCCGTGGGTTCGAAGTCGCCAGCGGCGGCGAGCTGGAAGCTCGACAGCTCGATCACCCACACCTGAGGCAGCGCTTGCGCGTCGAGCTTGGCCGCCAACGTGTCAAGCATCGAGGGGCCGATGTTGCCCGCCACCGCCACGGTGCGGCCGCTGCGTTCCACCAGTTGCCCCGCGAGCGAAGTCACCGTGGTCTTGCCATTGGTGCCCGTCACGGCCAGCACCTTGGGCGCGTAGCCTTGCTCCGCCTGCAAGCGCGCCAACGCAGCGGCGAACAGGCTCAGCTCGCCGCCGACAGGGATACCTTGCCCGTGCGCGGCCCCGGTGACCGCAGCCACCTGTTCCGGCGAAAGGCCGGGGCTGCGATACACAGCTTGGACGCCATCGACAAGTGCCGGCGTGAACTCGCCTGCAACGAATGTGGCTTCGGGAAGTTGCTCGCGCAGCGCACCCAGTTTCGGCGGCTCATCGCGTGTGTCGGCAACGGTCACGCGCGCGCCTTCACGCGTGCACCAGCGCGCCATGGCCAGGCCGGAATCGCCGAGCCCGATGATGAGGACGTGCTGGCCGGTCATCTGAGTTTCAGCGTGGACAGGCCCACGAGGCACAACAACATGGTGATGATCCAGAACCGAACGACCACCTGCGTCTCGGTCCAGCCGCTCTTTTCAAAGTGGTGGTGCAGCGGCGCCATCTTCAGGATGCGCCGGCCCTCGCCGTATTTCTTCCTGGTGTACTTGAAGTACATGACCTGCGCCATCACCGAGATCGCTTCGGCCACGAAGACACCGCCCATGATGGCCAGCACGATCTCCTGCCGCACGATGATGGCGATGGTGCCGAGCGCACCGCCCAGGGCGAGCGCACCCACGTCGCCCATGAAGACCTGCGCCGGATGGGTGTTGAACCAGAGAAACGCCAGGCCTGCGCCCGACATCGCGGCGCAGAAGATCAGCAGCTCACCCGAGCCGGGGATATGCGGGAAGAACAGGTACTTGGAGTACACCGAGCTGCCGGTCACGTAGGCGAACACACCCAGCGCAGACCCGACCATCACGACCGGCATGATGGCCAATCCATCAAGGCCATCGGTAAGGTTCACTGCGTTGCTCGATCCGACGATCACCATGTAGGTGAGGATCACGAAGCCGAACACGCCCAGCGGATAGCTGATTTCCTTGAAGAACGGCACCAGCAGGCCTGCTTTCGGCGGTAGGTCTAAATCGAATCCAGATTGAACCCATTTCACAAAAAGTTCCATGACTTTCACATTGGAATTCTCTGAAATGCTGAACACCAAATAGAGCGCTGCAATCAAGCCGATCACAGATTGCCAGAGGTATTTTTCACGTGAACGCATGCCTTCTGGGTCTT
>JBKJOM010000217.1:0-3850 GCA_046595775.1 Ramlibacter sp. | reverse complement strand
GGCCAGCGCCAGCGTGACCAGCAGCAAATTAAGTACAAAAAGCTCTTCACTCTTGCGGCGTGCGACGATCGTGAGCCACCAGCGCATCACGCGCTGCCCGCCCACCAGCAGCAGCGTGATGACGGCCGTGGCTTTCACGGCGGCGAGCGCGAGCGCCTTGAACAGCAGTTCGGGCGGGCTGCCCAGCGCCGGGATCAGCACCAGCAGCGGCACCACGGCCAGGTCCTGGAACAGCAGCACGCCCATCACGCGCTTGCCGTGTTCGGTCTCCAGCTCGAGTCGCTCGGACAGCAGCTTGACGACGATGGCGGTGCTGCTCATCGCGACCGCGCCGGAAAGCGCCAGCGCCGTGCGCCACTCCATCGTCCACAAGGTGGGTGCCAGCGACGTGAGGAACAGCGAGCCGGCCGTGATCACCACGATAGTGAGCACGACCTGCAGCAGGCCCAGTCCGAACACATGGGTGCGCATCGCGCGCAGCTTGGGCAGGTTGAATTCCAGCCCGATCACGAACATCAGGAACACCACGCCGAACTCGCCAAGATGGCTCAGCGCCTCCTGGTGCCCGCCCACGGCCAGCGCGTGCGGGCCGACCAGTACGCCGACGACCAGGTAACCCAGCATCGGCGGCAGCTTGAGCATGCGAAACGCCACCACGCCCATCACTGCGGCCAGCAGGTAAAGGAGCGTGAGTTCCAGCGTGGACATGGCTGGATGCTACCAAGCGGCTGGGTCACGGCTCTATAGAATCCGCGAATGACAGCGATCGACCGTGAGCGTGCCCTGCGCCTGGCCCAGGAGACATTCGACATCGAGGCCGCGGCGGTGCTGGGCCTGAAGCAGCGCACCGGCGAGGCCTTTGCGCTTGCGGTGGAGAAGATGCTCGTGGTGCGCGGTCGCGTGGTCGTGATGGGCATGGGCAAGAGCGGGCATGTGGGCCGCAAGGTCGCCGCCACGCTGGCCTCGACCGGCACGCCGGCGATGTTCGTGCACCCGGCCGAGGCCAGCCACGGCGACCTGGGCATGATCAAATCGGTCGACCTGGTTCTGGTGATTTCCAACGGCGGCGAGAGCGACGAGATCACAGCCATCCTGCCGGTGTTGAAGCGCATGGGCGCGACGGTGATCGCAATGACGGGCAGCGCCAACTCCACGCTCGCGCAGCACGCCGACATCGTGCTGGACAGCGGCGTCGAGAAGGAAGCCTGCCCGCTGCAACTCGCACCCACTGCCAGCACCACCGCGCAACTGGCGCTGGGCGATGCGCTGGCGGTCGCGCTGCTGGACGCGCGCGGCTTCAAGACCGAGGACTTCGCGCGTTCGCATCCCGGTGGCGCGCTCGGCCGCAAGCTGCTCACACACCTGTCGGATGTAATGCGCACGGGCGATGCGGTGCCCAGGGTTTTGCCCAGCACGCTCTTCCCCGACCTGATGCGCGAGATGAGCGCCAAGGGCTTGGGCGCATCGGCCGTCGTCGATACCAATGGCAAGGTGCTAGGCATCTTCACCGACGGTGACCTGCGCCGCCTGGTCGAGCAGGGCGTGGACCTGCGCGCCTCGACCGCCGCCGACGTGATGCACGCCAAGCCGCGCACGATCGGGCGCGACGCGCTGGCGGCCGAGGCGGCGCAACTGATGGAACAGTTCCGCATCACCAGCGTGCTGGTGGTCGACGAGGCCGGGCACCTGTGCGGCGCCGTGAACAGCAACGACCTGATGCGCGCGAAGGTGATCTGATGCCTGCGCTGACTTTCTCTCCCGAGCTGTTGCTGGCCGCGCAAGGCGTGCGCGTGGCGTTCTTCGACATCGGCGGCGTGCTGACCGACGGCGGCCTGTACCTGTCGGCCGAGGGTGAGACGCTCAAGCGCTTCCACATCCTCGACGGGCTGGGCCTCAAGCTGCTGCAACGCGCCGGCATCACGCCCGTCGTGATCACCGGCCGTGACTCGACGCCGCTGCGCGAGCGCCTGAAGGCATTGGGCGTCACCCACGCGCATTTCGGAACGGAAGCGAAACTCGCCGCGGCGGAAAAGACGCTGGCCGAACTCGGCCTTGACTGGAAGCAGGCCGCGGGCATCGGCGATGACTGGCCCGACCTCCCGGTGCTGCGCCGCTGCGCGCTGGCCTGCGCGCCCGCCAATGCGCACGCCGAAGTGAAAGCGATTGCGCACCACGTCACGCAAGTGCGGCGCCGTGCCCGAATTCTGCGACCTGTTGCTGGTCGCCAGCGGCCGCTATGCGCAGCTGCTGGAGGACTACGCCTGAGCACGGTGGCGCCCCCTGCAGCGCGTACGCGACCGGGCCGGCTTATCCGGGCCGGGTGGGAGCGCATGTCGGTCTACCTGCCGGTGATCCTGATGGGCGTCATGGCGCTGGGCACTTACTGGCTCGCGCGCAACACGCCGGTGATTGGTGTGGCACCCGGGCAGGCCGCGTTGCGGCATGACCCGGACTCGCTGATGCGGCGCTTCTCCATCAAGACCTTTGATCCCAATGGCCGGTTGAAGACCGAGATCTTCGGCAGCGAAGGGCGCCACTATCCCGACACCGACACGCTGGAGGTGGACCAGCCGCGCATCCGCTCGTTCAACGCACGCGGTGAACTGACCGTGGCCACCGCGAAGAAGGCCATCAGCAACGCCGACGGCTCCGAGGTGCAATTGATCGGCGATGCGGTGGTCACGCGCCAGGCCGTGACCGATGCCAACGGACGCGTGCGTCCGGTCTTTGAAGTGCGCGGCGAGTTTCTCCATGCCTTCATGGACACCGAGCGGATCAAGTCGCACAAGCCGGTGGAACTGATCCGCGGCGCGGATCGATTCACCGGTGACAGCCTGGAGTTCGACAACATCGGCCAGGTGCTGGACCTGCAGGGGCGGGTGCATGGCGTGATCCGGCCCCGGGGAGCGCCCTGACACCATGGACAAGCTCGCCTTCATCACCGGCGCCGCGAGCGGAATCGGGCAGGCCCTCGCCTGGCGCTATCACCAGGCCGGCTGGCGGCTGGCGCTGGTCGCGCGCCGCGCCGGCGAGATCGAGGCCTGGGCTCGTTCGAACAAGCTGCCGGCCGATCGCTACGCGGTCTACGGCGCCGATGTCGCCGACACCGACAACATCGTCGCCGCAGGCCGCGCCTGCATCGCGGGCCAGGGCTTGCCGGATGCTGTGATCGCCAACGCCGGCATCAGTGTCGGCGTGGACACGGCGGTCCGCGAGGACATCGACGTCATCGCGCGCACCTTTGCGACCAACAACATCGGCCTGGCGGCCACTTTTCATCCCTTCATCGACGGCATGCGAGAGCGCGGCTCGGGCGCATTGGTGGGCATCGGCAGCGTGGCCGGCATCCGGGGTCTGCCCGGCCACGGCGCGTACAGCGCGAGCAAGGCCGCCGTCATCAGCTATTGCGAGAGCCTGCGCGGCGAGTTGCGCGCGGATGGCGTGAAGGTCGTGACGATCTGCCCGGGCTACATCGACACGCCGCTCACGCGCCAGAACCGCTACTCGATGCCGTTCCTGATGCAGCCGCAAGACTTTGCTGATCGCGCTTTCCGCGCGATCGAGGCGGGTGCCAGCTATCGTGTGATCCCCTGGCAGATGGGCGTGGTCGCGAAGTTGATGCGCCTGTTGCCGAACGCGCTGTATGACCGCGCGCTGGCCGGGCGGCCGCGCAAGCATCGGCAAGGACAATAGGGCCCATTGAACAAGGCCCCGAAGGGCCTTGTGGATCAGTAGCCGCCGCGGTTTCCGCCGCCGCCACCGCCGCGCGGACCGGAGCCGTAGGGGCTGCGGAATCCGCCATCGCCACCCCCTCCGCCACCACGGCCGCCGTAGCCGCCACCACCGCCAC